>CAXTQD010000267.1:0-7704 GCA_964246175.1 uncultured Chthoniobacterales bacterium | reverse complement strand
GCGTGGACGTGATGATCGCCACCCCGGGCCGGTTGCTCGACTTCCTCCAGCAAAAGGAGACCAGCCTCGCCCACGTGGAAATCCTCGTCCTCGACGAGGTGGACCGGATGCTCGACATGGGTTTCCTGCCCGACGTGCGCCGGCTGGTGGAACGCTGCCCGCCGCGCGACAAACGGCAGACGCTTTTCTTCAGCGCCACGCTGCCGCCCGAGATCGAGCGGTTGACCGCGTGGGCGCTCCGGCCCAACCCCGCCATCGTCGAGGTCGGCGAACGCCGCTCGCCGGCCGAGACGGTCGCGCACGCGTTCTACCCGGTGGCGAACGCGCAGAAGTTCGACCTGCTCACGGCGCTGCTCCAACGCACGCAATATCATAGTGTCCTCGTCTTCGCGCGCACCAAGCACGGCAGCGACCGCATTGCGCGCAAGCTCAAGGCCGATGGTCACCCCGTCGCCGTCCTGCACGGCAATCGCTCGCAGAACCAACGCATCGAGGCTCTCGCCGGCTTCAAGAGCGGCAAGTACGAGGTGATGGTCGCCACCGACATCGCGGCGCGTGGACTTGACGTGGCGGGCATCACGCACGTCATCAACTACGACATCCCCACCAACCCCGAGGACTACGTCCACCGCATCGGCCGCACGGGTCGCGCACAACGGGAGGGCGATGCCTTCACGCTCATCACCCCTGAGGACGCCGAGGCCGCACGTGACGTGGAGAAGTACCTGGGCGAACCCGTCGCGCGGCAGCAGGTGGAAGGCTTCTCTTACGCGCCCATTGAGTCCGAGGCCAAGCATCTGCCCGGACCTGCGCGCGGCGGCGGACGTGGCGGGCGGCGGCCGTTCCGCCGGCGCTGACCAGATGGGACCTACGCCCGCCCCGGCTGCTCACCGGCTGATCTGCAACCGGATGAACCGCTTGGGCGTGCTACCCACCGCCACGCTGTCGCGCACCTGCAACTGGGTGGAGGTGTCCTGGATGATCGTCGTGCCGCCTGTCGTCCAGCCGGCCGAGTCCGTCAGGTCGTCGTTCACCTGTACGCTGTAGGTGACGTCGGTGGCGCTCGGGTTCTTGGGCACGGTCAGTTGCAGATAGCCCGTGCTCGTGTCCTCTGTGACGGGGTTGGTCTCCGCTTGCGTCGGGTCCAGGCCGAGCGCGTACTTGGTCAGGTTGTTGATCCCGTCGCCAGCTGGATTGGCGGTGTCGGCGGCGTTGCCAGCGTTGGCGGTAGTGTTGAAATACTGGTAGCGCCACTGTTGCGTCGGCGTGGTGGTGGCCGCTGCGATGGTGAAGCGGACAGTGCTGGTGTCGTTGGCCGAATTCAAGTCGCCCATGGCGGTGACGTGCGCGGTCAAGCTGCCGTTGTTCACGGCGGCCGGCGCGCTCGGGCTCACGTTCACCGACGCGGTCAGCGCCGGGAAAGTGCTGCCGGCCGCCACCGAGCCCGCATAGATGCAAGCCCAATTTCCGTTGCCGGCCGCGGCGCAGCTCCAACCGGTGCCGGTGACTGCCGCGATGTACAGCCCGCCGCCCGGGTAGACCGTTACCGCCGTCGTGCCGCTTGTCGCCAGCGTGCCCACGTTGGACACCGACAGCGTGAACAGGTCGCCGTTCTCACCCTGGGTTACCGTGCCGGTATTCGTCGCAGCGACCTGTGCATCGGGTACCGGGGCGGTGAAGCTGGTGGCGCTCGTCGTGGCGTCGCCCAGGGAGGTGACGGTGATTGGCCCGGGCGAATAGCCGCTAGGTACAATCGCCGTGATCTGCGTGGCGCTGTTGACCGTCACGCTCGTCGCCGCCGTGCCGTTGAAGGTCACCGTCAGCGGCAGCGTCGTGCTGGTGTAGAAGTTGGTGCCGGTGATGGTCACATTTGTGCCCGCCACACCGCTCGTCGGCGAGAAGCTCGTGAGCGTCGGACCGAGCAGGGTGTTCACCAGGTTGGTAACATCGGGCACGCCGAGGCCGGTGCATTCGTCGTAACCGGTGCCGGCGGTGTAGTTAGCCAAGCCGTTGGTGCTACCCGCCTTGGTGGAGCCAAGCGTGTTGTTCCCTGACGTGACATCGTAGAAATTGTTGGTGCCGACCAGTGGGTAGAGGCGCGGGTTCAACAGCCCGGGTGGCAGCCGCACGGGCGAGTTGAGGGAGCGGCCCTGGTTGATGAGCGCGGCGATGCCCGCCCAGGTCGGCGAACTCCAACTCGTCCCGGCCACGTAGGTCGCCTTGCCGCCGTAGTACAGGTAGCCCGGCGAGCTTTCCGCGCCGACGGAGGCCACGTCGGGCGCCAACCGCATGGTGCCCGTCGGCACGCCCGTGCCCACCTGCCAGGACGGACGCGCGAACTGGATGCTCGTACCGCCGCCCGTCCCGCCGGCGCTCTGGAAGCCGGCGTACTGCGCGGCCGTCACATCGTCCCACACGACCTCGCTGGTCCGCAGGCCCGTGGTGGCATCGGTGACCAACGAGGTTCCGCCGACGCCGGTGACGTTCGGGTCAGTCGATTCGTATTCGGGGCTCAGGGTGCCGCTGGGCACTGAGCCCCCGTCGCCCGCTGAGACGAACGAACTCACGCCGCCGCTCGCGCTGCCGTTGGCGATGGTGGCGAAATATTGCGCCTCCGTCGTGAAGGTGCTGCTGCCCTTGCCCAAGGAGGTTTCGGCGATGCCGAGGCTCATCGACATCGCGTGGATGGTCGGCTGCGTGGGCGAGGTGCCGCTCACATCAGTAGCGACCTGTTTGAGACATTTGTTGATGTTCGTGAAGCTCAGCGTATCGGAGAGGTACACCCGCACCATGCAGCTTGGCGCCACGGAACTGGACCACTCCACGTCTAGGGTTTCCTCGCCCTCGGTCGCGTCGAGAGTTCCGCCGGGCACGTTGACCTGCTCGATGTTGCTCAGGCTCTGGGTGGTGATCCCGTTGGCCTTCCAGAAGCCCGTCAGGTCGCTGGTAGACGGGAAAGCGTCGATGATGATGGCGATCTTCTGGCCCGCGCCCGTCAGCGTCGTGCCACCGACGGTCAGGTTTGTCGCGTCGTAAGCTTTGAGGACTTGTGGAACGGTGAAAGGTGCCGAGACCGTGGCCTGAGGCACCGGACCAGCGGCAGTGCCGGCGGCGGGCAGCCGGACGTGCCGCTGCGGTTTGATGTAAGGCTGGAGATCGTTGATGCCGAGCACCCCGCCGGCGATGCTTGCGGGCAAGCTCGGCGCGGTCGTCGCCGCAGCGTAGGTCGTGCCCTCCACGGTCACGGCTTGCATCTTCACCCCGAAGCTGGCCTGAATCTGCGCGGGCGTGCCGCGGAGGAAGATCGCCATCCGTCGCTCGTCGTCCATCGTCACCGCAAACCCCTGGCCGACCAGCCACGCGCGCACCGCGGCGTAGTTACCCGGCAGCGGGAGGTACTTGGCCTCCATCTCGTCGAAGGGCACGAACTCGCCGTTGGATACGCGCATCTGGAAATCGGTGAAGTTACGCATGGCCATCGAGAGGAAGAAATCCTGCGCCACGCCGAGTTGGGCGGCGGAGAGTTCCGTCACGCGCGTGGCCACCAGGCGCGACGTGTTCGTGGCCTTCGCGCCGGACACGTTGGGCAGCGGGGCCAGACTGCTCTCGAAAGTCACGCGTTCGCCAGCCGGAGCGGCGGAAGCCGCGCACACGAACGCCAGACCGGCAGCCGCGGTGAGCACTGAAATCCGACGAAGGACCGACGATAAAGCGAGGAGAGTTTGCATGAAGAGAAAAGTGGCGCAGCCGAATCCCTTATGGCTGCGCGCCAACCGCAAGATGCGCTCTTTGCTATAAAGCACTACAGCCGACAACCAAAAACCTTGACCCCGCTCCAAGTTTTCCAGGATGCCTCCCGCCGCAACCATGCCCACCGCAACCGTGTCCGCCATCGCGGTGCGTGCAGGTGCTGTCGCCAGCCGGAGGCATTGTCATCCCACGCACCCGCCAACTCCTCTCCACCACTGTCCCTGTTCCGTCCGTGTGCTAAGCGTCGGCTGTTAGAAGCCATCGGAGCGAAAACTTGCCATGACTCCAGCAGCATTTTCTTCAGGACATCCAGAACAAGCGTAGCCAGTAGCTAGTCGTCGCTCGGGTCCAGGTTTTCTCCGCTCGAAAAACAGGCTGGGCGTTGCGGCATCGCTCCTCGCTCGATCGGTCCACGAACATTGCCTCGATTGTCGACGCGCCCGATGTGCCAATCAAAGCAGAGAGCGTTGCGACCGTCGCTGTGCATGGGCTTCGGTGAAATCTCCGAACACTCACTGTTGCTGCCGGCGCTGATACCCGGGAACTGACCGAGCAGGGTCTTGGCAAAGACGACCGAGCCGGCAGCGAGGAGAACAATTTTTGGGCATAGGTTACAAGCAGCATTTTGTGTGGTGCGCTTGCGGATTCCAACCAAAGAACCGTGATCTACGCCTACGTTTTTGTGAGGTGCGCCGTTGATCATGGCATCACTCAACCTGCGCGGCGCTATCCCGTTGGTTTAGGATCACAGAGGGACGCAAGTCGCTGCTACTCGTGCTGCCATTCGTCGTTTGCAGCATATCTGATCTTGCGTCGGTTTCGCAGACCAAGCGGAGGTTGAGGCCGTGTTCGAGGCGGCCGGACGGTCCGGCCGCCTTTTAGTGGCCGCCGCCGGGTTTACCCGGTTTGAAGGGCTTGATGAAAAACGCCAGCAGCACCCCGATGGAAGCGATGGCACCGAGCAGGTAGAAATTATCCAGGTACGCCAAGATGGTCGCCTGCTGCGCGACCGTCCGGCCGATCAGCCCCTGCGCGCGGGCGGCGGCCTGCACGGGATCGAGCCCGGCGTGGGTCAAAGTACTGGTCAATCCGGTGAGCCGCGCTTGGAAGATAGGGTTGTTCAGACCGATGTGCTCGACCAACTGGCTTTGGTGATGCTGGCTGCGGCGCGCGAGCATGGTCGTCACGAAGGCGATGCCCATGCTGCCGCCCAGGTTGCGGAAGAGGTTGGTCAGGCTGCTTGCCCGGTTGTTGGCCGCCGGTGGCAGATAGGAATAAGCTACCTGCGTGATCGGCACGAACAGGAACGCCAACCCGAGGCCCTGGATCATCCGCGCGCGTGTGTAGTCGCCGAAGGTCGCGGCTAGGCTGAGGTGCGCGAAGTGCCACATGGAGTACGTGGTGATCACGAAGGCCACGAACACCATGCGCGCCGCGCCGATCTTGGGCAAGATTTTGACGATGACAGGCGCCAGGAAGACGATGAGCAGGGCACCCGGCGTCAGCACGGCACCCGCCTCGGTGGCCGTGTAGCCGTAGAGCGTCTGGAGCATCTGCGGAATGAGAACCGTGCTGCCGAAGATCGTCGCCCCGAAAAGCACATAATAGATGCAGGACAGCGCGAAGTTGCGTTCCCCGAGCAGACGCAGGTCCACCACGGGGTCGTCGTGGAGCAGTTCCCACACGACCAGCAACAGCAGCGACACCATCGACACCGCGAAAAACGCCGTGATGACAGGGCTGCCGAACCAATCGTCTTCTTGCCCCTTGTCGAGTACCACTTCCAGGCAGCCTAGGCCGAGCGCAACCAGCGCGATGCCGACGAAGTCCACCTTCAGCCAGCCGGCCGCGCGCGCCTTCTTGACCTCCGCCTCGAACGCGGGCGGGTCCTGCACGAACCGGGCGCTCAACAACAACGACACGATGCCCACTGGCACGTTGATCAGGAACACCCAGCGCCAGGAGAAGTTATCGGTGATCCACCCACCCAGGGGTGGGCCGACCGCCGGAGCCATGACGATGGCCATGCTGTAGAGAGCGAACGCCCCAGCGCGCTTGGCGGGCGGGAACGTGTCCACCAAGATGGCCTGCTCGCTGGGGGCCAACCCCCCGCCGCCGACTCCTTGCAGCACGCGGAAGAAGATGAGCAGCGGCAGGTTGGGCGCGAGGCCGCAGAGCAGCGAACTGATCGTGAACAGCGCCACGCAGGTCATGTAGAAGTTCTTGCGTCCGAACACGCGCGAGAGCCACGCGGAGAGCGGCAGCACGACGGCGTTGGCCACCAGGTAGCTCGTGAGCACCCACGTCGCCTCGTCCTGATCCGTGCCGAGGCTGCCGGCGATGTGGGGCAGCGACACGTTGGCAATCGCCGTGTCGAGGATTTCCATGAACGTGGCGATGGTGACAATGATCGCCACCAGCCACGGGTTGACCCCCGCCGGGGTAAAGCCGCCGCTCGCGGGTGGACGCGGGGGAGCCTGGGCCGCTGCCGGACGGAGGGCGGCATCGGCGGTCTGGGTCGCGGTGCTCATCTCTTTAGCGACGCCCGCTGGACACGTCCACTGTCGGCTCGACCGACATGCCCGGCCCGAGGGTGGGCAGGTTGCCCCCGTCCGTCTCGAAGGTGATCTTCACCGGCACACGTTGGACGACCTTCACGTAGTTGCCCGTGGCGTTCTCCGGTGGCAAGAGGCTGAAGCGCGATCCCGTGCCGCGCTGGATGCTGTCTACCTTGCCCTTGAAGGCGCGGTCTGGGAAAGGGTCCACATGGATATCCACGGGCTGACCTTCCTTCATGTGGGCGAGTTGCGTTTCCTTGAAGTTGGCCGTTACCCACACGACCGGCGGCACCAGGGAGAGAAGCGCCTGGTTGACCGTCACGTAGTCACCCGGCTCGACGGCCTTCTGCGTGACCTTGCCGCTGACGGGCGCGTAGATCTTGGTATAGGAAAGCTGCAATTCGGCATCGCGCACCGCCACATCGCCCGTGCGCACGTCGGCCCCGGCGGCGGCGAGTTGCGCCTGCGAAGCGTCCACGCCCGCCTGCGTCGCCCCCAAGTTAGCTTTGGCGGCGTTCAGGCTGGCCTTGGCGGCGTCGAGGGTTCCCTTGGCGGCGTTGAAGTTGGCGCTGGTGGTGTCCACCTGCTCTTTGGCGATGGCTTTGATGTCGCGTCCGTAGAGGCTGTTGTTGCGGTTGAAGTTGATCTGCGCCAGGTCGAACTGCGCCTGCGCCTGGGTGAGCTGTGCGTCCTGGAGTTGCACCTGCGCTTGCGCCTGGACGAGTTGCGCCTGGGATTGTTCCAGGTTCGCCTTGGCTCTGAGCACCTGGGCCTGTGCCTGGACGAGCTGCGTCTTGGCACGGTCGAGTGCTACGTCGAAGTCGCGTGGGTCGAGTTCCACGAGCAGGTCGCCCTGCTTGACCTGGAAGTTGTCGTCGAAATGCACAGCGCGCACGTACGCGGCCACCTTCGGGTCGATGCGGACGACGTGGCCTTCGACAAAGGCGTCGTCGGTGCTCTCGTAGTTGAGCCCGTGCAGATACCACGGCACGCCGAAGAGCAGTCCAACGGCGAGCAGCGTGCCCAGCACGAGCAGGACCACCCACCGGCGTCTGCTCCCACTCTTGCCTTTCTCCGGCGGCGGTTCGGCCGGGGGCTTGTTTTCGGCAGCCGGGCCGGCGGACGGATCGGGGCGGCGGGCGAGATCGTCGATGCGTTTGTCCATCTGCGCGGTGCGCTCTTCGAGACGGGCGACGGCGGATTGGTCTTGGTTCATGGCGTGGTGAGTTTAGCGGCGGTCCGATGTCTGGCCTGTCGCAAGGCGGGCAGGATGCAAGCGGTGATGTGGTCGGCTAGCAGGTCGATGCGCTGTGTGTAGTGGCCCAGTTCGGGTGAATGCCGGCGGTTGACGACCCGGTTGGGTGAGTAGTGCAGGCATTCGCCCATGATGCTGTTG
>CAXTQD010000266.1:0-7739 GCA_964246175.1 uncultured Chthoniobacterales bacterium | reverse complement strand
TCCTTCATCACGGTGCCGCCGGGTGCGCTGAGGCCGAAGCGGTTGATACCGATGGTGACGCCATCCAGACCGACGTATTCTGCCCAGGTCACCGGCACGCTCGCCTCGATGGCAACGCGCGCGCGGCAGGACTTCGGCAGCACCTCGTCTTTGTACGCTTGCTCCTGCCGGTCGAACCGCTCGAAGCATGGGATGCTGACCACCCGCGTGCCCGCGCCGAGCGTCTCAGCGGCCTTCATGGCGTGCTGGAGTTCGCTGCCGGCGCTCAGGAGGATGTATTCCAGATCACCCGTCTACTTCTTGGCAATGTAGCCACCACGGAGAACGCCTTCCCGGCGTTCCTTGACCGGAATGGAGGTGAGCAGCGGCACGGCTTGGCGGCTGAGGGCCAGGAGAGTCGGGCCATCGGTGCGTTCGAGAGCGGCGACGAAGGCTCCGGCAGTCTCCTCCGGGTCGCCGGGACGGACCACGTCGAGGTTCGGGATGACACGCAGGCCAGGCACGGTTTCGACGGGCTGGTGAGTCGGGCCATCCTCGCCGACACCGACGCTGTCGTGGGTGAAGACGTAGATCACCGGCAGGTGCGAGAGCGCCGCGAGCCGGATAGCGGGGCGGCAGTAGTCGGCGAACACCAGGAACGTCGCCCCGCTCGGCCGGAAGATGCCGTGGGCGGCGATGCCGTTGAGGATCGCGCACATGCCGTGCTCACGGATGCCGAAGGGAATGTTGCGCCCCGTGCGGTTGGCGGGCGAGAAGTCATCGTCGCGCGCCTTGAGATCGCCGATGTAGTTGAGCGTCGAGCCGTAGAGGTCTGCGCTGCCGCCGATCAGGAGCGGGTTCTGCTTGGCAAGCGGTTGGAGTACGGTCTGCCCGGCGACGCGTGTGGCGACTTTGGTGTCCGGCGGGAACTCGGGAATCGCGGCGAAAAGCTCGCTGGGTTCCGGCGTCTTTTGCTTGGTGTCCTTTGCCTGGGTGTGGCTGAACGCACTCGTCACGGCCAGTTCGTCGGCAAGTTCGGGGTTTGCGGCCTTCCAGGCGTCGAATTTTTTGATCCACTCCTCAAATTTCGCCTCCCGGCTCTTTTTGTGCTCGGTGAAATACTCGGTCACTTCCGGGAACACGTAATAATGCTCGTCCGGCAGTCCGAGGCTCTTGCGGGCCGCCTCGCCGAACTTCGCCCCGCCCTCGCCGTGGGCCTTCTGCGTACCGGCGACTTCGGGAATCCCCTTGCCGATGAGCGTTTTGGCGATGATGGCTTGGGGCTTGCCGCTGCCGGCGTTCCGCGCGCGGGTGTACGCGTCGAGGAACGCGTCCATGTCGTTGCCATCGATCGTCAACACGTCGAAACCCATAGCATCGAGGCGCTCGGCAGTGTTCTCGCTCTGGGAAACCTTGGCCATGGCATCGAGCGTCACAGCGTTGGCGTCGTAGATGAGGATCAGGCTATCAAGCTTCTGATGACCGCAGAACTCCAGCGACTCCATTGCCACGCCCTCCTGCATGCAGCCGTCGCCGGCGAGCACAACGACTTTGTGGTCGAAGATCGCGTGGTCTTTCGTGTTGAAGCGCGCCGCCGCCATCTTGCCCGCGAGCGCCATGCCGACGGCGTTGCCCACTCCTTGGCCGAGGGGCCCGGTGGTCGTCTCGATGCCAGCCGGCGCGTGAGTCAACTCGGGATGACCCGGCGTCTTGCTGTGGAGTTGGCGGAAATTCTTGATCTCGTCGAGCGTCATGTCCGCATAGCCCGCCAGGAACAGCCAGCTATATAGAAACATGCTGCCATGTCCGGCTGAGAGCACGAAACGGTCGCGGTTGAGCCACTCGGGATGGTCAGGGCAGTAGTTCAATGCGTGGCCGAAGAGGACCGCGCCGATTTCCGCGCAACCCAGCGGCAGCCCAAGGTGGCCGCTGTTGCTGGCTTCGACGGCGTCGATGGTCAGGCCGCGGGAAACGGTGGCGGCTTTGGCGAGAACTTCGTGGTTCAGCGAGGACATAGCTGGGAGATGATGGGATGTGGGATGCTAAAGGCGGGCAAGATTCAATCGAAAGCCGCTTTACTTCCGGCCTCTTACATCCACCTTTCCAGCCCGCCAAGTGTCCACGTCTTCCGTTTCTCACCCTTCCGCGCCGCTGAGCATCGGTCTGCCGAGCGGCTCCTTGCAAGAACCGACGTTGGCGCTCTTCGCCCGGGCGGGGTACCAGATTTCGGGGGCGAGCCGCTCGTACAAGCCGTCCATCGACGACCCCGAGATGCGCCTGCGGCTCCTGCGTGCGCAGGAGATCAGCCGCTACGTCGAGCAAGGCTTCCTCGACGCGGGCCTGACCGGCCGCGACTGGATCGAGGAAAACGGCTCGGACGTGGAGGTCTTGGGCGACCTGCCCTTCAGTAAAGCCACCAGCGCGCCCACCCGCTGGGTCTTGGCCGTGCCGGAGGCATCGCCCTTTCGCACCGTGGCCGACCTCGCCGGCAAGCGCATCGCCACCGAGGCCGTCGGCCTGACGCGCCGCTACCTCGAACGCCAGGGCGTGCAAGCGCAGGTAGAGTTTAGCTGGGGCGCGACGGAGGTGAAGGTGCCGGACCTCGTGGACGCCATCGTGGACATCACCGAAACCGGCTCTTCCCTGCGCGCCAATAACTTGCGGGTCCTCGCCACGCTGATGGAGTCCTACCCGCAGCTCATCGTCAACCACGCCGCGTGGAACGACCCCTGGAAGAAGGACAAGCTCCAGCGCCTGATGATCCTGCTCCAGGGCGCACTGGCCGCCCGCGACAAGGTAGGGCTCAAGATGAACTTCCCGAAAAACGATTTGCAAAAGCTCCTGACCGCCCTACCCTCCTTGCGCGAACCGACCGTCTCCCCCCTGGCTCAACCCGAGTGGGTGGCCGTCGAGACGATCATCGACGAAACGGTGGTCCGCGAACTCATCCCACAATTGAAGCTGCTCGGTGCCGAAGGCATCATCGAATACCCGCTGAACAAGGTCGTTTATTAGAAGTAAAAGGCTTGTCGGCATCCGTTTGTTTATGGGCTCCCTGAAGAAAAGAAGAAAAGCGAAGATTTCCAAGCACAAGCGCCGCAAGCGCATGAAGGAAAACCGCCACAAGAAGCGGTTGCGCTACAAGAGCTAAAGAGCGACAATCCCGGCCATGCGCGTCACGATGCCCGGCGCGGGGCTGAGTACGTTCGGACAGCCGTTCGGACACTGGGGAACGACTTTTCTTTTCGCGCTGCTGGCGACGGGTCTGTGCCAGCCTGTCCACGCCACAGCACCCACCGCGTCACCCGCGTCGGCCAAGGGTTCTCCGCGCCGCAATCCACCGCAGGTCGCCAACACGCCCGAGGCTGCCCCGGCCCCGGATAGCACCGGTGGCAAGCCGGAACTCGCCGTCCTGTATGACGACGTGTACCGCCCGCCGGCGAAGGACCTTCTCCTCAGCGCCGACAACGAGCACAAGGCCGAGGCCGACGCGCGCTTCATCGATGGCCTCCTGCTCGAAGAGGTCGCCGAGACCGACCGTGCCACCGAGGAATACGGCAAGGCGCTCGCGCTCGACCCGGCGAACGTCGAACTGGCGATCAAGGTTGCTTGGGAATACCTGCGCCGTGGCGATACTCCCGGAGCGGTTGATCTCCTCAAGAACACCGCCAAGGCAGCACCGAAGTCTGCCCGCATCCCGCTCGCGCTGGCGAACATCTACTACAACAACCTCAACAAGGTTGACCAAGCGCTGAAGTACTCGCAACAAGCGCTGGAACTCGATCCGGCAAACATCTCCTGCTACGAATACCTGCGCGACCTCTACCGGGCGACCGGTCAAGCACAGAAGATTCCTGCCTTGCTCGACCGCGCTTCCAAGGTGGACACCAAGGACGCGATGTTCTGGCTGCGGCTCGGCGCGCTGTATGCCGATGTCTTCCTGCAAGACGATCCCGCGCACAACGCCGACGACCTGCACAAGACGACCGCCATCTTCCAGAAGGCGCTCGCCACCGGGAACAACGATCTGGAGATCATCGGCAAGATTGCCGACTTCTTCGTCGCCACCCAGCAACTCGCGGAGGCCGTGCCGCTTTACAAGCGAATGGTCGACATCGATCCGAACCAGAACGCCGCCCGCGAGAACCTCGCACGCTGCTACCTTGGGTTGAACGATAACGACAAGGCCGCCGCCACGTTGGAAGACCTCATCAAGGTCAACCCCGTGCAGCCGCGCGCATACGAAACCCTCGCCAAGATCTACGAGGCCGCCGGCCAGATGGAAAAAGCTGCCGCCGACTACGAGCAAAGCCTGCTCATCAGCCCGAACGAACCCGGCACTTACGAGAACCTCGTGCGGCGGCTGCTCCAACTGAGGAAGCCCGAGCGCGCGGTGACGATCCTCAACGAAGCGCGCAAGCGGTTCCCAGACGTGCCCGGCTTCACGTTCCTGCTGGCGATTTCGCTTGAGCAGGCCAAGCAGCACCAGCAGGCGCTGACCATGTACGAGCAAACCGAGGCGGAGGCGCGCCACACGAACAACTCCGGTCTGCTCGACAGCCAGTTCTATTTCAACTTTGGCGTGTCGGCGGAGCAGTCCGGGTTATACGACCGTGCGGCGACGCTCCTGGAAAAGTCGCTCTCAATGGAAGACGATCCCCGCGAGATTGCCAACACGAGCAACTACCTCGGGTTCATGTGGGTGGATCACGATCAGAACCTGGAAAAAGGCGGCGACCTGATCAAGAAAGCGGTCGAGATCGAGCCCGACAACGGCGCGTACCTAGACAGCCTCGCGTGGTATTACTACAAGACGAACCATTTCCCGGAGGCGCTGGAGCAGTTGCAACTCGCCGTCGAAAAGATCAAGCCCGAGGATGCGGTGGTTTACGAGCACCTGGGCGACACGTACTCGAAGCTCAACGACACCACCAACGCCGTCGGTTCGTGGGAGAAAGCGATGGAACTCGACCCGCAGAACCCGGACGCGGCGGCCATTACCAAGAAGATCGCTGACGCCAAGGCCGCGCCACCTCCCGCGGCGCCGACCGGCCCCGCAGCCCCGCCGAAAAGCTGAGGCGTGGCGACGGGGTTCCAGGCTGTCCTGGCATTGGATGCTTCCACGCTTCTGTTGACCACCCTCATCATGCCGATTGCCTCTCGCCGTACCCTGCTGCCGCGCCCCACTCCCAGCTTGCTGAAGAAGTCGGTCTCGCTGACCATCTTGGTAGGGCTGCTGTTCGGTTTGATGTACTGCTATCCAGTTGCGCTCGTTCCTCTGGGAATCTTTGTCGTCTCGGGTGCATTCTTCGGCGTGCAGGAAAAGCGGCGCCAAGCAAGGATCGCAGCGCAGCGCCCACGTCACTCGATCTGCACCTTTGTTCGGGACTTTGATTGCCGCCGCGTGGACACGCGCGTGCTCCGCGCCATCCACGAGGAGTTGCAGGGGCTGACGGCCATCCCGTTGCAAGCCGACGACAGGTTGACCGACACTCTGCATCCAGACCACGAGGATTTCGATTTGGACATTGCGCCGATCATCGCCGTGCGCACGGGACGTTCCTTGGCGAACACCCGCATTAATCCGTACTACAACCGTGTCCATACGGTCGCCGATGTGGTCGCCTTTTTCTGCGCCCAGCCTTTTACAAAGCCTGCTCCAAGATGAACCGCGCATTGTCCCGGGCGGCGTCAGGGCGACGGAGTTGGGCGATGTTCGTGGACCATTCGCGGTAGACGCGCGCCCCATCGGCGAACGCCTCTTCCACGGCGCGGCCGATCCCCTCTGGGTCTAGACCGATCCGGCCGGCGTTGTTGCGTACGAGTAATTCGGCGTTCCCCTCCTCCTGACCGGGCGCGACCTGGCTGATGATCATCGGGCAGCCCGCCGCGATGGTCTCCTGCGTGGTTGCTCCACCCGCCTTGCTGATGAGCAGATGGTGGCTGGCGAGCAACTCGGGCACCTCGCGCGTCCAGCCGATCACCTGCACCGGTCGCTGGCGCGATCCTCGTTCAGCGGTGAGACGCTCGACGGTTGCCTTCATCATTTCGTCGCGGCCGACGGTCACCGTCAGCGCCACGTCGAGCGCGAGGAGCCGCCGCACGACCTCAGGCGCGGCGCGGCGGCCGGCGTTGATCATGTAGAGCACCCGACGGCCGTCCGGACCGTCCACGTCCGGGCGTGTGGGTAGCGCCCCCGTATCCGCGAAGCGTTCTTCCACCGGGAACCCGAGCACACGCAGCTTTTCGGCCGGCACGCCTGCCTGGCGCATCGTCTCGGCGGTTTCCTCGTTGGGCACGCAGTAGAAATCGCTCCTGCACCGGTGCCAGACCGAGTTGATGGTGATCGAGTCCGTCACGACCGTGACCCGCTGGAAGCCTGTCGGCCCACCCCGCCGCGCAATCTCTTCCAGGAGATAGCCGTACGCAGGGTAAGTAGACACTACCGCCGCCGGACGATCTTCGGCTAGTCGCCGTGCGAACGCTCGCCGCTCGGGACCCAGGAACGGCATCGCTGCTCCCCCTGAGCCCTGTGCGTCGAAGAGTCGGTACATCGCCGACCACAGGGTCGGCGAGCGGTTCATCAGTCCGACGTAGCCCTTGCGCAACGCTGCGTATACCCGCGGCCGGCACAGCCCGAACACATCCAGAAACTCCGCGTCCACCGCGTCGCCGCCGACCTCGTTGAGCGCGGTCACCAAGTTGCGCGCGGCCGTGTTGTGTCCCTCGCCGAACCCGGCGGAACAGACAAAGATTTTGCGAGGTCCGGCCATGGATGGAAAGATTGGGACAGTTTGCGCTCGAAACGCAAACCACGATTTCGTTTGATGCAAACGTTCCCGCGATGAAAACCTTCCTTTGGTACTGGCGTCTGGTGTGCCGCTGGCTTGTGGAAGCCTACTTCGACAATACCACCGGCCTCGCAGCGATGATGGCGTACGACCTGATCTTTATCGTCGTCGCGCCGGGATTGTTCCTGCTGTCGGAGGCATTGTCACTCTTCGGCACGAACCCGTCCCTCCTGCACCAGATCATCGAGCTGATCAAAGGCTTCCTGCCCGAGATTTCACGCGACGTGATCCAGCAGCAGGTTGTGACCCTGGTCATGTCGGGTTCGACGAGCTACGTCGCGCTCCTGGGCGTGCCGCTGGCGCTCTACCTCGGCATCAACCTCATCAACACCGTCTCGCGCACGCTCAACCACTGCCTCGGCATCCCGGAGCCCAAGCGTTCGTGGTGGAACCGCTGGATCATCGCGCTGGTGCTGCTGTTCTGGTTCGGCATCACGCTGCTCTTCAGCGTGAGTGCCATCGTCTTCGGCGAACGGCTGGCGGGGGTCATCCAGCACACGTACCACCTCGGCTTCGACCTGACGGCCATCGTCACGTTCTGGAAGTATCCGGTGATCATCGTCGCACTGATGATTCTGGCCCTGTCGCTCTACCTGCTGACGCCGGAAGTCTACCAAACCGTCCGGCAGGCGCTGCCCGGTTCGGTGTTCTTTTCCCTGAGTTGGCTGGTGTCCACGGCGGTGTTCGGCTTCTACGTCAAGGAACGCGGCTCGCGCTACCTGGAAACCTACCAGACCTACGCCAACCTGATCGTGCTGCTGACCTGGACGTGGTTGACCTGCCTGCTGCTGCTCCTTGGCGGCCGGCTCAACGCCATTCTCGTGCGCAAGTGGCCCACCCGCCCGTGGGCCGCCCCGGCGGAGCAAGACCCGTTCACCGCGGAGTCGGGCGAACCGACAGGTCAGACAC
>CAXTQD010000265.1:0-7775 GCA_964246175.1 uncultured Chthoniobacterales bacterium | reverse complement strand
GCTGTACCCCGTGCCGCCGAAGTCAAACTCCACCCCACCCTGTCCCGGCCGTGCGCCCGCGCCGCGTCCGGGCCGCATGCCCGGGCCAAACGGATTGCCGCCTCCGCCCGCGCCGTACTGCTGCCAGTCGGCACCGAGCCGGTCGTATTTCTCGCGCTTGTCCTTGTCGCTGAGTACCTCGTACGCCTCGTTGATCTGCTTGAACTTCTCCTCCGCCGACTTTTTGTCCTTCGCCACATCGGGGTGGTGCTGGCGGGCGAGTTTGCGGAAGGCCTTGCGGATGTCGTCGCTCGTGGCCGTCTTGGACACGCCGAGCGTCTCGTAATAATCTCTGAACTGAACAGGCATAAGGGAAAAACGCGGCGGTAGGAGAGCGGAACGGTAGAAGATTTCCGAGTGAGTTTGTCGTCCTTTTCGGTTGGGGGTTCCGCAAGGCAATCTATCGCCGACTTGGCGCTTGTGCGAGCGCGCTCTTTACGCCAAGAGTAGCGCCATGTTTACCCGCCTCGCCCCGCGCGCGGCTCGCCGCCGGTCGCTGCTCCTGCTGCTGGCCTTGCTGTCCATGACCCACACCCGCGCGGGCGCTGTTGATACCGTCACCACGCCGGAAGTTCCGGCCCCCACCACCCCCGTCGTCGCCAAGGAGAAAACTCCGGACATCGACACCCTGGAAATCGAGACCAGCTACGTCGGCGGCGCCACGTTCCGCGAGAAGGAGTTCGGCGGACTGATCCCCAACGAACGCTCCTACGGCTCGTTCGACGAATCCCAGCTTTCGATTGACTACGACCACCGCTTCCCGGTGTTCGGCAAGGTGTACTTCAAGCTCGGCGCGAGCTACGAGCGGTTTGACTTCGGCACCACGAGTGCCCCCCTGCCCTCCTCGCTCCAGAGCCTGACGGGCACGTTCGCGCTCGAATACATCGAACAGGGCGAGGTCGGCGCGTTCCTGACGACCTCGCCGGGCGTCTACTACTCGGACATCGGCGCGGTCGGCCTCGGCAACGTCGACGTGCCCGTCGCCCTCGGCGCCATCGTGCCGCTGGGCAAGAAGTTCTACCTCCTGCTCGGGGCGCGCTACTCGGCTCTGTCGAAATACCCGGTCTATCCCATCCTGGGCGCGGTCTGGCTGCTCACCGACAAACTGCGCATCGAAGCGCGTCCCCCGACGCCGCGCCTGATCTACTCGTACAGCAAGGCGCTCGACTTCTACGTCGGCGCGGAACTGCTCGGCTCCGCGTACAAGCGCGACGACAACCGCGACGCCCGCCCGCAGGACCGGCGCTTCAACAACGGCGTCATTGACTTCAGCGAAACGCGCGTGGGCGCAGGCATTGACCTCACCATCGCCGAAAAGATCGACATCTACCTCGACGGAGGCTATAGCGTGAACCGCGATTTCGAATACTACCGTGGCGACAGCAAAACGTTCCGGGCGCACCCCGCGCCGTACGCGCGCATCAGCGCGGAAGTGAATTTCTGAGGTTTGCCGGTTGCGGGCGGCGCGAAGGATGCCACGATGTAGCGGTATCCTTTACAGTATAGGAAACGCCGCCCCGTCTGCATTGCCGCATTTCTTCACCCTTCACCCACCCCGAATCCCATGCTCGGCAAACTCTTCCAACCCGAGGTTCAGAGCCTCGTGGCCGCCCGTGATTTCACCCGTCTGCGCACCCTGTTCTCCGAGTGGGTGCCGGCCGACCTGGCCGACGTGGTCGCCGACCTGCCCGACGAGGACAAGGTCGTTGTCTTCCGCGTCATTCCGCAGGCTCTCGCCGCAGACGTGTTCGAGTACCTTGATTCTGACGAGCAGGAAGAACTCCTGCATTCCATGGGCCGCGAACAGGCCGTGGCCATTCTCAACGAGATGTCGCCCGACGACCGCACGGCACTCCTTGAGGAACTCCCGCCCGAGGCCGTCAAGGGCCTGGTCGCCTCGCTCTCGCCCAGCGAACGCGCCGTCGCGCAGAACCTTCTTGGCTACCCCGAAGGCAGCGTCGGCCGATTGATGACGCCCGACTTCATCGCCATCAACGCCGACTGGACCGTCCAGCACGTCCTCGATGATGTACGCACCCGCGGACGCGACAGCGAGACGCTCAACGTGCTCTACGTCGTGGACGATCACGGCAAGCTGATCGACGACGTGCGCATCCGCGAGTTCCTGACCCGGCCGCTGACCGCCAAGGTCGCCGACATCATGGATGATTCCTTCATCACCCTCGCGGCCGCCGACAGCCAGGAAAGCGCCGTCGCACTCTTCCGCAAGTACGACCGCACGGTGCTGCCCGTCTGCGACGGCGGCGGACGGCTGCTGGGCGTCGTGACGGTGGACGACGTGCTCGACGTGGCCGAGGAAGAGGCGACGGCCGACGCGCACAAGTTCGGCGGCCTGGAAGCCCCGCTTGACCTGCCGTACATGAGCAGCAGCCTGTGGGAACTCTTCCGCAAGCGCGGTTCGTGTTTGGTCATCCTGTTCGCCAGCGAGATGCTGACGGCGACGGCGATGCAATCTTACGAGGAGGAAATTGAAAAAGCCGTGGCACTGTCCCTCTTCGTGCCGCTCGTCATGAGCAGTGGCGGTAACAGCGGGTCGCAGGCCTCGACGCTGGTCATCCGGGCAATGGCCCTGGGAGAGGTCAAGCTGAAGGATTGGTGGCGCATCGCCGGGCGCGAAGTGATGAGCGGCTTGTCGCTCGGGGCGCTGCTGGGCGTGGTCGGCTTCGCGCGGATCTCGCTCTGGACCATGCTGGGTTGGGACCACGGGCAATACAGTGCGCACCCGTATATCCTGGCGTCCGCGGTGGGAGTGGCGCTCGTGGGGATCGTCGCCTGGGGCAGCTTGGCAGGGGCGATGCTGCCGTTCCTTCTGAAGTTCTTCAAGTTCGATCCGGCGACGAGCAGCGCACCGTTCGTGGCGACCCTGGTGGACGTGACGGGACTCATCATCTACTTCACGGTGGCGGCGCTGATCTTCCTGCCGCACATCGCGCACTAGCACGCGAGCCACGCGGTCGGTGCTCCCATGAACGTCCCCGCCGTCCGCCGTCTGCTGCGACGTGGCTTCGCTGCGGCTCCGGTGATGACGCTGACGGCCGGGGTGATGGTCCTCGACCTGATCGTGTGCGTGGGCGGGTTGACGTTTGACCACGCCACGGTCACCGGCGTGCCCGCCTGGATCAAGCCGACTAAATTCGCGTTTTCCACAGGGATTTACGCGTTGAGCCTCGTGGCCGTCATCCGCTACACACCGGTCTGGCAACGGACCTTGCGGGTCATGGAAGGGCTCATCGGCACGGCGCTAACCATGGAGATCATTCTCATCGACTGGCAAGCCGCCCGGCACACGGCAAGCCATTTCAACGTGAGCACGCCGTTTGACGCCGCGGTCTGGCACGGCATGGTCTTGGGCATCGCCGTCTTCTGGCTTTGCTCGGTCGTGGTGGCTGCGGCGACCTTTCGCGCGCGTTACGCGTCGTCGGCGTGGACACCGGCGGTGCGCGGTGGCATGGGGCTCATCGTGCTCACCGGGCTGGCCGCCATGCCGATGACCGTGCCGTCGCGCGCCCAGATCGAATCGGCGCGAGCCACCCACTCGATGCCCACCGTCGGAGCGCACACCTTCGGCGGCGCGGACGGCGGCCCGGGCTTGCCGCTGGTGCATTGGAGCACGCAACATGGGGACGGTCGAGTCTGCCACTTTCTTGGGTTGCACGGCTTGCAGGTATTTGCCGGGCTCGCCTTCGTGCTCGGGCGCAGCCGGGTGCCGCCCCGGCGAGCGGGCGGGATCGTCGTGGCCGCCGTGGTTAGTTACGGGGGCGTCTTTTTCATCGCGTTCGCCGAGGCCGTGCGGGGAGAGCCGATCACCAGCCACGACGCCACTGCCACGGTCGTCTGGCTGGCCTGGGCGGTGGCAAGCGTGCTCCTGTTCAGCGCGGCGGTGCGAGCCTCCGGCACGGACGGAAATGATTCGATGGATGCCGGTCAGCCGGGGAAGGTCACGGCATGAACGCCGACGCCGTGTTTCGCCTCTGCAACCTCGTGGCCCTATTAAGTTGGGTCCTGCTGGTGTGCGTGGGTCGGTGCTTCGGGGTGGCAACTCGTGTGTGCAAGTTCGTCGTCCCGGGATTGCTCGCGGTCGTTTACCTCGGCCTGATCGCCACGCACTGGAGCGGACACCAGGGCGGGTTCGGTTCGGTGGCGCAGGTGCAACAACTCTTCGCCGACCCCTGGCTGTTGACGGCTGGCTGGGTGCACTACCTCGCCTTTGATCTTTTCGTGGGTGCCTGGCAGGTGCGCGACGCCGAGCGCGTGAGATTGCCCCACTGGTGGACGCTGCCGAGCCTGGCTTTGACCTTCTTCTTCGGCCACGTCGGGTTCTTGCTCTACCTAGGACTCCGCGCCACCCAGCGCCGCACGACCGCCGACGCCGCGTGACTGGGGCGGTTCAGTCCTCGTCTTCCTCGTCCGCGATGCGGAAGTCCACCTGCCGCTTGAAAGTGTCCACGTCCGCGACCTCCACTGTGAGGTGGTCGCCGATGGCGTAAACCTTGCGCCGCCGCTTGCCGACGAACCGCTGCCGCACGGCGTCGAACTGGTAGAAGTCGTCATCTAACTCAGAGACGTGCACCAACCCACTCAACACGAAGTCGGGTAATTCGACTAACAACCCGTAGTTTCTAACGTCGACGATCACGGCCGCGAAGGTCGTCAGCCCATCGTCCGCGGCCGACTGCTTTTCGTGCAGAAGGTTCTGGAAGTATTCGAGCTTCTTGAGCTTGACCGATTCACGCTCGGCGTCCGCCGCGACGCGCTCCGTGGAGGAGATGTGCGCCGCCACGCGTTCGAGGTCGGCCGCGGCCACGCGCGAACGTTTTTCCTCGCCGGTGAGCATCGCTAGCGCACGGTGCACCACGAGGTCCGCGTAACGCCGGATGGGACTCGTAAAATGCGTGTAGTTGATCTTTGCCAGGCCGTAATGACCCAGCGGCGAAGTCTCATAGGCAGCGCGCTTGAGACTCTTCAACAAACCAAGTTTGATCGCTTCCTCCTCGGGCTTGTCGCGCACGGCGCGCAGAAGTTTTTGCATCTCCCCACGCTGGGTCAGGTCGCCGACGTGGTAGTCGTACGAACGCACGAAATCGCGATATTCTAGCAACCGGTCGGCATCCGGGTCTTCGTGGACGCGATAGATTGCGGGCACCTGCCGGTTCTTCAACTCTCGCGCGACCACCTCGTTGGCCGCGAGCATAAACTCCTCAATGAGTTGATGGGAAATGTCGTTCTCGATGCGCTCCAAACGCACCGGCTTACCGTCCTTGTCGAGGTGCACCTTCACCTCGGGCATATCGAGATCGAGCGAACCGTTCTTGAAGCGGTTCTGCCGCAAGAGCGACGCGAGCTTCCACGCCCGGTGAAGTTCGCGCGCAAGTGGTGACGCCTTCGCCGGACCTTGCAACAACCCGAACGCCTCGCGGTACGTCATTCGTGCCGCGCTGCGGATCACCGTGCGCGCGAACCGCACCGAGCGCACCCGCCCGCCGCCCGCGAAGTCGATGAACACTGAATACGTTAGTCGATCTACCTTCGGCTTGAGCGAGCACACCCCGTTGCTCAAACGTTCGGGTAGCATCGGGATCACGCGGTCAGCGAGGTAGACGCTGTTGCCGCGCGCGAACGCCTCCCGGTCGAGCGCGCCGCCGGGCGAAACATAGTGACTAACATCGGCGATGTGTACGCCCAACCGCCAGCCGCTCGGAAGTTCTTCGACGCGGATGGCATCGTCGAAGTCGCGCGCATCGTCAGGATCAATCGTGAAGATAAAATCGTTGCGCAGGTCTTCGCGCTCGGCGGCGGCGCGTTCATCCACCTCCTCGGGGATCTGCTCTGCCGCGTGCATGACCTCCCGAGGGAACTCCTCCGGCAGGTGATACTTGCGGATGATGGACAGCATGTCCACGCCCGCCTTGGCTGCGGGCCCGAGCACCTCGATGATCTTGCCCTCCGGGTTGACGTGGCGCGACTCCCATTGCTCCAAGCGTACAACCACCTTGTCCCCGACGGCGGGTTGTTTGGGCAACACCGTCTGGCCGAGGTGGACGTAGATGTTGTGGATGAAGCGCGTGTCGTCGGCGACGACGTAGTGGAACTGCTTGGATTTTTGCAGCGTGCCCACGACCGTTTCGTTAGCACGCTGGAGGATGCGGATGACCCGGCCCTCGCGTCGCTGACCCGCTTCCGGGCCACGGAAGCGGCGCTCGCGCGCGTCCACGAAGCCGTCGCGGTGCACGCGGGCAAGTACCTTGTCGCCGTGCAGCGCCGTCCAGGTGTTCTCGGCGGTGATGAACAAGTCGGGGTCGCTCGACGTGGCGCTGACGACGAACGCATAGCCCTTTTCGCTGAACTTGATAACGCCCGGGAACAGGTCCGCGGCGTCGGGCTGGACGTAGCGGTCCTTCTTGATGCGCGCGACGCTGCCCTCCAACTCCATCTCGCGCAGGAGTTCCTTGAGGTCGTGCCGGTCGTCGGGCTTGAGGCCGAGCTTCTTGGTGAGTTGGACCTTGTCGAGCGGTTGGTATTTGGGTGAGGCGAGCAGGCGCAGGATTTTGCCGCGCAGGTCGCCGGAGCTAGGAGGTTTCATTCTCCGCCCTCGGCTGGCAGAGCCGAGACATCCGTGGTGATCCCACTCATTAACAAGGCCGGCAGAATCTCGATGGCGTCGTTGTCATTGAGAACCACCGCACGAGTCCCTACAATCAAGAAGTGATCCTCCGTCGGCACTTGGAAATGCCTGCCATCGGCCAAGTGGATGGTGAATGGCACAAACAGGCTGTTTTGCTTAAGCTTACGGATGTCACCGATCATGTCTCCAACTTAACGGCTGGCTACACGGTCGACAATTCAATTCGCCAACGGTCTACTTCCCCCGCGCCTTGTTCGCCGCCTCCACGAACGCCGCCGCGCGCCGTCAGCCCGGCCCAGTCCTGATTTTTGACGAACTCCTTCGCCACCAGACTCGACCCCGCGCCGAGCGCCGCGCAGCCGGCCTTGCCGTAGCGCAGGCACATCGCCACGATCTCGGGCCGGCACACCGGTGTCACCACGAACTGCGCCCCCGCCAGGATCGCCGCCCGGCACGTCTCCGAGTCGAGCACCGTGCCGCCGCTCAGCAGCGCGTCGCAGATGGGCAGCAGCGTCGCGCCCGAGTCCACGCGGATGACAGCCACGATGCCAGGGTCGAGCATCCGGTCGATGATCTGGGATTTGGTCATGTAGTTTTTCTACATGCCGACCCCGATTTTGAGAATCCCCAAACGCTGCTAAATTATTTCTCCCCGCAACCCGGCGTTTCTATCACCATGCAAGTCTCCGACCTCCGCGGCATCCTCCAGTACATCCCGCGCTTCCGCGACCGCACGTTCGTCATCGCCATCGACGGCGAGGTCATCGAGTCCGAGAATTTTTCCAACGTGCTGCTCGACATCGCCGTCCTGCGCTCGCTCAACATCCGCGTGGTCATCGTCCACGGCGCACGCCACCAGATCGAACAGCGCGCCGCCGAACTCCACCTGCCCATTACTAACTCCGACGGCGCGGGCATCACCGACGAAAGGACCCTCGCCATCTCCCTCGACGCCGCCACACGCACGACCCACGAGATCATGGAGGGGCTCACGAGCGTGGACCTGCGCGCCGTCTACGCCAATGCCGTCATCGCCTACCCCGCCGGCATCCTCGGTGGCGTGGACCAGCTCTACACCGGCCGCGTGGACCGC
>CAXTQD010000264.1:5892-7864 GCA_964246175.1 uncultured Chthoniobacterales bacterium | reverse complement strand
ATCTCCGAGCGAGGGACGATCTGCGAGCGGTTATAGTCGGCGGCGCCGAGGTTCGTCAGGGCGCTGGTCACCGCCTGTTCGTCCCCCCGCGAGCGGGCGTCAAGATATTCCTGCCAGCCGTTGAGGAAGGTAAGGACGCCCTGAAGTTTTTGTGCCATGAGATTGTCCCCGCCCTCGGCGGACAAACCGGGCCGCGGCTCTGCCAGCCGATTGAAGTCCGCGATCGTGCCGTCGAGTTCCTTGGGGCTCTTGGCGTGCAGCACGATGTCGGTAGCGCGCTTGACCGCCACGTCCACCTCGGTAGCATACGCCTGCTCGCGCACGGTGCGATCCTTGTCGACCTTCCGGGCAATCGCCACGCAGGCCCGGCGCACGTCTTCCGTGGTGGCGGTCGTCTCGATCTGACTGACGGCGCTGAGGACGGTGGAGTCCTCCCCGCGGTTGAGCGCCTGGCGGATGCTTTCCAGATAGCTGCGCGTCTCGTAGACCTCCCGGCCGCTAGCCCCGGCAGTGCGCGCTTTTGCCTCGTGTTCGACGTTGAGGGCTTTCTGGAGCGCATCAAAGGGGTCGGCCGAAGAGAGGCTGGGTGGGGTGGGCGGCTGTTCCGCGCCGGCAACCGTCCACGGCAGGGCCAAGAACAGGACGGCGGGGAGAACGCGCGGTTGCATCCCGCCCAGGCTAACCCGGAACCGGTCCGCGAGGCAAGGACCGACCCGCTTGCGTTCGGGGCCGTTCTCCGGCAGGGTGGGAACCCGCGCGATGCAAGACGATCTCCAGGAAGAAGCGTTCGAGACGGCGTTCGGCACCGTGCGTGTGACAACGCGCGCGGAGCGCTTCGACCCGGCGGCTTGGGCGGCGACCTTCGGCGGCACGGCGAAGGACTTCCGCTACTACGAATTGTGCGAGACGACGCTGCGGCAGCCGAATTTTGACTACCGCTACCTCCTCCTGACCGACCGCATGGGGAAAGTTCGCGCGCTCCAGCCGCTTTTCTTCACCGACCAGGACCTCACCGCCGGCCTCGGCGAACGCCCACGGAAACTCGTGTCATCCGTGCGGGGGCGGTTCCCGCACTTCGCCAGTATGAAGATGCTCATGGTCGGCTGCACCGCCGGCGAGGGCGGCCTCGGCGTGACGGACTCCGCCGATGGGGCGGCGGTCGCGGGCCTGTTGGAGGCGCTGGAAGTCTACGGCCGCCGACACCGGGCGGCGATCATCACGTTCAAGGATTTTCCTCGCTCTTACCGGCCGGTACTCGACAGCCCGGCACGCACCCTCGGCTTCGTGCGGATGCCGAGTTTCCCGGCGACGATCATCCCGCTGAGCGAATACAAAGACTTCGACGATTACCTCGCGCGGCGGCTGAGCCACAGCATGCGCAAGAACCTGCGGCGCAAGTTCCGCCCCGTTCCCGGCCAGCCTCCGGTGACGATGGAGGTCCGCACGGACATCGCTGATATCGTGGACGAGGTTCACCCGTTGTACTTGCAGGTGCTCGGGCGCAGCGCCTTCCGCTTCGAGGAATTGACGAAGGACTATCTCGTCGGCCTCGGCCGCACGCTGTCCGAACAGACGCGGTTTTTCGTCTGGCGGCAGGCGGGCCGGGCCGTGGCTTTCAGCATCGCCGCGGTCCACGACGGCAAGTTCTACGACAACTACCTCGGCCTCGACTACGCGGTGGCGCTCGACCTGCACCTGTACTTCGTGACGATCCGCGACCTCATGGTCTGGGCCATGTCGCAAGGGCTGAACACATACTACAGCACCCCGTTGAACTACGACCCCAAGCTCCATCTGCGCTTCGACCTGGAGCCCCTGGATCTCTACGTGCGTCACCTCAATCCGGTGTTCAACCCGTTCTTCAAGCGCCTCGCCCCCCTGTTGGAGCCGACCCGCTACGACAAGACCCTGCGGCGCTTCGGCAACTACGCCGCCTTAGCCTGAACACCCCTTGACCAAAGCGCACGATCCG
>CAXTQD010000264.1:1898-5882 GCA_964246175.1 uncultured Chthoniobacterales bacterium | reverse complement strand
GCCTTAGCTGCCGAGTTTCCTCATGAAAGCTGACCCGATCAAAATCGAAATTCCAAAGACTGATTCCAAGCTGTTCGCCTACACGCGCTGGGACGCCATTCCCGCTCTCTGCGGGCTGCTCCATTTCGCGTTGTTCTTCGGGATGTTCTTCCTGTTCCCGCACGCGCCGCTGTGGGCCATGTGCCTGCTAGGGCTTTTCTACGGGTTCCTGATGAACGCCAACATCAACGGCGTCTCGCACAACTTCATCCACAACCCGTTCTTCCGCTCGCCGCTGCTCAACCGGCTCTTCAACGTCGTCAACTCGATTGCCTGCTGCTTCTCGCAGACCTACTACGACGTGGTCCACATGCAGCACCATAAGGGCAACAGCGACAAGAAGGACGAGCACGGTGAGACCAGCGACTGGATCAGCATTTACCGTCACGGCCACGACGACGAGGCCGAGAACGTGTGGAGCTACACCTTCCTCTCCTTCTTCCGTGACAACCCGGCGGCGATCGCCCGCGAACTTCGGAAGCGCGGCGAGAAAGAAGTGTTCTGGGGCAAGCTGGAGATCTACATCTTCGCCGCGATCCTCACCGTGATGGCGCTCTGCAACTGGCGCTACATCGTGTTTTTCCTGCCCTTCATGTACCTGGGCCACTGCATGAGCTACCTCAACGGGTACTACCGCCACTTCGGCGGCAACCCGGACGAGCCGGCCGCTTGGGGTGTGTCATCCTACGGGAAGGTCTACAACTGGATTTTCTTCAACAACGGCTACCACGCCGAGCATCACTTCCGTCCGAAGTGCCACTGGACGCGCTCGCACGATCTTTACACGCAGATTCAGGGCTTGCAGCGCCGGGTGGGCACGCGCGTGATCAGCACCCCGCACATGCTCGGGTTCCTCGATCCCGATCTGCCGACCAAGAGCCGCCCCGTGGGCCAACAGCCGCCGGTGGCGGATGCTCCCTCGGCGACTCCCGCTTGAAAACCGTCTTCTGCCGCCAAGCAGACCTCCGCGCAACGGGGACGCTGGTTCCTGTTGCCGCGTCGCTCGGTGCAACCGCGCCGGTGTTCACTGGCCGGTTGGCGGCGGACTGGACGTTCGAGGTATACGACCGCGCGGACGCGTTCGGGGCCGAAAGGTGGACGGAGCAGTTCGTGCCGCACTGGAAGGACCAGCGTTACTACCGCACGCTGGAAGAGACGTTCGCAGGAGAGTTCCCGCAACGCTACCTCGCCTTGCGTGGGCCGGACGGCGACCTGCGCGCGATCCAGCCGCTCTTCTTCGTCGAACAGGATCTGACTGTCAGCCTGCCGTTGTGGGCACGACGCGCGCTGCGACCGATGCAGCGTTGGACGCGCATGCGCCTGATGATGGTCGGTTGCATCGTCGGCGAGGCGCAGACCGGGCTGGTTGGCAAGCCCCTGTCTGGTCCGGTGGCGAGTACGCTGGCGGATGCCTTGGAGCGGTATGCCGCGCATGAACGGGTGTTCATCGTGCTGTTCAAGGATTGCCCCGCCGCGATGCGCGGGGGCATGCGAACGCTCACCGCCGATGGTCGTTACACCCGTCTGCCGAGCCTACCCGGGGTGCGGATGGCGCTGGATTTCGCCAGCTTTGACGAATACGTGCAGACGCGCCTGGGCAAGGCGACGCGCAAGAGCCTGCGGCGCAAGTTCCGCGAAACGGATGCCCTCCCTGACTCGATCACGCTGGAGGTCAAGACGAGCGTGACCGAAGAGGAGGCCGCCGTGCTCCATGCCCTCTACGAACGCGTGGCGCTGCGCGGGGACGTGCATTTCGAGGTGTTCGACAAGGAATACTTCCTGTGCCTGGGCCGGCGGATGCCCGACCAGGCGCGTTACTTCATTTGGCGGCACGCGGGACGGGTCGTGGCATTTTCGTTTTGCACAGTGCACGGCGACGCGATCCACGACAACGACATCGGCATCGACGAGGAAGCGCCGACGGTGCTGCACCTCTATCACTACACCTTCCGCGACCTCGTCCGCTGGGCGCTGGCGCAGGGATTGAAGTGGTACTACAGCGCGCCGTTCAACTACGATCCGAAGCGGCACCTGCGCATGGAACTGGTGCCGCTGGATCTGTACGCGCACCATCGCTCCCCGCTGGTGAACTTCTTCCTGCGTCGCTTCGCCTCCCTTGCCGCCCCGACGCGCCAGGAACCGCTTTTGCAGTTCTTCCCGAATGCACACGAACTCTGAAGCGCCTGCGGGGTGGGTCTTCCTTGTTGATCTTTGCGCAGCCTTTGCCAGACTCCGTCCAGCATGTCCGACGCGCCGCGCATGTTTTACATCAGCCGCAACGGCCAGCAGTTCGGTCCGTACACGGCGCCACAGGCCCAGGGCGGGGTCGCCAGCGGCCACCTGTTCCCCCAGGACCTCGCCTGCCCGGCTGGCGGCACCGCGTGGCAACCGCTCTTTACCCTGCTGCCCCTCCCCCCGGCCGGATCGGCCAATGACCCCGGCCAAAATGCCGGGATGAGGATGATCCTGCCCGTGGGCCGCTCGGGCTGGGCCATCGCGGCGGGCTACCTGGGACTCTTCGGATTGATCATCGTGCCCGCGCCACTCGCGCTGATTGCCTCACTGATCGCCATCGCCGACATCCGCAAGCATCGCAACGACCCTAACCCGAAGCACGGCATGGGCCGGGCGGTGTTCGGGTTGATCGTCGGCGTGCTCGGCACGGCGCTTCTCCTGTTCATCGTGCTCGGAAACCTTGCCTTTTTCAAAAGGTAGCGTCCGTCCCTGCGCCCCCGCCGAATCCATCCGTGTTGGCATGCACATCCCCGACGGCTACCTGAGTCCCTCGACCTGCGCGGCGCTCTACGCGGCGGCCACCCCGTTCTGGGTCGTCGCACTGCGGCGGGTGCAGGCGAGGTTCCACGCGCGCCTGGTGCCCCTCCTATCGCTGTTCTCGGCGTTCTCGTTCGTGGTGATGATGTTCAACCTGCCGTTGCCCGGCGGGACGACCGGCCACGCGGTTGGCATGGGCGTGGCGGCGGTCGTGCTCGGGCCGTGGGGGTCGATCCTGGCGATCAGCGTGGCGCTGGCGATCCAGGCCGTGTTCTTCGGCGACGGTGGGATCACGGCCTACGGGGCGAACTGCTTCAACATGGCCATCGTCGGCTCGCTGACGGCCTGGGCCGTGTACCGGGCGATTTCCGGCCGCTCCACGCTGACCTCGCCGCGCCGGGTCGTGGCGGCGGCGCTCGGCGGGTATCTGGCGATCAACGGTGCGGCGCTCTGTGCAGCGGTGGAGTTCGGTGTGCAGCCGGGGTGGTTCCACGACGCGAACGGCGCACCGCTCTACGCACCCTATCCGCTCGCCGTGGCGGTGCCGGCGATGCTGGTCGGTCACCTGACCTTTGCAGGGCTAGCCGAGTTGGTCCTCTCCGGCGGCGTCGTGCGCTACCTGCAACGCGCCCAACCCGAACTCCTGCGCGCCACCGCGCCCGCAGTAGACGTGCCGGCTCCGACCGTCGACGGCTGGCGGGTGGTGCGGCCGTTGTGGATCGCGCTGGCGCTGCTCATGGTTGCCACGCCGCTCGGGCTCCTGGCTGCTGGCACGGCCTGGGGCGAGTGGGGCGCGGAGGATTTTGGCAAAGCGGAGGCGCGCCAGCAGATCGCCGCTGCTTCCGGGCAGGTCGTTCCGCCGGAGGCTGCACCCGCTGGGTTGGAGCGACTCGCCGCACTCTGGACCGCGCCGATGCCCGACTACGCGCCGGCGTTCCTCAAAAGCCGGCCGCTCGGCTACGGGCTGTCCGCGATGTTCGGCGTCGGTCTGATCCTCCTCGTTTGGTTGGTGACAGGCTGGGTCGCCGGCCGCCTGCGCCCTCCCAACCGGCCGGGGTCGGCCACGGTCATTTGAGCAAGGCAGCCGGGTTCCTCGAACGCAACGTCGCGGCGTTGTCCGACACGCTCGACCACGCCGCGCGTGCCGACGAGACCGCGCGCCGCCCCGGTCTA
>CAXTQD010000264.1:0-1888 GCA_964246175.1 uncultured Chthoniobacterales bacterium | reverse complement strand
GACTCGACCCGCGTGCCAAGATCGTCGGCCTTTTCGCCTGGGTCCTGGCCGCCGCGGGCACCCGGCGGCTGGCGGCGGTGGGTGTGATCTTCCTCCTGACGTTGGCCCTCGCAGCCGGCTCGCGCGTGCCGTGGCGCGCGGGGTGGCGGGTGTGGATAGGGGTGCTGTTCTTTACGGGGCCACTCGCGTTGCCTGCGCTGTTCTTGACCCCCGGCCCATCAGTGGGTTGGCACGTCACAGGACCGGGACTGCTGGCGGCGGCGCGGCTTGTCGCCCGGGCGGAGACGACCGCCACACTCGGCGCCCTGCTCGTTTTGACGACCCCCTGGGCGCCCGGACTCCAGGCGTTGCGCGTCCTGTGCGTGCCCAGGGTGGTGGTCGCCATCTTAGGCATGACGCACCGTTACATCTACCTGTTGCTCGGGCTGGCGCGGGATTACTTCGAGGCGCGCCGCAGCCGGATGGTCGGGCGGCTCGATCCGGCCGGGCGGCGGCAGGTGGCGGCAGGCACGGCGGGCGTGCTGCTCGGGCGTAGCTTGGCGATGAGCAACGAGGTGTTCCTGGCGATGCAGTCGCGCGGGTTCCGCGGAGAAGTGTACCTCCTGCAACCTCCACGCTGGCGTGGGCGCGACCTCGCCGCGCTGGTGGCATTCCTCGCCGTGGCGGCGTTGGCTTGGTTGTGAGACGGTGAGCCCCGGCGTGTACGAACTCCACCAGCTGACCTACCGCTATCCCGAGGTCACCGCGCTCGACGGCGTGACGCTCTCCATCGCCCGCGGCGAGCGCATCGCCGTTCTCGGGGCGAACGGCTCGGGCAAATCGACCTTGCTGCGCGTGCTCGCCGGGCTGTACTTCCCGGCGGCAGGCTCGGTGGCGTTCGACGGCCGGGTGCTCACGGAGGAAGCGTTTGCGGACGAGGCGTTCGCGTTCGGGTTCCGGCGGCGGGTGGCACTGATCTTCCAGAACCCGGACGTGCAGCTTTTCAACCCAACGGTGTTCGACGAGGTCGCCTTCGGCCCGCTGCAACTGCGCTGGCCGCGCGGCGAGATCGTCGAGCGCGTCCACCTCGCGTTGCAAAACATGGGTATCGAACACCTTAAAGACCGCGCCCCGCACCGGCTCTCAGGCGGCGAGAAGAAGCGCGTCTCCCTGGCGAGCGTGCTCATCCTCGACCCCGACGTGCTCCTCCTGGACGAACCCACCGCCGCGCTCGACCCGCAGAGTCAGAGCCAGACCATCAACTTCCTCGCCGACAACCCGGGAGGGAAAACCATCATCGTCGCCACGCACGACTTACCTGTCGTCGGCGACATTGCGGATCGCTGCGTGGTCTTCGACGCTGGCCGGGTCGCCGCCGACGGTCCGCCGGATGCGATCCTGCACGACGAGGCGCTCCTTTTGCGCGCCCACCTGATGTACCGCCACCGGCACCGGCACGCTTCGGGCGAGGTGCACACGCACCCGCATTTTCCGGGTGGTCACCGGCACGGATGAACCTGCGTCTTGCCACGCCCGCCGACCTGCCGGCCCTGCGCGACTTGATCCCGCGTTCCGTGCGGGCACTGAGCCGCGACCACTACGACGAACGCCGAATCGAGAGCGCGATCCGGTACGTCTTCGGGCCGGATACCCGGCTGATCGACGATGGGACCTACTTCGTCGCGGAAGCGGGCGACGACACTTTAGCGGGCTGCGGCGGCTGGAGTCGGCGACAGACCTTGTACGGGGGAGATCAAGCCAAGACGGGTGTGGACGACATCCTCCCCCTCGACGAACCGGCCCGGGTCCGGGCGTTTTTCGTCGAACCGCGCTGGGCGCGCCACGGCGTCGCTACCCGCCTTCTGACCGCCTGCGAGGACGCCGCCGCGGCAGCGGGCTACTGCCGGTT
>CAXTQD010000263.1:0-7870 GCA_964246175.1 uncultured Chthoniobacterales bacterium | reverse complement strand
CCCAGAACCGGCAGAAGCGCGCGTCGAAGGTGTCGGGGCGGTTGAAGCCGAGGTTGTAGTCGGTCGGCAGACGGCCGGCGGCGTGCAGGCGGATTTTGTCGAGCAGACGCGCGAAGAAGATCACGCCGCGCGTCGGGACATGGTCGCTGCGCGGCGGGAAGCAGGGCGTCTGGTCAGACATTCCGGGGAACCGGATTTACACCGCGTCCGACAGGCTGGAGAACGTGAAGTCACGCACCACCATCGGCGGGATCAGGCACCCGTTCGCGCGCACGGGCTTGCCGAGCGCCTCGATGTTGTTGAGCATGATGACCGGGCTCTCGTTGAAGCGGAAATTCTTGACGGCGTACTTGATCTCGCCGTCCTCGACGTAGAACGTGCCGTCGCGCGTCAGCCCCGTGTAGAGCACCGTCTGCGGGTCCACCGGACGGATGTACCACATGCGCGTGACCAGCACGCCGCGCTTCACGCCTTTGACGAGTTCGTCCAGGCTCTGCGTGCCGCCGTCCATGATGACGCCCGGCGCACCCTCGAACGCCGCGACCTCGCGCCGGCCCCAACCCTCGCGCAACGACGGCACCGCCTTGTCCTCGGGGATACCGTTCTTCTGCGCCCAGTAGCGCGAGTAGGACATGTTCTCCACGACGCCGTCCTTGATCCAATCCACACGGCGGCGCGGCCGGCCGTCGGGTGCCCACGGGCTGCCGGGCGCGTCGGCGTTGAGCGGGTCGCTGTAGAGATGCACCCGCTCGTCCATAAGCTTTTCGCCTAACCGCGAGCCGCCCCCGGCCTTCGTCAGGAACGAACGGCCTTCGTCGGCGCGGCGCGCGTCCATCTGCGTGACCATGTGGCTGATGAGATCCACGCTGGCGGCCGGCTCCAGGATGACGGTGTACTTGCCCGGCTCGATGGCGCGCGTCTCGCGGGACTTGAGCGCCTTCTGCGCGGCGACCTCGCTGACGGCTGCGGTGTTCATCAATGCGGCGTCGTTGAAGTCAGCCACGCCGTAGCCGGAGCCCTTGCCGTCTTCGGTGCGGATCGTCACCGAGAAATCCAGTCCCGTCACCTGGTGGTAGCCGTTCAGGCCGCGAGAGTTCGCCACGGCGGTGAAGCCGGCCTCGTCCTGGAAAAATCCGGCGGAGACGAGCTTCTGTGACCGGCACAGGTTGATGCTTGCCGCGGACGCCTTGGCGCGGAACTCCGGGTCGATCTTGGCCGTGGACTCGAAGTAGCTCTTCGGCTCGTCGTACCTCTGCGCCCCGAGCATCGGCATGTACTCGGGGTTCTCGGGCGCGAGTTGGGCGAGTTCCTCCGCGCGGCGGACGACTTTTTCGAGCGACGCATCGTCGAACTCGTTGACCGTCGCCGTGCCTGATTTCTTGCCGAAGGCGGAGTGCACGGAGAGGTTGAGCACATCCTGCGTGCCGCTGGTGGAGACGGCATTGCGCGCGAAGCGCAAGTTGCCCTGGCGGCTGCCGTTGAGCGTCGCCTCGCACTCGTCGGCCTTGGAGTAGCCGAGCACTTTTTTGAGGATCGCCTGGGCGTCGGATTCGCTGAGTTGAGCCATAGGAGGAAGAAGTGAGGAGTGAGTTGGACGCCCGGTCAGATCTTACGCGCGGTGTTGATGACGTTGATTTTGTTGAAGCGCGCCGTCGCCGAGCCGTGCGACACGGCGCTGACCTGACTCGGCTGGCCCTTGCCGTCGAAGAACGAGCCGCCCAGCGCGTAGTCGTTTTCGTCGCACACCGCCACGCACGAGTTCCAGAACTCCTGGGTGTTGGCTTGGTAGGCCACGTCGCGCAGCATCCCGGCGATCTCGCCGTTCTTGATCTCGAAGAAAAGCTGCCCGCCAAACTGGAAGTTGTAGCGCTGCTGGTCGATGGAGAATGACCCATTGCCGACGATGTAGATGCCGCGCTCGACCTTGGAGATCAGTTCCTTGGGCGAGAGCGGTTCCTTGCCGGGCTGGAGCGAGACGTTGGGCATGCGCTGGAACTGCACGTCGTCCCAACTGTCGGAGTAGCAGCAGCCGTCGCTGTATGTCTGTCCGATGATGTGCGCTTGGTCGCGGATCTTCTGGTAATTAACCAGGATGCCGTCCTTGATGAGATCCCATCGCTTCGTGGGCACGCCCTCGTCGTCGTAGCCGACAGCGCCGAGGCTGCCGAGCTGGGTCTTGTCGGCGACGATGTTGACGTGCTCGCTGCCGTACTTGAAGTCGCCGCTCTTCCACTTGTCGAGCGTGGCGAAGCTGGTGCCCGCGTAGTTGGCCTCGTAGCCGAGGACGCGGTCCAACTCGGTGGCGTGGCCAATGGACTCGTGGATCGTCAGCCACAGGTGCGCGGGGTCGAGCACGAGGTCGTACTGGCCGGCCTGCACGCCGGGCGCGGCGAGCTTGGCGCGGGCCTGCCGGGCGGCGTCGCCGGCATCCTCGACCATGTCGTAGCTCTTCGTATACATCGTCGCCACGCCGGGGAAGGGGCGCTTGTCCTCCGCGCGGCCGGCGAGGTATTCGTAGCCGCGTCCGCAGGGGGTGCTCAGGGCGTCACGCGTCTGGAACTTGCCCGTCTTCGAATCGATTGCCGTGACCGTAAACGTCGGCCAGATGCGGTGGATATCCTGGTCAATGTAGCTCCCATCGGTGCTGGCGAAGTATTTCTGTTCGTTGACCTGGAAGAGGTTCGAGTTGACAAAATTGGCGCCGTTCTTGAGCGCGGCGTCGTTGGCGGCGAGCAGGAGTTCGACCTTTTCGCTGAGCGGCACCTCGAAGGCGTTCCGCTCGATGGGCGTGCGCCAACTGACCTCGCCAAGTCCCTTCTGCGGGGCGAGCTGGACGGGGATTTCTTGCAGGCCGGCGGCGTGGTTGGCCCGGGCGATGGCGACGGCTTCCTCGGCGGTCCGCGCGATGGACTCGGGCGTGAGCTGATCGGTGGCGGCGAAGCCCCAGCAGCCGTCAACGAGCACGCGCACGCCCGCGCCGTAGCTCTCGGTGCTGGTGGTGTTCTCGACCTTGTTCTCTCGGGTGATCACAAACTGATTCAGATACCGGCCAATCCGCACGTCGCAGTAGGTCGCACCCTTTTGGGTGGCGGCGTTGAGCGCGGCGTCAGCGAGCTTCTTTTTCTCGGCGGCGGGCACAGGCGCGGTCTCGCCGAAGGCGGTGACAGGCCGGCCCCAGACGGGCACGAGGAGCGAGCCGGCGGCGAAGCCGGAGACTTTGAGGAACTGGCGTCGGTGCATGGTAAGGAACTCTCCTGTTGTTTGCCGGCGCAACCATCCCAGATGGTGTGCCGTCAGCGGAATCTAGGACGGGCTCCGCAAAAGGCAAAAGTCAAACCGGCAGCACCCGACAAAATCAGACAAAGCCCCCGGGGCAGCACGCTGGCGGCTCAAGTGGGCGGGGCATCTACTTAGGGCACGAGGAAAATCTTTCCGGTGCAAGGACAGCGCGCCGCTTGGCCGAGCCTGTAGCCGCGCACATCCACGTAGCCCGCGTCCGGAGCGTACGGGCTGATTACGAGGCCAAGTCGGCCGTGTACCGGAACCGCGTAAGCTCCCCCCAGACCGCGTAGGGAGCGTTGGTCGTCGGGATCGTACGGGAACTCCTTGTCCATCGCCGCGGACAGCGACACCTCTGCCCACCTGGGCTGCCCTTCCGCGTACACGAACAGCGCGGCGCTCAGCGTCAACGCGACGAGCAGACCGCAGGGCTGTCGCGTCCGTCCTCCCGGTTCTAGCCTTCCACCCACTCGGCGTGGAAGTGCGCGCACTCTTCCTTGATGCGCGCGACAATCTCCGCGCGACGGTCGGCGGCCCAGTCGGGGAACACTTCGCGCCAGCGTTCCTGGCCTGGCAGGTAGAAGGTGAACGGCTTGCCGGGGCGCGTGGGCGGGTCGATGTAAATTTTGAAACTCTCGCCGTGTTCGCTGTACTTCAGCCACTTCCAACCGATCTCGATGTGCGGTTCGTTTTCAGCTTCCCAGTCGAACATGGCGGGGACGGAAACGCTCGCTAAAGGCATGGGCCTTTTTCTACTCTTCGCCGTCCCAATAGTCGAGATTTTCCGAGCGTAAATTTCGTCGGTCCGGTGAGCGCACGGAGAATTTGTTGCTGTCGGGGTAATGGGTCGATTCGCCGAGCGGATTGTCGGCGATGGTGTAGAAAATCAGATCGGTCTCGCCGCTGTTGAAAATCTGGTGCGCCTCGCCCGGTTTGAAGAGAAAGGCGTCGCCCGGTTCGATGGGCGTGGTGCCTTCGTCGTGGCGGACCTGTCCGCTGCCCGCGATGACGTGGTAGAACTCCCACTGCGCGCTGTGCGAGTGGTAGACGTACGGGGCCTTGCCCGGCGGCACGCGCACGATCTCCACGTCGAAGGGATGCCGCTGCATGAGGTCGATCGAAAGCGGGATGCGTCCGAGCGCCTCGGAGACTTCCTTGCCGAAGCCGACGTACTTGCCCTTGGGCGAGGAGAAATCCTGTTCTGCGAGGGTGTTAGTGTTGACCTTGCGCATAAACTACTGCCGGAGCTTCTCATCGAAAAGCCAACGCTCCAAGTCTTCCTTGTCACGCAGCTGGATCAAAGGTTCCTCGTCGGAGGTAGGATGCTGGAATTCAGCGGCGTGGGCTGTGAACACTTCTTCCCCGATGTGGTGGCGGCTTGGTTGACGGTAATTTTCCTGCCGACGAAGGGTGATGGTCTCTGGAGAAGTATCTAAATAGAGGATGACAAAGCGGGCGCGGTTCTCCTCGGCCACCGCCCTACACCGATCGCGCAGGAAGCGATGGGAGAAGGGATCATCCACCACGACGGAGCGCTCTGCCCGCAGGCGATCCATCGCCAAGAAGCTAGTTTCTTCCCATTGGCTGATGGAAATACCCTCACCGCCATACAACCCGCGTTCATGGTTGGTGGTGTCCAGGCTGATCAGATCCGCGCCCACTCTTGCGCCGCGCGCCGAGCGACAGTGGATTTGCCCGAGAAGGACAATCCGCAAGTTGCATAGGTGGTCAGCACGGAGACAAGGCCAGTGGTATTATTGGTCAGTCCGTCACCGCCCCACGCGACGCGGGGCTGACGACGCGCGCGTACTTCGCCAAGACCCCTCGCTTGTAGCGCGGCGCGGGTTGTTTCCACTCGGCCAAGCGCGTAGCGATCTCTTCGTCGGAAATGCCGAGGTCGATGCGGCGGTTTTCGGCGTCGATGGTGATCGTGTCACCGTCGCGCACCACCGCCAACACCCCGCCCTCGAACGCTTCCGGCGTGATGTGGCCGACCACGTTCCCGTGGCTGCCACCCGAAAACCGCCCGTCCGTGCGGAGCGCGACTTCCTTGCCCAACCCGCGCCCCATGATCGCGCTCGTCGGCGAGAGCATCTCGCGCATTCCCGGGCCGCCGCGCGGTCCCTCGTAGCGGATGACAATCACGTCGCCGGCGACGACCGTACCGTCGAGGATGCGTTCGAGCGCGCGCTCCTCGCCGTCAAACACCCGCGCCTTGCCCGTGAACCGCAGTCCTTCCTTGCCCGTGATCTTGGCGACCCCGCCGGTCTTGGCAAGGTTGCCGTAGAGCACCACGAGATGCCCCTCGGGTTTGATGGGTTCATCGAAGGAGCGGATGACCGTCTGGCCGGCTGGGTAGGGCGGCACGTCGGCGAGGTTTTCGGCGAGCGTCTTGCCCGTCACGGTCAGGCAGTCGCCGTGCAGCAGGCCGCGGTCGAGCAGCATTTTCATCAACGGTAACAGCCCGCCGATGGCGACGAGTTCGGCCATGACGTGCTTGCCGCTCGGCTTGAGGTCGGCCAGCACCGGCACCCGCGCGCCGATGCGGGTGAAGTCGTCCAACTCCAGCGGCACCTCGGCCGCGTGCGCGATGGCGAGCAGGTGCAGGACGGCGTTGGTCGAGCCGCCCAGGGCCGTGACGACCGTGATGGCGTTTTCAAAGGCTGCTCGCGTCATGATGTCGCGCGGCTTGATCCCACGGACGATGAGGTTGGCCGCCGCCTCGCCAGCGCGGTGACAGTCGTTGAGTTTTTCCTTCGACACGGCGGCCTGCGCGCTGGAATTGGGCAGGCTCATGCCCATCGCCTCAATAGCACACGCCATCGTGTTGGCCGTGTACATCCCGCCGCAGCTGCCCGGCCCCGGGATCGCGCAACGCTCGATGTCGGCGAGTTCCGCGTCGTCGATTTTTTTGGCCGCGTGCTGGCCCACCGCCTCGAACACGCTGACGATGTCAAGGTTCTTGCCGCGCAGACAGCCCGGCAGGATCGTGCCGCCGTAGACGAACACCGCCGGCCGGTTGAGCCGGGCGAGCGCGATGAGGCAGCCGGGCATGTTCTTGTCGCAGCCGCCAACGGCTACCAGCCCGTCGAAGCCCTCGCCGCCCGCGACGGTCTCGATGGAGTCCGCGATCACCTCGCGCGACACGAGCGAATACTTCATGCCCTCCGTGCCCATGGAGATGCCGTCGGAGACCGTGATCGTGTTGAAGATGACGGCTTTGGCCCCGGCGGCGTTCGCGCCCGCCGCGGCCTCCCGCGCGAGGCCGTCGATATGGACGTTGCACGGTGTGACCTGGCTCCAGGTGGACGCGATGCCGACCTGCGAACGCGCGAAGTCGCCAGGCTCGAAGCCCACGGCGTACAACATCGCGCGGCTGGCGGCGCGGTCCGGGCCGTCGAGCATCGGGCCGGAGTGTGCGCGGTGGGCGGAGGGAGAAGATTCAGGGGAAGGATTCATTGGAAAAGATGGGTGGCCGCATCGTCCCAGGCGTGGTCATGGCTTGTCCAAGCGGGGTCAGGCGGAGGACAGTTCGTACGGCAGTAGCCCCGCCGCGCCTCGAAGTCGAACACCGCGTGAGGATAGCGGTTGATAATAGCGACCGCCTTGAGGCCATCGTCCGACCACGCAACCTGGAGCGTGGAAGGTCGCTCGCGGTCGGCCACGGACGCGACATCGTAGACTTGCAGCGCGTCAAGAATCGGGTTTTCGGCGCGGCTCTGGTCGCAGGCGTAGAGATAGCCGGTGTCGCCGTCGTCCTCGAAGACGACGCTGAAGGGGTTCGCCGGCGAATCGCACGGGTGCACCGCATGCTGGCCGATGTGGGGCGTTTCTTGCAGGCGAACGGTGAAGCCCATAGATCCCGGCGCGGCAGGTCGCGCCGTTGCCACGGTACAGGAAGCCAGCGGTAGGGCAAAGCGGAACCGCGCCGCGCTCAAAACGGCAACTCGAACTCCACGTCTCCCGGCCCGACGACCTTCAGGTAATACGTGCCCGTCGGCCGCCAGCCGTCCGGTTTCCACCACGCGACCCACGTCTCTTGCGCTTCTTTAACATCACCGAACATCTTCCCTTTGTCGTCAAACCACGCGTAGCCCGCCGTGCCTGCCACGTAGTCGCCGCTGCCGCCACTCAGGTACGGGCTCACGGCCAGTTCGTCGTCCTTGCCGTCGGGCGTGAACCGGTAGACCCGGCCCTCGCCCGCGCCGAGTGCCCCCTTCGTGCGCTGCCGCGCCTGGAGGGGGTGGCAGCGGCCATCTCCTCGGGCGTGATCGTCATGCCCACGCCGAAACGCGGCGGCGTGGGCTGGTCCCCTTCGGCGGCCGGCGTGGCGGCTGGAGCTGGGCGCTTGGCGCGGGTGGCGGAGATCGTCAGGCCGTTGAACAACGCGCCGAAGGTCCGGTAGCCGGCTGCGAACGCCACGTCGCCCGTCGCCGCGATGTCGTAGAGGCAGTTGTCGTGTGTCACCCCCGGCGGCAGCCCGGCCGTGGCGGCTTCGGCCTGCGCGTGGTGGGGGCCGAGGTTGGGCGGGGCCTTCGGGAAATCCTTGACCGTGTACGTCGCCGTCGATTCGCCCGGCGCGTAGGTGAAA
>CAXTQD010000262.1:7585-7904 GCA_964246175.1 uncultured Chthoniobacterales bacterium | reverse complement strand
GGTGACGCTCGCCGGGATGTTCCTGGCGCGCGGACTGGCGTTCGTCATTAGCCTGGACGCCATCCCGATCAGCCACCCGTTCTTTGATGCCATCCTGGGTTGGCAGACGTTCCCGGCGACGGCGACGATTTTCCTGATCGCGCTGGTGCTATCGGCGTTCGTGGGCCGCTACACGGCGTTTGGCCGGGCGGTGTTCGCGCTCGGCGGCAACGAACATTCCGCGCGTTTGATGGGCGTGCCGGTCGGACGCATGAAGGTCGCCATTTACGCGCTCAGCGGGCTCTGCTCGGCGCTGGCGGGGATCGTCTACACGCTCTAC
>CAXTQD010000262.1:0-7575 GCA_964246175.1 uncultured Chthoniobacterales bacterium | reverse complement strand
CACCCGCTCACGGCGTTTGCGCTGGCGCTGACGGCCGGCGGCGCGCTGGGGGCAGGGATGGGGTTCCTCATTCACCGTTTCGCGATGCCGCCTTTTTTGGTGACGCTCGCCGGGATGTTCCTGGCGCGCGGCCTGGGCTTCGTCATCAGCCTGGACGCCATCCCCATCGACCATCCGTTCTTCCAGTCGATCACGGGCTGGCAGTTTTTCCCGGCCACGGCGACGGTTTTCCTGACGGTGCTGGTCCTGGCGGCGCTGGTGGGACGCTACACGGCGTTTGGCCGGGCGGTGTTCGCCGTCGGCGGCAACGAACACTCCGCGCGCCTGATGGGCGTGCCGGTCGGGCGCATGAAGGTGGCGGTCTACACGCTCAGCGGGCTGTGCTCGGCGCTGGCGGGGATCGTCTACACGCTCTACACCTCGGCGGGGAACGCCAGTTCGGGCGTCGGTGCGGAGCTTGACGCCATCGCGGCGACGGTGATCGGCGGCACGCTGCTCACCGGCGGCGTGGGATCATTTTTCGGGACGTTCTTCGGCGTGCTGATCCTGGGGGTGATCGGGACAGCGATCACGTTCGAGGGAACGCTGAGTTCGTGGTACGCGCGCATCGCTATCGGCGCACTCTTGCTCGTCTTTATCCTGCTGCAACGCTTCATCCACAGTCGCGGGCTGCGCGCGTCGCATTGATCCGCGGTCCTACTTCCCGCCCGTGGTGGCGATGCCTTCGATGAAAGTCTTCTGCGTGAAGAAAAAGATCGTCAGCACCGGCAACACCACCAACGTGGACGCCGCCATCAGGAAATGCCACGACGTGCCGCCCTGCTGGCTCTGGTAGCTCTGCAAACCCAGCGACAGCGTGAAATCCTGCTGCTCGGTCAGATAGATGAGCGGCCCGAGGAAGTCATTCCACGTCGCCATGAACTGAAAGAGTGTCACCACCAACAACGCCGGCTTGCACAACGGCAGGATCACCCGCCAGAAGATTTGGAACTCGCTGCACCCGTCGATGCGCGCGGCCTCCGACAGGTCGTCGGGTAGCGTCAGGAAAAACTGCCGTAAGAGGAAGACGTTGAACGCCCCGGCAAAGAACGATGGCACCCACAGCGGCTTGAACGAACCGATCCAGCCTAGACTCTTGAACAACCCGAACACCGGCACCATCACCACTGGGAACGGGATCATCATCGTCGCCAGAAGCACCATGAACACTTGATCGCGTCCGCGCCACTCCACCCGTGAAAATCCGTACGCCGCGAGCGCGGAACTAGTCACCGTGCCGACGACCGTCATCACGCACAGGTAGAGTGAATTGCCCGCGTAGCGCCAAAAGTCGCCCATCGCGTGGATCGCATCCGGGTAGTTGCCCCACTGGAGCTTGGAAGGAACCCAACGCGGAGGCAGGGCCATCGTCTCGTTGAGCGGCTTGAGCGAGGTGGACAACATCCACACGAACGGCAGCAGAAACAGCGCGCCGAAGACGATGAGCAGCACCAGGACGGCGGCGTTGAGCCAGTCGGTTTTGAAGAAGCGCACCATGGCCTATTTCGCGGCGTAGTGGACGAACCGCTTCGACAGCCGCGTGGCGGTCCATGTCAGGAGGAGGATCAGCGCGAACATCACCAGTCCGATGGCACACGCATAGCCCATCTTCGAGTACTCGAAGGCGTTGTGGTAGAGGTACGTGGTAATGAACATCAACGACCGCTCTGGTCCGTCCAGGCCGTTGGTGAGGATGTACGGCACCGCGAACACCTGGAGTGCGCCGATCAAACTCATCACGAGGTTAAAATAGATCACCGGCGAGATCACCGGCAGGGTGATGTGGATCGTCTTCTGCCAGAAGTTCGCGCCGTCGATGTCGGCGGCCTCGTACAAGTGGCGCGGCACGTCCTGCAAGCCGGCCAGGTAGACGACGACCGCCTGCCCGACGCCCCACAGGCTGGTGAAGATGAGCCCCCACTTGGCGAAGCGCGCGTCGCCGAGCCAGTTGGGCGCGGCGAGGTGCGCACCGGTGAGATCGTTGACGACGTTGAGCACCGGACGTAACCCATCGTTGACCAACCCTAGTTCACCGTTGAGCAGCCACTGCCAGAGCACGGCGAGCGAGATCGCCGGCATGAGCGAGGGGAGGAAGAAGATCGTACGGAAAACGCCGCGCCCGCGCACGTTGAAGTTCAGCAGGATCGCCAGCGAGAGGGACACGAGCAATCCGAGCGGGATCGAAAACGCTGCGAAGAAAAGAGTGTTGGAGAGCGCCCGCCAGAAGAGTTCGTCGGTGACGAGGTCGCGGTAGTTCGACAGCCCCACGAACGACGCCGGCATCAGCACCGAGTAGTCGCAGAGCGAGTACACGACCGTGGATACCAGTGGGTAGACGGTCAGCACTAGGAAGCCGACCACCCACGGCCCGATGAAGAGCAGGCCGGTGCCGAGGCGGCGGCGTTCGACGCGGGTCATCTTCATGGAGTGATCCTTTCGGCGGCGGCCCACTGCGCGGCGAGCGGGGCGGCGTTGCGGCCCCAGCGTTCCTGGGCACGCTCGTAGTGGGTCTGTTCGCGCCGCTGGGCACGAGCGAGGATGCCGTCCACATCGGGGTCGCCCGCCATGATGCGGCCGGTGGCGTCCATCATGGTGGATTCGTACTCGGTCCAGGTCGTGATGGGTGGCACGCTGCGGGCGTTGGGGCTGTTCGCCAGTTCCGCGAACACGCGTGCGTACGGATCGGGGTGGCGACGGTAGAAATCCTCACTGACCTGGCGCAGCGGGGAGAACTTCCTCTGCCCCAGGCAAAATTTTTCCATCGGTCCCTGGTTGGTGAGGTAGCGGATAAACTCGAACGCCTCTCGCGGGTGCTTCGCGCCGGCCGGGATCACGAGCACGTCGCTGTCGGCGTAACTGACGTTCGGCAGCCGTTCCGGGTCCACGGATGGGAAGGCGGCCACGCCCCACTCAAAATCCGGCGCGGCGTAGTTCTTGATGAAGCTGTAAATCCACGGCCCCTGGTTGGTCATGGCGACGCGTCCGCTGAGGAAAGGATTTTGCGGCGACGCGAAGGCGCCGAACCCGTCGTGCAAGGCGAGGAGATCCTGGGCGCCGAAGCGTTCGGGGTAGGACTGCATCCAGCGGAGAGCCGCGTGCATCTCCGGGGAGTCGGCCTGGACCCCGGCCTGGCCGTCCCAGTAGCGTGCGCCAAACCACAAGCCCCAGCGAGGAGCCACCCAGAAGGGGTCGTTGGGCAAATGGCCGATTTGCTCGATGCTGCCGTCGGGGCGGCGGCGCAGGAGTTTCTCGTTGCAGGCTTCGAGTTCGGCGATGGAACGCGGCGGCCGTTCAGGGTCGAGGCCGGCGGCGCGGAACATCTTTTTGTTCCAGACCAACGCGGACGCCGTCGGCATGCTGGTCACGCCGAACAGGTGGCCGCGGTGGCAGCCCAACTGCCAGAAGATCGGGATATATTCCTCCTGCCGCAGACCCGCCTGCGCGGCGAGGCCGTCGAGCGGGAGAAGCGCGTTGTTATACGCGAACACCGGGATTTTAGCGGAGAACAACCCCGCGCGGTACGGGGGCACCCCCCCCCGGGTGGCGAGCAAGAGCATGCGCGGAATCTGGCTGATGGCGGCGCGCTCGACCCAGACCCGGTTCTGGCTAGCGTTGAAATCATCGACGACTGCTTGGATGGCGTCGCCCTCAAAGCCCGTCCACTTTTCCCAGTATCGGATGACGATCCGGCCGTCGTGACTGGTGCGCGACTGGCACGCGGACAGCCCGGGCAGCAGCAGGGCAGCCAGCAGCAGACGGGGGAGAGGGTTCAAACGAACCGCATCATAAGGGAACGGCTAGCCTCTCGCGCAACGGTTTTGTTGCGGGACGGTTCAGCGCCCGGCGAGCAGGCGCAGCAGCCCGATGAAATCTTCGTCCTGCCAACCGGCTGCGATGCCCTGGTCGTACGACTCCTTGAGGCGCGCGGTCTGTGTGAGCGGTAGGTCGTAGCCGGCGGCAGTTTCCAACGCGAGGCGCAGGTCCTTGCCCATATGCTTGAGCGAGAACTGCGGCGAGTAGTCGCCCGCGCGCAGCTTGGGTTCCTTGAGGTCGGCCAGCGGCGAGTGGGCGACGTTGCGCCCGAGCGCCTGGAAGTACACGTCGTCGGCGATGCCCGCGGCGCGGCACAGGCTCAGGCTCTCACAGAGGGTCTGGGCGATGCCGGCGATGTTCATGTTCATGGCCAGCTTGAGCGAGGACGCCGCGCCGAGCGGGCCAATGTGCAGGATCGCCCCGGAGAGCGGTTCGAGGATCGGCCGGGCGCGGGCGATGAGCGCGTCTTCACCGCCGAGATAGAAGACGGTCTTGCGTTCCTGCGCGGCGACCTTGCTGCCGGTGAAGGGTGCTTCGAGGAACTCCGCACCGCTCTCTTCGACCTGCTTGGCGAAGCGCCGGGTCCATCCCGCCGAGATCGTGCTGGACTGGATGACGAGTTGACCTGCGTGCAGGGTCGGCGCGATCTGGCCGAGGATGCCCTCCACCGCCGGCGGGTCGGCGACGACGAGGAAGATGGCCTCCGCACCCGCGATGGCATCGGTCAGCGACGGGCAGAAGTTCGGGAAGTCCGGCTGCGGGGTGCGATTCCAAGGACGGACGGCGTGGCCGTCGGCGATCAGGTTGCGCGCCCACGCGCTGCCGATGATGCCGAGGCCGAGGACGGCGATGTTCATGGGGAACTATAGCCGGTGCGGTGGCTATGCAGCAAGAACGACCCGAGCGCCAGCTTCTGTTCGCTAGGGCGTGTAATCCAGATGTCAGGGTGGTGCCTCATTGTGATCCTACCACCCACATGAGGTAGAGCAATCCGTAGGCGTTGAAGAACAGGCCAACGCTGCTCGCCAACCCACATAACGCCGCATGCCACGATTTCTCGGAGGCAAAGAAATAAGCAAGGCCAAAGAAGGAAGCGAGTAAGCCCAAGAGCAGCAGGAACAGGGTGTACGAGGGGCAAGGCTGCCGACCTGCCATGCTCAGCGAGGCGACGTAGAGAGACAGGGCTACACCAGCCACAAAAAAGCTGATGGTTTTACGTTCTCTCATGGCAACTTCATGACGCCTGATGAGAATTGTACCACACAGGAGCAAAGCTCCGCCCTTCTCTGTCCTCACACGTCCAACGAGGTCGTCGAGGCTTGATCCCAGTACGTCACCGTCCCGTCGCGGCTGCGGACGATGCGCGCACCGCCATCCTGCGAAATGACAATTGCCATCGCCTCCGGCACCGCTAGGCACAGCCGGTACGCCGAACGGTGCCGCGTGCCCACGCTTTCGGTGAACTCTTCCTCGCCCTGGTCGCCCTCCAGATCGAGCGCGCGGCGTACGGCCACGACGCCGGGCAACTCCCCGCTGATCTCGCCGCCGAAGCCGAGCAACTCGAAGCCCTTGGTCAACACCACTGCGCCGTCCACCTCCGCGCAACCGGCCACGAGGTAGGCCATCTCAAAGATCGCCTCGTCGAAGGCGGCCAGGTTTTCGTCGTTGCTCAGCGCGTATTCAAGCCAGCCAACGGTCTCTTTGGAACCGGCGTAAAGCTCGGCCACGCGGTTCATGATGTTGACCACCAGCGTGCGGAAACGGTTGCGCGGCTCGCCTTCCCGGAAGCGGTACTTGAGGTCGATATAGCGGTTGGCATCGCCGAGTTCGGTGGCGAACTCAGCGGGCAAAAACACGATGGTCGCCCCATGGTGGGCGCTGCGCAGGGCGGAGATCAGCCGCTTGATGGCGTGTTGGGAGACGATGCGCACGAGCGCCGGGTCCAATGGCGCCCAGGTCGAGCCACGCTTGGCGCGGGCCTGGTGGTGCAGGCCGAAGAGCGACTCGCGCACCGGCGCGAAGAAGTTACGCATCCACATGGACTCGAACACGTTGAACGACGGTGCGAGCAATCGGCCGGCGTCGGCGCGCGCGATGACCTCCGAGCCGAAGCCAACCGTGATCTGCCCGGGTCCGGTGACGCTCAACACCAGCGCGGGCGGTAAGGTCTGCGCGCGACCCCGGCCACCGTGGACGTTCTGGAGCCAGCGCAAGCCTGAATGCAACACCCCCCAGATGCGTGGCGCCTCGTTCTTGTCGTCCAGGCAGACGCCGATGAGCGAACGGTAGAAGTTCGCCGCCGGGGAGAGCCGCCGGGCCTCCAGCGGGTTAAAAGGCCGGGTGCGCTCGAAGCGCAGGCAATGCAAACCTTCCGGTGGTCCCTGATCGCACGGAAAGGTGGCCGGTTCAGCGAGGATGAGCCGGAAGGTGACCGGACGCGACTCCTCGCGCAGGAGGCTGGCCTGGAAGCAAATGAGCACCATCGCGGCAAGGGTGTCCTGGCTCGGGGGACGTTCGAGCCACGGGTTCGGCCCACTCTCCTGGCCGGAGCGGATGCGCGCCCAGCGGTCGAGGATGACCCGGGCAACATCTTGAGGGTAGGCGGTGGGTGGTGTCACGCGTGGTGGGATCGGAGAGGCCCAGGAACTATCTTGCCACAACGGGTTGTGGCGGGCAATTTCCAAGTGCCCCAGCGGCGAGGTTTTTACTGGCGAGATCTTTGTTCCGTCGACGCTGCGGAGTTGGACGCAAGACGGGCGAGGATGTTCAGCGTTTCGGCGACGTTGCGTTCGATGGGGAAGGCACGGGCCGCTGCGGCGGCGGACTCGCGCGCGCCGAGGTGACGGGCAGGGTCAGCCCAGCGGTGGATCAGCTCGGCCAAGGCATCGGCGTCGCCGGGGGCAAACGTGTCGCCATTCGCGCCGGGAGTCAGGATTTCCGCGAAGCCGTTGGCCGTGGTGGTGAGCACGGGGAGACCGGCGGCGAGGGCTTCGAGGCAGGCGTTGGAGAATGGGTCGTAGATTGTCGGCAGCACGAAAAGGTCGGCCGCCGCGTACAGCGCGGGCATCTCTAGCACCGGGCCAAGGAAATGGATGCGGCCGGCGAGGTTTTTTCGTCGCTGCAGGTGGGGTCGAGGGTCTCCCCGGCCCGCGACGAGCAGGCGCAGGTGGGCGTCAGGCGAAAGGGCCGCGGCGTCGAGAACGCAGGCGAGGCCTTTGCGCTCCCAACCCGTGCCTGCGAAGAGCAGTGCACAATCGTCCGGGTGCAGTCCGAGCGCCCGGCGCGAATGATCTCTTACCGCGGGATCAGTCGGCGTCAGGTAGGCGGAGGGAAGACCGTTGTAGACGACGGCGACCCGCTCCGATGGGTAGGTGGGGAAACGGGCAGTGATCTCGTCGCGGACGAGTTGTGAATTGGCGATGACGAACCCCGCGCCGCCTTGGCCGAAGAGTGCGTCTTCGAGAGCGAGGATTTGGCGGTGTTTGGGATTCCAGCGGCGCAGGCGGCTTTGCCACGGAGGCTCGAAGCGCGCCCGGCGTTCCAGCCACGCGCGGTGCAGACCGTCACCGGCCCGGTAGCAGTCGCAGCGCCAGACCCGTTCCAGGCTGAAGAGCGCGTCGCAATGCCGACGCGGTGCGAGCGCGGCCAGTCCGTCGGCGAACGCCCGTGGGCCGCGTCCCGACACGACTTCGAACCCGGCGTCCGCCGGCCACTGGTCGCGCT
>CAXTQD010000261.1:0-7907 GCA_964246175.1 uncultured Chthoniobacterales bacterium | reverse complement strand
GCTCCGGTGCGAGGGGGGGGGCGGCGGGACTTACGGTGGAGTTCATGGGGATTTGGTCTTGTTGCGGATGATGGCGGTCATAATTTTCTCCTGCGAAGCATCCTTGGCGGCCATCTCGTCTACGATGCGACCCTCGTTCATCACGTAGATGCGGTCACAGGTGCCGAGGATCTCGGGCATCTCGGATGAGATGACGATGACGGCTTTGCCCGCGTCGGCGAGTTGGTTGATGATCGTGTAGATTTCGTACTTCGCGCCCACGTCGATACCGCGGGTTGGTTCGTCGAGGATCAGGATCTCGGGCTGCGTGAACAGCCACTTGCTCAACACGACCTTCTGCTGGTTACCACCGCTCAGGTTGCCAGTCTGCTGGTAAACCGTCGAACAGCGGATGTTCGTCTTCTGGCGGTAGTCGTTGGCAACGTTGAGTTCGTGCAGATCGTCGATGACCCCAGCTTGTGATACCCCCTGCAAGTTCGTCAGGGTGATATTGTGCTTGATGTGGTCGATCAAGTTGAGTCCGTACGTTTTGCGGTCTTCTGTGACGTACGCTAGTCCCTGCCGCACGGCCTGGTTAATGTTGTTGAGCACAACCTTCTGGCCCTTGATGAACACGTCGCCCGTGATCTTGCGCCCGTAGGCGTGGCCGAACACGCTCATGGCGAACTCCGTCCGGCCTGAGCCCATCAGGCCCGCAATGCCGACGACCTCGCCCGCGCTTACCTTGATGTCGATGCCGCGGATGACCTGACGGTCAGCCGTGATTGGATGGTAGACCGACCAATTCTTCACCTCGAAGACGGTCTCACCGATCTTCGGCTCGCGTTTGGGGTAGCGGTCCTTCAACTCGCGCCCGACCATGCTCTTGACGATGCGGTCCTCGGTGATGTCGAGCGTATCGAGCGTCTCGATAGTCGCGCCGTCGCGGATGATCGTGATCTGGTCGGAGATTTTCTTAATCTCGTTGAGCTTGTGCGAGATGATGATGGAGGTGATCCCCTGCGCCTTGAACTCCAACAGCAGATTGAGCAGCTTCTCGCTGTCGTTCTCGTTCAGACTGGCGGTTGGCTCGTCGAGGATGAGCAGTTTGACCTCTTTGGAAAGTGCCTTGGCGATCTCGATGAGCTGCTGCTTGCCGGTGCCGAGATTCATCACCAGAGTCTCGGGAGGCTCTTGGAGGCCAACTTTTTGTAAGACAGCGCCAGCTTTCTGCTCGGCGAGTTCCCAGTCGATGACGCCGGCTGTCGCCACCTCGTTGCCCAAGAAAATATTCTCGGTGATCGAGAGCAACGGAATGAGGGCGAGTTCCTGGTGAATGATGATGATGCCGACCTTCTCGCTGTCGGCAAGGTCGCGGAAGTGGCGTTCCTGACCCTCGTAAAGGATTTGCCCGTCGTAGGAACCCGTCGGATACACGCCGCTGAGCACCTTCATCAGCGTGGATTTGCCCGCGCCGTTTTCTCCGCAAATCGCGTGGATATCGCCGCGTCGCACGGTGAGATTTACGTTGTCAAGCGCCTTGACGCCGGGGAACGTCTTGGTGATCGCCCGCATTTCCAAAATGATGTCGCTCATGGCTGCAAAGAAGGGAGGAGAGAAGGAAGAGGGCACGCCGGTCTGACCGCTCAACCACAGCCGGCAACAGCCGCGTGAAGGTGCAAGGGGTTTGGGGATAACCTTAGAGAAACCCCCGCGGCCGGTCAGGCGCGCGGGGTTTTTGTGAACCGCTGTTTTACTGGAGTTGCTCGGCCTTGTAGTAGCCAGAATCTACGAGCATCTGCTTGTAGTTATCCTTGGTGACGAGCACCGGCTTGAGCAGGAAGGAAGGCACGACCTTCACCCCGTTGTTGTACGTCTTCGTGTCGTTGACTTCCACCGTCTGGCCTTTGAGCATCGAGTCGGCCATGTTCGCAGCCACCTTGGCGAGTTCGCGGGTGTCCTTGAAGATGGTTGAATACTGCTCGCCGGCGATGATCGACTTGATCGAGGGGATCTCGCAGTCCTGGCCGGACACGATCGGCATCGGCATGTCGGGCTTGCCGTAGCCCACGCCCTTGAGGGAGGACAGAATGCCGATGCTCAGGCCATCGTAAGGCGACAACACCGCGTCGAGACGCTTGTTGGTGTAGGTGGAGGACAGGATGTTGTCCATGCGGGCCTGAGCTGTGGCTGGGTCCCAACGCAGGGTGCCCACCGTCTTCATGCCGGTCTGGCCGCTGCCGACCACCAGCTTCTTCGCGTCGATCAAGGGCTGGAGTACGCTCATCGCGCCGTCGTAGAAGAAGAAGGCGTTGTTGTCGTCGGGTGAACCGCCGAACAACTCGATGTTGAACGGACCCTTGCCGTCGTTAACGCCGAGCTTGTCGACGATGGACTGAGCCTGAAGCACGCCGACCTGGAAATTATCAAAGGTCGCGTAGTAGTCGACGTTCGGCGACCCCTTGATGAGTCGGTCATAAGCGATGACCTTGATCTTGGCGTCAGCGGCGGATTGCAGCACCTTCGAGAGCGTCGTGCCATCAATGGAGGCGATGATGAGCGCCTTGGAACCCTTGGTCACCATGTTCTCGACCTGCGAGAGCTGGTTGGGAATGTCGTCGTCGGCGTACTGGAGGTCCGTGTTGTAGCCCTTGTCACCGAGGGATTTGACCACGTTGTTGCCGTCCGCAATCCAGCGCAGCGAGGACTTGGTAGGCATGGAGACACCGACGGTGTCTTTTTTGCCGCCGGAGCCGCAACTGATGAGATAGAACGGGGTGGCGAGGAGGGCGGCGGCGAGGCCGAGTTTCTGTAGCTTCATGATGAGGGGATGGCTGCTGTAAACGGCACGGCAAACCGCCGAACGGCGGCGGGGGGCTCGCGCGCGTAGTGTTGGAAGAATAGGGAGCTTTATTTTCGCGTCAACCCAGCGCAACGCCGCGGTGCGAGAATTTTATCGAGAAGAGGTTAGAACAAAAGAAAAGCGCCACCATCCGTGGCAGATGGTGGCGCTTTCGTGAGACGAACTGACGGGTGGCTGGGCGGGTTAGAAGTTGAACACCGCCTGCGTGCCGAACAGGTTGCCGTGGTTGGAGTTGCGGTTCGCGTCGCCACCCACGAGCGCGCCCTTCAGGTTGTCGTTCCAGTAGGCGAACGTGTAGAAGAAGCGTAGTTCGAGCGGGTAGTTACCCACCTTGCCGTAGTGGAAGGTCGGACACAGCGTGAACTTGACCAGGCTACCCGGGCCGGACTTGAACCCGGCGGCATCGCGGATCGCGTTGAACGCCTGGTTGTCGATGTAGTTATACGTCGCTTCCGCCTGGAGGGCGAAGAACGGCGTGAAGTTGTACGTCGGCCGGAAGCCCACGTCGGCCCAATCCTGAATGCCGCGGGCATTGACGCCGGCGATCAGGCCGAGCGGATTGGCTGCCGTCACGGTTCCCCCGTTGAGGAACGTGGTGCGACCGATGGTCTGGCCGGCGACCGCACCCGCCGGGATCGGCAGCGAGGCGTCGGTCAGCGGTACGGTGGGTCGGCCGCTGTCCTGGTGCTCGTACACCGCGAACGCTTCCAGTTCGATCTTCTCCTTGTAGAAGAAGTTGACCTGGTCGGCGAACGAGTAGCGGTGCGCGTCGGCGAGGGTGAACACCGTGCCGTTGTTGTTCAGCAGCACGTCCGTGGACACACCGTAGTACGGGGAATTACGCAGCTTGTCGGTGTTGGTCGTGTCGTACGCCATGCCCGTGGACGCACCCAGGTAGAGGTGGTTGGTCACGGTCAGGTCGCCGTTCATGAGCTTGCCCTTGAAGTCTTCCACGATGCCGCCGCTGAACCCATCCTGCGACGGGAGGCGGACGCCTCCGGCGTAGTTCAGGTTGTTGTAGGCATACGCGCCGGGCACGCCCTGGAAGTCGCCGCTGACCAGCGCCGTGCCGCCCGCGGTGTGCTGCCACTGGCCGAAGAACGAGAGCTTGCCAACCGGTCCCAGGTCGATGTCGTGGACGCGGAAGTAAAGCGATTGCTTGTTCAGGTTACCGTTGTCCGTGCGCACGTCGCCGAAGGTCGAGCCGGTCGGATTGATCGGGTTGACCGAGGTGTTCGAGCCGGCGGTCGGGCTGCCTTCGAGGTAGGCCACGTCGAGCTTGGCGAAGCCGAAGTCGATATCGTTCAAGCCGCCACCGTCACCACCGATGACGTACGAACGACGGTCGATGATGTTGACGTAGAACTGGTACTCATAACCGCGCCGGCCCGCCCACACTTCCGCGCCGGGCAAGAAGGGGATCGCGCCCTTGGCGAACGCGTACAGGTCGAGCGTGTTGATGCCGGCCGGCAAGTCGGCCTGGGTGCGCTCGGCGGTGTAGGAGCTGAACGTCACCACCGCGCCGAAGGTGACCTTCGGGTCCTTGAACGGATTGGTGATAACCTTGAAGCTCGGTTCCAGGTAGGTGTCGAACTCGTTACCGAGACGGCCGGCGGTGTTGTCGCTGACGAGCGGGATGCCGAATGCGTTGTTGCGTCCGTCGTTGCTCTCGCGGCCGCCACCTGTGGTGTACGTACCGAAGCCGGTACGCATGTAGAAGTAGTTAATGTCGAGCGTGGCGAAGGGCGTGTCGTTTTGCGGCGCCAGCGTCAGGCTCTTGAAGTCTTTTGGGTTGGCCTTCTCGGATTCCTCCACGGTAGGGGCCGTGGTTCCGCTGGCGGCAGCCTGCTTCTTGGCTTCCTCCCGGCCGTGCAGAGTGTTGCTGTTCACCTGCTTTTGCAGGTCGGTCACTTTAGCCTCGGCGGCGGCGGCGCGTTTCTCGGTGGCTTCCAAGCGCGCTTCCATCGCCTTCATCTGCGCCTCCATCTGGTTCATGTTGGCTTCGCCAGACTGCGCGAAGGCCAGAGGAGCCGCGGCCAGGGTGAGACCGAGGATGGTGAAGGTGGTTCTGAGTGAGTGGGTTCTCCGTGGTTTAGACATGAGGGGAATGGTTCGTACAGGCCGATTAAGAGCGAATTTGCGAAAAGAGTGCAACGTCTTTTTTGAACAAATTTCGAACGCGTTGCACAAATATGCAGTCCAACCGGTTCCTCCGGACGAGATTTACACCCCTTGGAGGAGGATTCAGCGGTGCTCCGACTGTGCGCCGGTCAGCGGTGCGCTCGGTTGGTTTGCCCCGCCAGGATCAGCGAAGGGATTGATCGGTGTGCCGCTGCTCTCAACGGCATGGTCCGAGTGGATGGAGCCGCAGGCGGCTAGGGCGAAAGCGGCGGCAGCAGCGAGGAGACGAAGGGTTTGCATCCTCCTACATTACGAGCGCCGCTTGGTCTCCCCCACAAAAATCCGAGCGGTCGGCACGGCGTTTTGCCCTGCGCGGCGCGAAGATTCGGGTGATGCCCCCCCTTTGTCCCGACCCCTTGGCGCGGCTGGAAACCCTGCGCGCGCGTGGAACACGCTGCCTCCTCGGACTGACGGGAGTGCCTGGTGCGGGCAAGTCCACGCTCGCCGCGCGCTTGGCCGCGCACGCCGGGGCGACAGCCGTGGTCGTACCCATGGATGGGTTCCACCTGGCCAACGCGGAACTGACTCGCCTCGGCCGCCGCGAGCGCAAGGGGGCACCGGACACTTTCGACGCCGCAGGCTACGTCGCGCTGCTGCGCCGGCTGCGTGACCCGGTAATAGGTGAGATTGTCTACGCGCCGGCTTTTCACCGCGAGATTGAGGAAGCTGTCGCGGGCGAGATCGCGGTGCCGGCCGACGTGCCGTTGGTCATCACAGAGGGTATTTACCTGCTGCAAGATACCGGTCCGTGGGCGGCCGTGCAGCCACTGCTCGACGAGGTCTGGTTCGTGGAAGGCGACGAACCAATCCGGCGGGAGCGACTCCTGGCCCGTCACGTCGCGCACGGCCGCACGCCGGAAGCGGCACAGGCGTGGATCGCGTCCACCGATGAGCCTAACGCCGAGTTGATCCGCCGTTCCCGCGTACGCGCCGACTGGATCGTGGAGGCGGCGTAAGCGCGCTCACCAAGAGGTGTAACCGCCGTCGATGACGACGGTGGAACCGGTCATGTAGCTGCTGGCGTCGGAGGCGAGGAAGACGGCGAGCGGGGCGATCTCGGCGGGTTCGGCGAGGCGGCCCATGGGAGTTTCGGACAGCCAGACGCGCTTCCACTCGGGCGTTTCCAGGCCGAGCTTGGTCATGGGCGTGCCGACGTAGCCCGGCGCAACCGAGTTAACACGCACGCCGCGCCCGGCCCATTCGCCGGCGAGGGACTTGGTGAGGAGAATGACCCCGGCCTTGGAAGCGTTGTAGGCGGACTGTGGCTGGGGATGGTTGGACACGAGGCCGGACATGGAGGCCATGTTGACGACGACGCCCTTCCCGCGCGCGAGCATGTGGCGGCCGAACTCCCGGCAGCAGAAGAACACGCCGTCGAGGTTGACACTCATCACCCGCCGCCAGTCCTCGTCGGTGATGTCCTCGGCGGGGACGTTGTGGGCGATGCCGGCGATGTTGGCGAGGATATCCACGTGGCCGTGGCGGGCGGCGACGCCGTCGGCGAGCGCGCGCACGGATTCGGAACGGGTCACGTCCGTTTCGACGAACTCGGCTCCCAACGTCTCGGCGGCGGCGTGTCCCTCATCGCGCAGGCGGTCGGCGAGAACAAGGTGCGCGCCGCTGTCGCGCATGGCGCGAGCGATTTCGAAACCGATGCCGCGGCTGCCGCCGGTGACCACGGCGACACGGCCGTCCAACGAGAAGATGGGGAGAGTGCTCAAAGGGGATGAATTTGTATCTCTCATCGCACATCTCACCTCCCACAGCTAAAAAAGAGTTTACCTCGCTGCCAGCTGCCCCATCTTCGCGGGGATGCAAGCGCACGCGGATCAGTTCACGGTGGCCACCCACGGCAAGGGCACTTACGACCTCACCGACCAGGTGGCGCGTGTGGTGCGGGCCAGCGGCGTGACGACCGGGACGGCGACGGTGTTCGTGCAACACACAAGCGCAAGCCTCGTCATCTACGAGAACGCCGACCCGAGCGCCCGCGCCGACCTGCACGCTTACTTTGAGCGCCTTGTGCCGGAAGATTCTGATGACTACGTCCACACGGCTGAAGGTCCCGACGACACGACCTCGCACCTGCGCATGGCGCTGACCCGCACCAACGAGAACGTGCCGGTGATCGCCAGCCAACTTGCCCTGGGCACCTGGCAGGGAATTTACCTTTTCGAGCACCGTCGCGCGCCGCACCGACGCACGGTAGTCGTGTCCATCGTGGGCGTGTGAACGCGGTGATCCCGACCGCGTGCAAATACATCCAGTGGTTAGATTTAGGACGACCCGGGAGAGCCTCCCCTACCGTCAGTGGCAAACGCCGCACCAGGGTGGCGGCAGCCTCATCCAAGCGCACCGCGCTTCAGCCGCGGATGTGTTTACACGGTCGATGACCACTCAGGAGTTCGCCGAACCCGGCTCGGACTTCTTGGCGTGGCTGTCTGCCTTGGCGCTCTCGGGCAAGAGTTCGTTGAGCACACCCTGCACCTTGGTCATGAAGGTGGTCGAGCCGACGGCGCTGTCTTTGCCCGCCATCAGGGCCTCGAAACCCTCGCGCGCCACGTCCTCGGGTTTGTTCTGCTTGGAGGCTTCGGCGCCGGTCTTGGTGTCGTCCATGCCGGCGCGGTGGAAGAAGTTTGTGTCCGTCGGCCCCGGCTGAAGCGCGGTAACGGTGATGCCGTGGTCCTTGAGTTCCGCGCGCAACGACTCGGCAAAGGACATCACGAACGCCTTGGTCGCGCCGTACACGGCCTCGTAGGGCGTGGGCGTCGTGCTGGCGATGCTCGCGGTGAAGAGCACCTTGCCCTGGCCGCGTGCCTTCATGTCGCGCAGCACGTGCTTGGCGAGGTGGACGGTCGAGACGCAGTTCAGCTCGATCATGTTG
>CAXTQD010000260.1:0-7950 GCA_964246175.1 uncultured Chthoniobacterales bacterium | reverse complement strand
GCCCCGGTCGGATCGTGGAGGTTAGCCAACGGGAACGCCGGGCAGGAGAAGAACTCTTTTTTGTCCGGGTCGCCGAAGAGCAGGCAGCCGTGCTCGCCCTTTTTGATGGCGACGTAGCCGGGACCGTAGCCGCGAATGAGTTCGGCGGCGCGGATGAGGTTGGTCTCCCCGGTGAGCATCTTGGCCTCGGAGTCGTTGAGGATGAGTAGGTCCACGCGTCGGAGCAAAGCCAGGAGGTCTTCTTTTGCGATGGTGATCCACAGATCCATCGTGTCGGCGACGACGAAGCGCGGCCGGGCCATTTGGTCGAGAACGTGACTCTGGAGCGAGGGGGCGATGTTGGCAAGCAAGACGTAAGGCGTCTGACGATAGGATTCCGGCAGGTGCGGGGTGAAGTGCTCGAAGACGTTGAGCGCCACCGAGCGGGTTTCGCGCACGTTCATGTCGGTCATGTACTCACCCGACCAGCGAAAGGACTGCCCCTGGACCTGTTGGAGGCCGGCGAGGTCGATCTTACGCGACTGGAAATACTCGACGTGCGCCTTCGGAAAGTCATCTCCGACGATGCCGACGAGTTGCGCGTCGGTGAAAAAGCTGGCGCTCACCGCCGCGTACGAGGCCGAGCCGCCGAGCAGGTCGGCGTGTTCTTCGACGGGGGTTTTGACGGTGTCCAGGGCGATGGAGCCAACGATGAGAACGGGCATAGGACGCCACCGATACCCGAAACCGCGGCAAAAGAAAGCGGGAACATCACCCCTGCTCCGCCGCCGCGAGACGCAACGTGCAGCCACCGTGTCGGTCCCGCCGCAGGCGCAGTGGCGCCCCGAACGCCTCCGACAACCGTGCCGTCGTGAGCACGCGCGTCTTTTCCCCGGCCGCCAGCACCCGGCCCGCCCGTAGCAGCAGCGCGTGGGTGAACGCCGGGCCGATTTCCTCGACGTGGTGCGTCACCAGCACCAGCGCCGGACCGCCGCGGCGGCGTTTTCCAAGGCGGTCGACGAAACGCACAAACCGCTCGCGCGCCACCGGGTCCAACCCTGCGCAGGGTTCGTCGAGGATCAACAGCGGCGGCTCGGGCAGCAGAGCGCGGCCGATGAGCACGCGCTGGCGTTCGCCCTGCGAGAGCACGCCCCAGGGGCGTTCGGCGAGCGGGGCGGCCTCCACCCGGCGCAGGACGGCCAGGGCCGCGTGGCGTTCGGCGGGTGGGAACGGCCGGGACGGATTGAGCACGGCATCGCGGCCGGAGGCGACGATTTCCAGGGCCGTCGTGTCGTCGGCGATCATCTGGCGGATCGACGAACTGACCAATCCCACGCGCCGGCGGAGTTCTCGCCAATCCGTGCGGCCGAACGTGGCGCCGAGCAGTTCGACGGTGCCAGCAGAGGGTGTCAGGTACGCGGTAAGCGCGGCGAGGAGCGACGTTTTGCCGGAGCCGTTCGCGCCGAGGATGACCCAGTGTTGTCCGCGCTCCACGCGCCAGTCGATCCCGTCGAGGATCACGGCGCGCCCGCGCACGACGCGCAGACCCTGCACGCGCAGGATGTCGGTGGGGGTCTTCACGCCGCCGCGCGCAGGAGTTCACCGGCCCGGCGCGCGTAGCCGGCCACGTCGTCAGCCAACAGCAGGCCGGAGACGATCACCACGCGCCGCGCCCCAGCCGCGAGGATTGGCGGGAGGTTCTCCAACTTGACACCGCCGATGCAGAAAATCGGCCGGTCGGAGACCTCCGCGTGAACGCGCGCGATGTCGTCGAGGCCAACGGCGGGGTAGTCCGGCTTCGTCGGCGTGGCGAAAAGCGGGCCGAAGCCGAGGTAATCCACGCCTTCGTCGCGCGCGGCGAGGGCTTGTTCAACGCTGTGGGTGGAGCGGCCGACGATCTTGCCCGTGCCAGCCTTCGCGCGCGCGGCGGCGAGTGGACCGTCGTCCTGGCCGATGTGTGCGCCGTCAGCCCCGGCGCGGGCGACGAGCCAGGGGTAGTCGTTGATGATCAACGGGACGCCGGCGGGCTCGGTCAACGGCCGGACGAGGGCGGCGAGGGCGAGGATGTCGGGGGCGAGGAGTTTCTTGGCGCGGATTTGGAGGATGTCCACACCGCCGGCGACCATCTGGCGGGCGGTTTCGGCGGCGTTTGGCGGCGCGACGTAGCCGAGGTCAAGGATGCCGTAGAGCCGGCAGTCAAAGAGTGATTTCATCGGAGAAGGAGGCGCGGTATCATAGCGCGTTTTCCCTTGGCTTCCTCCCCGCTCCGTTTTCTGTTCGTGTGTAGCCGCAACCAGTGGCGCAGTCCCACCGCGGAGACCCTCTGCACTGGTCGCCTTGGTGTGGAGGCACGCTCGGCAGGCACGGAGCCGTCGGCCCGCGTGCGGGTCAGCGCCGGCCACCTACGATGGGCCGACCGTGTCTTCTGCATGGAACGCCGGCACGTCCAGCGGCTGCGTGACCGGTTCCCCGACGAACTCGCCGATAAACCCGTGATCTGCCTAGACATCCCGGACGACTACGGTTTCATGGACCCGGAGTTGGTCGGACTCCTCACCGCTGCCCTCACCGAACACATGCACGACGAAATCGAACGCAACCTCGGCGCGCAGCCAGTCGCCGCTCTCCTCGCCGAGCTTTCCCTCAAGTCCACCGACCTCGTAGCCGCCTCCGGCGAGCAACTCACCCACAAGATGGTTGCCCGCGCGTGCAAAGGCCGCCGGCTGACGCCCAACGTACAGGCTAAGGTTCTGCGCGCCCTCAACGCCGCCAGCGGCCGGCAGTACACCCTAGTAGCGTTGTTCAACTATTAGAGCGCCTTACAAATTGCTGAGCCTTCTACGCCAGCCGCGAAATTGCCGTTTGTCCAACCGGTAGGAAAAGCCCTCCGAGCCGGCCGCCAGACTAAACGCAGCACGCTCAAGCCTCCGATCTACCTGCTGGGGGAGTGGTTGCGCTGTCTGTCTACTGGGGGGTATCGCTGTTGGTGTTGGACTTCCGATGCGTCACGTGCCGGCCAGTGTTGGCTACCTTGTGGCTCTCGTGCCGAGTCGTGTTGGCCACCTTGTGTGATTCCTTGCGGGTCGTGTTGGCTACTTTGTGAGATTCCTTGCGGGTCGTGTTCGCCACCTTGTGAGATTCCTTGCGAGTGGTGTTCGCCACCTTGTGGGTTTCGTGCTTGGTGGAGTCCACCGTCCTCTCGCCGAGAGACTTGTCGGAACTATCCTGCGCACTCAAGGGGCTGGCGGCAGCACCCAACAACAGAAGAAAAGCCGGGAGTAGCTTGAGAGTTTTCATCGCATGGATACGCGCGGAACGTGTCGGTTGGACTGCCCCAACTTCACGCCCCCACCTGCGCTTCCATCCGTGCGTGGGTGCGTTTTTCGGCGTGCAGGCGGCCCAGATCGTAGCTCGTCGGGTCGATGAACCTCATCGCGCCCGCCAGCGCGCGGTGCCCGGCTTTGTCGCGGATCAACTCGAGCATCCGGTTGCACACGCGCCGGTACTCGGTGTGGCCTTGTTCCTGGGTGCGGAGTTCCAGGAGGTGCATCGCCTCGCGGGCGTTCATCTGCATCGTGAACCGGATTTTGTACGCGAAGGGCACACCATACTGCGCGACGAGTGCGCCGTGTTGCGCGCGGACGGTTTCGGTCAACGCCGCCGCGCGGTCCATGTGGCGGGTCCATTCGTCGGCGCTGCCGGGCACGAGCGCGAGGTCTTCGGGTAGTTTGTGGCCCAGCGCCGTGCCGAGCGGCTGCCAATCGATGGTGAGCATCCGGTGGCGTTGCAAGTCACGGAAGCAGCCGTAGTCCGTCACACAGTCGAACTTGTAGTCCGTGCGCTCGAACGCCCGGCCCGGCCGGTGGCGGCGGTTCGTGCGTTCGCCGACGTACGCGGCGAGGATCGCGGCCTTGGTGTCGGCGGGCATCGTGGCGACTTCCGCTTCCAGCGCGGCGCTCGGGTGGTCCGTGTACTCGAAGAGGGCGGCGGCGGCCACCTTGTCCTCGCCGGACGGGTCCCAGGAGACGAGATCGACCTCGGGCCGAGAGCCGAGCCCGGTCAGATCGAGGCCAGCAGCGAGGTCGGTCATGCGCGTATGGACCTCCGCGAAGTACGCAGACCACCGGCCGCCGCGTTCGGGCATGTCCACGCGGCGCAGGAAGGCCGGGATGATCTTGCGCAGTTCCGCGAGGATGGACACCGCGCAATCGCGCGCCTCGGCCAGGGGGTGCGCGAACATGCGCAGGAGCATGGTTTCATACGCCTGGCCGGACGCGTACACGCCCACGTTGGAGAGCACGGCGGCCGGCAGGAGTCCGCGCGCCACATCGCACGCCTTCGCACGGATGCTCGCCTGCCAGGGGGCGAGCGGCGTCTTGTCGTCGCGGGGGAATACTTCCTCGTAGCGGGCCTGGAGTTCGCGCACCAACCGCGCGTAGAACGTGAACAAACCGTCCATGACCGCGTAAAACTCCCCGCGCAACGCCGGGTCCGTGATCTCCGCGGGCGCGCGGAACTTCCAATGCCGGTCGTCCGCGCGGCGCTGGTCGTAGACGATGTAGCGGGTGCTCTGTTCGAGGTACGACGCGAGCCGTGGACGCTCGATGATCTTGGTCAGGACGTTGGTGATGTCCTCGCAGGCGAGGTGCGCGCCGCCGAGCTGCGCCACGGAGTCGTCGCCGTACTCGGTGAAGACTTTTTCGTAGAGTTTTTCGGCGCGGTTCCGGCCCATCGCTTCGTGCGGGGCGACCTCGGCTTCCGCCAGCGCGGCGACCCCCTGCGCGGGGTCCTTGTGGAACTCGTCGAGGAACAAGCGCCGCAGCGACTTCGGCGAACGGCTGTAGCGCGCGAAGAGCGCCCCCTTGACGACCTCCGGCAGGTTGATGAGCCCGAAGACCGGCTGGTCGGAGTTGGTGAAGTAGCGGGCGAGAACTTGCTGTTCGTCAGGGGTGAAGGCATCCATAGCGGTCGGCGGGCAAACCCTACACACGCCGGCCGGCTGGGGACAGCTTTTCCTCGGGTTTTGCACGGCGCTCACGGCCGGCAGACGAACGGAAGGCGTCCCCTGGAGGGCTTTATGATGGATTTGTCACAAAACCTTCACGCTCCTACGGTGGCATCCTCTGCGGACTCTGCGCAGGTTCGGAGTCAGATGCCCACCGCTCCCGCGCGCTACCGCACCGCGTGGATTTCCGACCTGCACCTCGGCACGCGCGGCTGCAACGCGGGCGCGGTGCTGCGGTTCCTGCGCGAGGTGGAATGCGAGACGCTGTACCTCGTCGGCGACCTGATCGACGTGTGGAGCCTGCGCCGCAGTCGCTATTGGCCACAGACGCACAACGACGTGATCCAAAAGATCCTGCGCAAAGGCCGTAAGGGCACCCGGCTCGTCTACATCCCCGGCAACCACGACGAACTCCTACGCGGCTTCCTCGGTGAGTACGGGAATTTGTCGATCGTGCGCCGGGCGGTCCACACGACGGCTGACGGCCGCCGGCTGCTCGTCCTGCACGGCGACGAACTGGACACCGTCATCCAGAACGTCAAGTGGCTGGCCTACGTCGGCGACGTGGGCTACCAGCTTTTGCTGCGGCTCAACCAGCCAGTCAATTTCCTGCGCCGGCTCGTCGGGTGGGGTCATTGGTCGCTGAGCGCGTACGTCAAGCACCGGGTCAAGAACGCGGTGGCGTTCATCGGGGAGTACGAGAACGCCATCGTGCGTTATGCCGAGCAGTACGGGGTGCAAGGCGTGCTCTGCGGCCACATCCACAGCGCCGCCGCGCGCGAGGAACCGGGCCGGACGGCGTACTACAACAGCGGCGACTTCGTGGAAAGCTGCACGGCGCTGGTGGAGGACTTTGATGGGCGCATCAGACTGCTGACGGGCTGGCAGGTGGACACCACCGACGTGCCAGCGGACGAGGAAGAGGAGCCCGTTCTGCTGCCGACCGCTGACGGCGGCCTGCCCGGAACATCACTCGTCGCGTAACGCCACCATCGGGTCCAGGCGCGTGGCGCGACGGGCCGGCAGCCAGCAGGCCAGCAACGCCGCGCCCGCCAGCACCGCGCACACGGCCGCGAGGGTCAGGAATTCGTTGCCGTCCACGCCGGAAACCATGCGCGGCAGCACCCGACCGACAGCCAGGGAGACCGCCAGCCCGATGCATAGGCCGACGGCCACGAGCACGGCCGCCTGACGCAGCACCAGCGCCAGCACCACCCGGCGTTGTGCGCCCAAGGCCATGCGGATGCCCAGTTCGCGCGTGCGCTGGGTCACGCTCAACGACATGACCCCGTAAATCCCGATGGTGGCCAGTCCCAGCGCGACCGCCGCGAACGACCCCAGCAAGGCCATCGTCAACCGGCGCGACGCCAAGCTGTCGGCGATGTTATGCTCCAGCGTCGCTACATCAGAGACCGGCAACTCTGGGTCCAGTCCGGCCACAAGCCGGCGCAACGGCTCGGTCAGCCGCAGCGGATCGCCGCCTTTGACCCCCAGCAGCAGATACACGTTTTGGTTGGGGAACTGTTCGGTGCAGCCGTACATCTGCGGCATGACTTCGATGACCGGGTCCACGCCGGGCGCGTTGTGGCGGACGTGGGACACGACCCCCACGACGGTAAACGGCGGCGCGTTCTTGTCGTCGGAGGTCGCCCGGTTGTCGATGTGCTGGCCGATGGGGTCGCGGTCCGGAAAATATTCCTTCGCCAGCAGGTCGTCGATGATGAGCACGGGCTCCTGGCCGGCCACGTCCTGTGGGCTGAAATCGCGCCCTCGCAGGATCGGCATGCCCAGCAGCTTGAAGTAACCCGGCGAGGCGAAGGAGACCAACGCGGCCCGCTCTTGTCCCGGGGGAGCCTCCGGCGTGCCGGTCAGGTGCAGGTAGCTCTCCCAGTCCATCCCGTCGAAGGGAGTATCCAACCCGATGGCAGCCGTCTCAACCTCTGGCAGCGCACGCACGCGGTCGAGCAGGTCGTGCTCGAACTGCCGCGTTTTTTCGGTCGTGTACTGGCCTCCGGGCAGCGCGACTGAGGCGGTCAGCACCCCCTCCGCGCGGAAGCCCAGCGGATCGGTCAGCGCGACGTAGAACCCGCGCAGCACCAGCCCCGTCGCCGTGAGCAACACCACCGCCAGCGCCACCTGGGTGACGACCAAGGCCCCGCGCGTCCGCCCCTGGCCCGCGCCGGCACTGGCCCCCCGCGCGTTGGTCTCGCGCAGGGCGGCAGTCATCGCTTCGATCCGCGACAGCCGCCACGCCGGCCACAGGCCCGCCAGCCCCCCCGTGCCGACCGCCGCCACCGCGGCGAACCCCAGCACGGACGGATCGAGCCGCGCCTCTTGGAAGCGCGGCAGAGCAGTGCCCAGCGCGACGATGACATCCACCAGCCACATCGCCAACAGCACTCCCAGGACCCCACCGAGCGCACCGAGCAGGACGCTCTCGGCCAGGAGTTGGCGGATCAGCCGCGCTCGGCTCGCCCCCAACGCCGCGCGCACCGCCAACTCCTTCGTGCGGGCGGCGGCCCGGGCGAGTTGGAGGTTTGCCACGTTGGCGCCCGCGATCAGGAGCACCCCGCCGACCGCCCCCAACAACAGGTAAAGGCTTCGGCGGCTGTCCTCCACGAGGTAGTCTGACAGCGGGCGCAAGTTGAAACCCACGCAGGGGGTGCACTCGGGGTTTTGCCGGGCCAGTTGTGCGGCGACCGTGTCGAGGTCCGCGCGGCCCTGGGCCACGCTCACGCCGGGGCGGAGCCGTCCCAGCGCGGAGAACCCAGGGTGGTTGCCGCGCTTGAGCACGTTGTCGGCCTTACGCTGCTCGCGTAACGGCACGATCACGTCGCACTTGCGCGGAAAGCCCGCCTGCGGCGGCAGCACGCCGATGATCTCGCGGGGCTCCCCGTCGAGCGTGAGCCGCCGGCCAACGGCGGCCGGATCCGCGCCGAAATTCTTTCGCCAGAAGCCGTCGCTCA
>CAXTQD010000259.1:0-7969 GCA_964246175.1 uncultured Chthoniobacterales bacterium | reverse complement strand
CAGGTCAGCGAGACCGTGCGCAAGGAAGACGTGGAGGTGCTCCGCGACGGCAAGACCGTGACGGAAACCGATACGACGCGTAAATAATCCAATCCTCAAAGCCGGTCCGGGCGGAAGTCTCCTCCCTAGGTCGGCCGAGGATTTTCGCTTGCGCGCGGCGGGCGGACCGGTGGAACCTCCGGTCCGACCCTTGGAAATCTATCGTTCACCCGACGCGCTCGCCGCCCTCGGCCCGGCGTACCTGGCCGTGGGCGTGTTCGATGGCGTCCACTTGGGTCACCGCGCTGTCATCGGCCGCGCGGTGGACGATGCCCGGCGCGAACCAAGTGCCGCAGCGGTCGTCGTGACATTCGACCCGCACCCATTGCGGGTGCTGCGACCCGAGGCGGCCCCGCGGCTGCTGACCTCCACGCGGCACAAGTTCCATTTCTTCGCCCAACTCGGTGCGACGCATTGCCTCGCGTTGCCGTTCGACGAGACCTTCGCAACGACGAGCCCGGAGGATTTCATCACGGCACTGGTGAAAGCGGCGCGGCCGTTGCGGGAGATTTGCGTGGGGTTCAACTGGACGTTCGGACGCGGCGGCGCGGGGAACCTGGATTTGCTCACGCGCCTGGGGGAGCGCCACGGCTTCGCGGTGGTGGGGCTGCCGTCAGTGAGCGTAGATGGGGAGACAGTCAGTTCGACGTTGATCCGGCAGGCGGTGGAAGCGGGCGACCTCGCGCGGGCGGCGCGTTTTTTAGGGCGGGAGTTTACGATTCTAGGGACGGTGGTGGCGGGACAGAGGCTGGCGCGGCAATTGGGATTTCCGACGGCGAACCTCGCCGCGCACAACGAGCAGTTCCCGCCGAACGGCGTGTATGCCGTGGAGGCGGAGTGGCGCGGGGGGAAATACTCGGGCGTGGTGAACCTCGGGTTTCGTCCGACGGTGGCTGCACCGGGGGGCGAGCGGGTGCTGGAGTTGCACCTGTTCGACTTCGACGGAGACTTGTACGGGGAGGACGTAGAGGTGAGTTTCCGGGCGTTCCTGCGGCCGGAGCGAAAATTCGGAGGGGTAGAAGAGTTGAAAGAACAAATCGGGCGCGACGTGGAGCGGGCACGCGCGGGGTTTTAACACGGAAGCTCGGAGGGCGGAGGAGGGAGAGGAAGGGAGGTTTAGTCGTAGCCGTTGACCACCCGTGCGATGCCCTCTTTGAGGACCACGACGTGGAAGTTGATAATCAATCCTACACGCAGGTCACACAGACGCAGATAAGTGAGCAACTATGGCTTGTCGGTTGGCGCGAGGATCTGCTTGGCTTTGAAGTCCACGATGACCCAACCATCCACGATCAGGTCGAGGCGGAGTTCGGCCGGCAGAACAACTCCCTTGTACCGAACCGGCACCCGCTGCTGACGTTTGAAAGGGACGCCTTGCAGTTGAAACTTGTGACAGAGAGCCTCCTCGTACACGCTCTCCAACAAACCGGGTCCGAGGCATGCGATGCACCTCCAACGCACACCCGATGATGCGCTGCGTCGGTTCGCCGTCGTGCATCAGGAATCCCTTTCTCCTCCGTCTCCGTTCCTCCTCTGTGCCTCCGTGTTAAAACTTCGCGTGCCTTACGGCTTGAGCCACGCCGTCTGATAGGGATGGAAGTCGAACAGGTTGTCGTTCCAGTTCTGCACGCTGGGCGAGATCAGGTAGGGGTTCGTATAGTAATAGACTGGGATCACCGCCCCGTTTTCGAGCAGGATCGTCTCGGCTTGGTCGAAGTCGCGGTTGCGCGCCGCTGGGTCGAGGTCGCGCCCGGACTTTGCCAGCAGCCCGTCGTACTCCGCGCTCGCGAAACCCGTGTTGTTGTTCAGTCCGTTGGCGACGAAGTTATCCAAGAACGCCAACGGGTCGAGGTACGTGGCGATCCAGCCCGCGCGCGCCATCGTGTAGTTCATCGTGCGGCGGTCGTTGAGGTACACCTTCCACTCCTCATTGCGCAGGTGGACGGTGACCCCGAGTTCCTTTTGCCACATCTGCTGGACGGCCTCGGCGATCTGCTTGTGGAACTCGCTCGTGTTTAAAAGGAGGTCTACCGGTCCCAACCCCGCCCCGCCGGCGTGTCCGGCCTCCGCCAACAGCTTGCGCGCTCCCTCGGGGTCGTACGGTACCGGGTGCGCGCAGAGATAGCCGTTCATCCCCGGAGGCACGTAGGTGCTCGCCGCCTGCTGGTTGCCGCGGGTGATGTTCTTGACGATAGCCTCGCGGTCCACCGTCATCGACAACGCCCGGCGCACGCGCTGATCGTCGAGCGGGGCGCGTGTGGTGTTGAGCATGAAGTAATAGCTGCCCATGTACGGCGGAATCCGCAGAAGCTCCGGGTGCGAACGGCGGTACACGTCGATCTTGGCCGTGGGCATGTTGCCCGGGTACGTGCGGTGAATCTGCCCGGCGCGGAAAGCGCGTTCCTCCGTGTCGCTGTCATCCATGGGGTAGAAGACGACCTCGTTGAGCCGGGTGTGCGCCGCGTCCCAGTAGCGCCCGTTCTTTTGCACGACGATGCGCTTGCCCACGGTCCACTCGGTGAGGGTGAACGCCCCGTTGCCCACGAAGCTGGCCGGCAGAGTCCACGCCTGGTTATTCCGCTCGTCGAACGGGCCGGTTTTCTCGACGCCGGGCAGGTAGACCGGGTACCACGTGCGCCCGGCCATGGAGTTGAGCAGGTAGGGCGCGGGGTGTTCGAGTTCGACGCGCAAGGTGTGTTGGTCGGTGGCGTGGACGCCGACCTGGGCGAAGTCGGTCAGCGAGCCCTCGTTGTAGGGGCGGGCGTTCTTGAGCGGCCACAGGAAGTACGAGAACTCCGCCCCGAGCTTGGGTGAGAGCACCCGCTTCCAACTGTTGACGAAGTCGGCCGCGACCAGCGGCGTGCCGTTGCTCCACACCGCCTCGGGCCGCAGGTGGAAGGTGTACGTCAGGCCATCGGTCGAGACCTCCCACGATTGGGCCACCCCGGGCACGGGATGGAGGTCGTGGTCGTCGTAGTCGACGAGCGGCTGGTAGAGGGCGCGGACGATGTTGGACTCGGGGATGCCGGTGACGACCTGCGGGTCGAGTTCGCGGGGTTCGGCACCGTTACCCAGGTGCAGGACGCCGTCGCGGTTGCCCTGTTCGACGGGCGTGAGGGTCTTCGGACGCGAACAGCCGGCGAGGATAGCCATCGACGCGAACAGGAGAAATCGGCGCATAGCGGGAAGGATGAGGGATGAGGGATGAGGGATGAAAGCAGAAAAGGCGACGGACAGAAGAGCCGGACAAGAACGGGATTTTAGTTTTTCCGCTTCATCCTTCATCCCTCATCCTTCATCCTTTCCGCCGATGCGTATCCTCGTTCTCTTCGCCCATCCGGCCTACCACCGTTCGCGCGTGCAGCGGGCACTGGCCAACGCCGGGCGCGACCTCGATGGGGTGACGTTCCACGACCTCTTCTACGAGGAATACTGGAATTTCGCGCACCATGCGCAGGTGTACCGTCAGCGGTTAGAGGAGTTGCGCCATGGGATCGCGTGAAGCGGGTTCCATGAGCGACGATACTACGCTCGATCTCTGGTGGGTGGTTCCTGACGTGCTTGCCGGGATGTCGGCGCCTTTTCTGCACCCAGACCCGCGTTCGCGCGTTACGTCCAGGAGCCGTTGAGACACAGGCACCAGTCCGCTTCCTGCAAGGGATAACCCTGCCGTGAGAACGCTTGACTGCGCCGACGGGCGTCGCGGAGGCTCGGCTCCATGAGCGGCGGACTTTTCCAGGTGTTCATTTATCTGCTGGCGGCGGTGGTGTCGGTGCCGGTCGCCAAGCGCCTCGGACTCGGGTCGGTGCTCGGCTACCTGCTCGCGGGCGCAGCCATCGGACCATCGGTGCTCAACCTGGTGGGCGGCGGCAAAGGGGCCGATGGCGTGATGCACGTCGCGGAGTTCGGCGTGGTGATGATGCTCTTCCTCATCGGCCTGGAACTGCGCCCCGCCCGTCTGTGGGAACTGCGCCGACCCGTGCTCGGGTTGGGCGGCCTGCAGGTTGTGGGCACGGCGGCGGCGGTGATGCTCCTGGCGCTCGCGCTCGGCGTGAACTGGCGCACGGGGCTGGCGGCGGGGTTGATCTTGGCGATGTCGTCCACGGCCATCGTCCTTCAGTCCCTCGGCGAGAAAGGGCTGCTCAAGACACGCGGCGGCGAGGCGTGTTTTTCGGTGCTGTTGTTCCAGGATCTGTCGGTCATCCCGATCCTCGCCGTGCTGCCGCTCTTGGCTCCAGGCGGCGCGCACCCGACGGCGGCAGCGGAGACGCACGCGGACGGGTGGGAAGCGAGGCTCGCCGCCTTGCCGGGCTGGGTGCATACCCTCCTGGTGCTCGCGGCGGTGGCGGCGGTCATCGCGGGCGGGAGGTTCGCGTTGCGCCCGCTGTTTCGCTACATCGCGGGAACGGGGCTGCGGGAGATGTTCACGGCGACGGCGTTGGGACTGGTCGTTGGCATCGCGCTGTTGATGCGGCTGGTCGGATTGTCGGAGGCGCTGGGGACGTTCCTGGCCGGCGTCGTGCTCGCGGACAGCGAATACCGCCACCAACTCGAAGCCGACATCGAGCCGTTCAAGGGGCTCCTGCTCGGGCTGTTTTTCATCTCGGTGGGCGCGGGGATCGACTTCCCCTACGTCGTCCACCACCCGGGCGCGACGCTGGCGCTCGTCGCCGGACTCCTGGCCGTGAAGTTCGCCGTACTCTTCGGGCTGGGGAGAACCTTCGGGTTGCGGCCGACGCACGACTTCCTGTTCGCGTTCGCGCTGGCGCAGGGAGGCGAGTTCGCCTTCGTGCTGATCTCGTTCTGCGTGAATGCGACCGTCCTGCCCGCCGACGCCGCCAACCTGCTCACCGCCGCCGTCGCCCTGAGCATGGCCGCGACGCCGCTCCTGCTTGTCGCCAATGACCGCGTCGCCGGTTGGTACCAAGCCCGCGAGGCCGAGGCGGCACGGCGCACGGGGATCGACGGCGCGTCCGCCCGGCCCCCTGATCGCGTGGACCGCGACGACCAGGGCGGCGTGATCATCGCGGGGTTCGGGCGGTTCGGCAGCGTGGTCGGGCGGCTCCTTGCCGTCAACGGCGTGCCGACGACCGTGCTCGAAAACGATCCCGACTGGGTGGATCAGATGAGGGAGTTTGGGTTCAAGACGTACTACGGCGACGCCTTGCGCGAGGACCTTCTGCGCAGCGCGGGCGTCGAACGGGCGAAGCTCTTCGTCGTCGCCATCGTGGACAAGGAAAAGTCGCTCGCGCTGGTGGACCTCTTGCGCGCGGAGTTCCCGCACGTGCGGATTTTGGCGCGGGCGCGCGACCGCATCCACGCCTACGAGTTGATCCGGCACGGCCTGGAGCCCGAGCAGGTGTACCGCGACACGCTGGGCACATCGCTGGACCTGAGCGCCGATGCACTGCGCGCGATGGGCATGCGTGGCGCGCAGGCGTTGCGGGTGGTCAAGGTCTTCCGCGAACGCGACCGCGAGGGTCTGGCGGAGTTGGCGAAGGTGTACGACGGGGATCGGCAGGTGTTCATCTCGACGGCGCGACGACACATCCAGAACATCACCAACCTCCTCAAGGCAGACGCCGCGCAAGGCGAAGGACCCCGCACGGTCGACCGCGCGTGGGAGGGGCCGCCACGCGCCGAGACGCCGAACGCCGAATCTTAACACGGAGACACGGAGGAGCACGGAGACCAGAGGAGGGTTTTGATTTCCCTTCCTTCTCCTCTGGCCTTCGTGCTCCTCCGTGTTGAAGTTCCGCCCAACCCGGCATACATTGCCCACCTTTTGTCCTATGAAGAAAGTCGGCATGATCTCCCTGGGCTGCGCCAAGAACCTTGTTGACGCCGAGATCATGCTCGGCAGCGTGCGCGCGCAGGGCATGGAAGTCACTGCCTCGGCCGAGGACGCCGACGTGCTCATCGTCAACACCTGCGCGTTCATCGACTCGGCCAAGGAGGAGTCCATCGAGGCCATCTTCCAGGCGCACGAGGCGCGCGGCCTGCGCCGCCGCCCGGGACAGAAAATCATCGTCAGCGGCTGCATGGCCCAACGCTTCTCCAAAGAGTTGACCGCCGAGATGCGCGAGGTCGATGCGTTCATGGGCCTGGATCAGATCGCGCAGGCAGGCGACATCGTCCGCAGCGTCCTCGAACGCACCGGCAGCGCCGCCGCGGCCGTGCCGATGTTCCACGGGCCGCTCGCCACCGAGGCCGCACACGTCGAAACGCTCGAACCGCTCAACCTCGTCACCCGCGGCTCGCGCTACATCCCCGACTGGGACACGCCGCGCTTCCGCCTGACCCCGTCACACACGGCCTACGTCAAGATCGCCGAGGGGTGCAACCACCCGTGCAGCTTTTGCGTGATCCCGCAGATGCGCGGGCGGCACCGTTCGCGCACGATTGAGAGCGTTGCCCGCGAGGTGCGCGCGCTGGTCGCGGAGGGGGTCAAGGAAATCTGCCTCATCAGCCAGGACACCACTTATTTCGGCATGGACCTGTGGCAACAAAAGGCCAGCCCACGTCAGCCGGTGGATTCGGCCCGGGGTGTGACCCTCAGCAACCTGCTCGACGAACTCGGCGCGGTCGAAGGCGACTTCTGGGTGCGCCTGCTCTACACCCACCCGGCGCATTGGAGCGACGAACTGATCGCCGCCATCGCGCGCAACGACCGCGTCGCCAAGTACGTGGACATGCCCCTCCAGCACATCCACCCGACGATGCTTGACCTGATGCGACGCGAGACCTCGCGCGAACACATCGAGGATCTCATCGTGCGCTTGCGCGCAGGCATCCCGGGGCTATCGCTGCGGACGACGTTCATCACAGGCTTCCCCGGCGAGACGGAGGAACACTTCGAGAGCCTGTTGGAGTTCATCGAACGGGTGAAGTTCGAGCGGCTGGGCGTGTTCAGCTATTCGCAGGAGGAAGGCTCGCGCGCGGCGAAGATGGACGGGCAGATCGCCAACGCCGTCAAGCGCCGCCGCCACGCCAAAGCCATGAAGCTCCAGCAGCGCGTGGCCAAGGAAATCAGCGCCCGTCAGGTCGGCCGCCGGCTGCGTGTACTCACCGACGGACCGCTCGTCGCGCGCACCGAGGGAGATGCGCCGGACGTGGACGGCCGGGTGCTGCTCGACGCGCCCACGCCGGTGGGCGAGTTCATCGAGGTGGAAGTCACCGGCACGCAGGTTTACGACCTCGTCGCGCGGCGGGTGGAAGTGCTCGCCGGATGCTGATGCGTCCTCGGCGTTTGTCTTATCTGGTAGAGATGCCTCTCCGAAGCATCTCCTAGTTGGGACGGCCTGGAGAGCCGCCCCTACCCAGCGGGAGCCTCAGCCAAGCGCAACGTGGTCTGGCGCGCGGCTCGCCTGGATTAAGCTGTAGCCCAGGCACTCCGTTGCCGTGGCTACAAGCGCGAAGGGCTTAGCCCATCCAAATGAGCAGCGGTCTAGGTCCCGGGAACAGGTTCGTCCAAGCGACGCGAAAGACAACCATCCGAACGGCTAAGGCGGCGCGGGGAAGCCAGACTGCGCCTCGCCCAGCCGGCGGCTGAACTCCGCCGCGCCGCCCAGGTTGAGGTGCACCGCGTCTCCGAAGCCGTCGTCGGCGATCCAGTCCGACGCGTCCAGGAAGTCCGCGCCCGCTGCCCCGGTTTGCGCACGCAGACCGTCCACGTACGCGCGCCATTCCGGCGTCGAGTAGAAGCGGGCCTGGTGCGCGGATCGCATCGGCATCTCTACGAAGACGAACCGCACCCCGCCCGCGCGGGCAAGGGCGAGCATGTCCACCACCGGTCGGCTAAAAGGGGTGCCCTCTGCTGTGCTCTGGCGGCAGTACTGGACGAAATCTTCGGTGCGGTCCGCCTCCAACCCGGAGAAATCCGCCGCGAGCGCGAACCTTTTTGTGTCCGCCGCCGGCCCCATCCCAATCC
>CAXTQD010000258.1:7467-7977 GCA_964246175.1 uncultured Chthoniobacterales bacterium | reverse complement strand
CACCTACGAGGCCATGCAACTCGCCGACAAAGCGTTCGAGCAGTGGCAGCGCATCTACGGCATGGGCGAGAGCGTCGGCGCGCTCTATTATCTGGCCGACGCCAAACTCCACGGCAGCGCCTCCACCGCCGGCAACGGCTCCACGCCGACGCGCCGGCCCGGCGGTCCCTCCGCCGTGGACAACACCGTCCTGAAGCTCACGAGCGTCACCGCCGAAACTCTCCCCGATCCCTCCACCGAGGAAAAGGTCGCGCTCAAGATCGTCGTCAAGGGTCTGCCTGGCGTCGTCATCGACCCGGAGAAAGTCCGCATCGACGCGAACTTCTACGACCTCGTCGATGGTAAGGACGTAGTCCAGACCAACGCACAGACCGACTTCGAGTGGCTCACCCCTAAACCCATCAACTGGGCCAACGACAAATCCGAGGTGCTCGAAGCCCTCTACGTCCGGCCCAAGGGCGTCGCGCTCATGCCCACCCCGGCCCACGCTGCCGCCGCCCGGCGCGGTCG
>CAXTQD010000258.1:0-7457 GCA_964246175.1 uncultured Chthoniobacterales bacterium | reverse complement strand
GCACTGGCGCGGCGCTACCTGGGCTATTCGGTGCGGCTGTACTACGCGGGGCAACTCCAGGAAGTCCAGGCCGAGCCGGTGCGCCTGTTGCAGGACTTCCAGGCCCCGCTGACCTTGCCGGAAGAAGGTGCCACCGACAATAACACGCCGCCCGCTCGCTGACGCCCCATGAAAATCCTGGTGGTTGACGATCAGGCCGAAACCGCGGGCGCGCTCGCGCAAGGTCTCCGTGAGGCGACGGGCCACGAGGTGGTCGAAGCCGTCGGCGGCCAGCAGGCGCTCGCACTCGCCGAACAGGGCGGCCCGCCGGACGTGCTCGTCACCGAGGTCGTGCTGCCCGACGAGGTGGACGGCTTCCGCCTCAACGAATCCCTGCGCGCCGTCCGGCCCGAACTGCGCACGATCTACGTCACCGGTTACGACCTGTCGCAATACTCCGACTACATCGACGGCACGCCCGTCTTCTACAAGCCTGCTGACCCGCACGAGGTTGCCGCGGCGCTGGCACCCACCACCGAAGCCCAGCCCGTGCTCGCCCCCGTGATGGCCGCGCCCGAGGCGGGAGAAGAGGACGGCCGCGTCTGCAGCGCATCCCTGACCGATGAACTCCCCACGGACCACCGTTCGCAGTTCTCCAGGCTGTGGGACCTCGTCGGCAAACAAGGGTTCACGGGGCGCTTGGACCAGTTCCAGCTCCTCGACATCATCCAGATGTGCTGCGTGGGCCGGCGCACGGGCCGCCTGCTCATCGCGCGGCGCAACGAGCGCGGCGTGCTCTACCTGCGCACGGGCCAGATCATCCAGGCCGTGTCGGGTGAACTCGAAGGCGAAGAGGCCGCCTACGAAATCATCGGCTGGTCGTCGGGGCAGTTTTCGTTCGAGGACGGCGTCGCGCCCGAAACCCAGACGATCCAGGGTGGTTGGGAACACCTCGTCATGGAAGGCGCGCGCCGCCGCGACGAACGCCTCCATGCCGCCGGCGAGGCTGCCGCCGCGGCCGATACCGCCGACCCGGCGCTCGCCGGCAAGCGCATCGGTCCCTACGAACTCCGCCGCAAGATCGGGCGCGGCGAGCACACAGAGGTTTTCGAGGCGGTGCAGACTTCCATGGGACGCGTGGTGGCGTTGAAGATTCTGCTACCCGAGGCCCAGGCGGACCCGGCGGCGGTGCAGGAGTTCTTCGATCAGGCGAGCGCCAAGGCGAACGTCCAGCACCCTTCTATCCTGTCCGTCTACGAGGCCGGGCAGAGTGAGGGTATCTATTATTACACGCGCGAGTTCGTGGATGGCGCGAACCTCGCCTATCTCCGCGCCCAGGGTCGCACGGTGGACGAACCCACCGCGCTCCAGTGTCTGCGCGTGACGGCCGAGGTCGTCAATTTTCTCAACCGCCAGAAGATCCCGCATCCGCCGCTGACGGCCGAGGACATTTACCTGGGCCGCGACAACCGCGTGCGCCTGAATAACCTCGCCACCCTGCCCGGCGAGGATTCTGCGGCCACCACCATGGACATGCGTACGCTCTCGACGGTTGTCGATGGGTGCCTGCCGCCGGGCCAGGGCACGCCGGGGCTGCGTGCGCTGCTCGGGCGGATGATGCTGCTCGACGCGGCTGGGTTCCAGAGTTGGGCGGCGCTGCTCCAGGCGGTCAAGGCGCTGGAGCCGAAGGTCGTGCCCGAGGACGCCTTCAAACTCAGCGCCCAGGAAGCCGCCGGCATCGCGGCCGTCAACGCGGCCAAGCGCCGCCAGAAGCGCGCCCTCTGGCTGACGACCGCCGGCATGTTCGCGCTGCTCTGGCTGGTGGCGGGGGTGGTGTACTGGAAGTTCTTCCGCGTGCCCCCGGCGCGCGTGCTCGACCGGATGGTCGCCGTGCCCGCAGGCGACTTCCTTTTCGGACCGGACAAGACCAAGGCGATGACCGGAGCCTTCTGGATCGACGAGTACGAAGTAACCATCGGTCAGTACGCGCAATTCCTCGCTGCGCTGAAGGCCGGGCCGACCGACCGGTACGAGGCTCCCAACACGCCCAAAGGCCACCGCCACGAGAGCGACCAGTGGCTGAACATCTACAAGGCCGCCAGCCAGGGCGTGAAGTACAACGGCTCCGAGGTGGACTTCAACTGCCCGGCGGTGTTCGTGGATTGGTTTGACGCCTACGCCTACGCCAAGTGGAAAGGCCACCGCCTACCCACCGAACAGGAGTGGGAAAAAGCCGCGCGCGGCACCGATGGCCGGCGCTTTCCGTGGGGCGAGGACGCCACGGCCATCAGCAAGGTCAACACCGCCACCGACCACAACGAACGCGACCACTCCGCCAAGGCGCTGACCGACGGCTATAATTTCTGGTCGCCCGTGGACGTGATGACTGGTGATCGGAGCCCCTACGGTGCGATGGACATGGCCGGCAACGTCAGCGAATGGACGGCGACTGTGCAGCCCCAAGGGGCGCTAAATTTCCCGGTCGTGCGCGGAGGCAACTTCGGCTCGGAGACCTTTGAGGCCACACGCCGCTTCGACAAGCTGGCCGACCTGAAATCCTCCGACCGGGTCGGCTTCCGTACGGTCTGCGACACCGCGCCACCGGCCAAGTAGCCGCCTTTTCCCCTGACATGCGAACCTCCCCCCATCGTTTCCTCTGGCTGTGCGTGTTCTTGCTGGGCTTCGCCGGCCATGCCGCCGCGCAGATCGAGGTGGAACTAACACTCGCGCGCCGCACGTACATGATCTACGAGCCGTTGGTGGCGACCATCACGGTGACAAATTTCGCCGGCCGTGACGTGACCTTCACCGACGAGCCGGGCAAGCAGTGGTTCAACGTGGAGGTCACCACGATGGACGGCCAGGTCATCCAGCCCTACGATCCCAACTACAAACTTCACCCGCTCTCCGTGCCCGCTGGCCAGGCCGTCAAGCGGCGCATCGACCTGAACCCGCTCTTTCCCATCCGTGAGGCCGGCACCCACCGTCTGCGCGCCAACGTTTACCTAGCCGACGCGGACAAGTTCTTCGCCTCGCGCTACACGACCTTCGACATCGCGGAGGGCCAGCTGATCTGGAGGCAGGACATCGGCGTGCCGGGCAACACGTTGGACACGCGAGAGGTGTCGCTCCTGACCTTCCAACGCCCCGACCGTTTGGAACTCTACGCCCGCGTGCGCGAGGCCGAGAGCGGCAACGTGTACGCGTCCACGCCCCTGGGCCGGATGGTCGCCAACGGCGCGAACCCGCAGGCGCTCTTCGACCGGCGCAACACGCTCCACGTCCTCCACGAGGCCGCGCCTGGCGCATATCTGCACAGCGAACTCACCACCGAGAGCGAGGAGGTCAGCGTCACCCAGCAGGCTTACGTGAAGCGCGGGACGGTCCGGCCGACGCTCTCGCGCACGCCGAACGGCGACGTGGAGGTGCGCGGCGGTCAATTCCAGGCGAAGGAGTCGCCCAATGTCGCCACCGCACCCGTCCGCGAGCCGAAGCTCTCCGACCGTCCGGCCACGCTGCCCGGCCAGGGAGCAAAGAAGCCGGCAGACGCACAGTAATCATCTTGATTTCTCTGGCTTTGAGGTACCCGTTCAGCAGCAGAAAATCTAGGGAACGGCTCGGAGAGCCATCCCCACCCGGGTTCAGAGGCGTTTTCGAGGCATGAGTCCCGTTGAAGGCGCGCTATGCATCGGCTAATCTCCCGCCGCATGTCGCGCCTTGCTGCTTCACTCCGCCGCCGGTTGTCTTGTTTGCTCGTGTTGTTTGTAGGTTGTGCCGCCGCCGGAGGGCTGCGCGCCTCCGGTCCACAGGGCTTCGACACGGTGGTCATCGACGCCGGCCACGGCGGGTATGACCGTGGCGGCGGCCCGGGCCAGCGCATCCCGGAGAGCACGTACACCCTCGACACGGCCAAGCGGCTCCAGCGGGCGCTGCGCCAGCGCGGGTTCCGCACGGTGATGACGCGTGATGAAGACGTGTTCGTCACCCTGCGCGACCGCGTGGCCATCGGCGCGTCATACCGCAACGCCGTGTTCATCAGCGTCCACTACAACAGCGGCGCGCGCCTGGACGCCAGCGGCTACGAAACGTACTACTACCGCACCGACAGCTTCGGGCTGGCGTCGCGCCTGCACGCGGCCCAACTCGCCACGCTCGACATCGAGGACCGGCACGTCCGGCGACGCGCGTTCTACGTCCTGCGTAATCCGTCCACGCCCGCCGTGTTGTGCGAGGGTGGTTTCCTGACGAACCCGCGCGAGGCCGCCATCATCCTGACCAGCCAGTACCGCGAACGCTGGGCGCAGAACATCGCCGATGCTCTCGTCGCGCAACGCCGCTCCGGCGACCCGGGGGACCTCGGCTACCAACCACCCGTGACGACCGAGCACCTCGGCGGGGGCAACTACCGGCGGCATTCGGTGAGCGGCAGCCGCCACAGCCGCGGGGGCCGCAGCTACAGCCGGCAGGGACGCGGCGGCGGAAGCAGCCGCCACCATGGCCGGAGCAACGGCGGGAGCAGTCGTCACGGCCGGAGCAGCGGCAGCAGCCACCATTCGACGACCCACAAAAAGAAACACCGATGATCGTCACCCCCGCGGAAATGCGCGCCGTCGAGGAAGCCGTCTTCACCGGCGGCGTGTCGGCCGAGACCCTGATGGACGCCGTCGGCCGACAGATTGCCGCACGGGTGCGGGCGCTGGCTGCTGGTGGGGCGACCGTGTTGGTCTACGCCGGGAAGGGCAACAACGCCGGGGACGCGCTCGTCGCGGCGGCGGAGTTGGGCGCGGCCGGCCTTCGCCTAGCGCAGACCGACCCGGGCGCGTTGGGCGAACTCGCGCGAAAAAAGCTCGACCTCCTGCCATGGGAAAGTTTCCCGCGCTTCGCTGCCAAGGATATCCAGTCCTCGGGAAGTCTCGTCATCCTCGACGGCCTGCTCGGCATCGGCGCGAAGGGGGAACTGCGCGAACCCATCAAGAGCGCCGCGCGCGAGATCAACGAACTGCGCCGCACCCGCGGTGCGTACGTCGTCGCCATCGACGCGCCCACGGGCCTCGACGCCGAGATGGGCGAGGCTGACCCCGACGCCGTCGTGGCTGACGAGACGCTCACGGTCGGCTTCCCCAAGACCGGCCTCCTCGCGGACGGCGCGAGTAATTTCGTCGGCCGTCTGCGGTTGATCGAACTGCCCGAGTTCGCCGCCGGGACAGAACAAGCGCCCGACGCTCCCGCGCGCGGCACCGTGACGACCGCCACGTCGCTCGCGGGGTTGCTGCCCGTGCGTCCGCACGAGTCAAACAAGGGGATGTACGGCCGCGTGGGCATCCTGGCCGGTTCGGTGGGCGCGACGGGCGCGGCGGTCATGTGCGCGCACGCCTGCGCGCGGGCCGGGGCAGGATTGATCACGCTGCTGGTCCAGCCGGACATATATCCCGTCGTCGCCGCGGCAGCCCCGGCGGAAATCATGGTCCGGCCGCTGCCTTCGCCGACGGACGTGCTCGACATGGACTTCGACGCCCTCGCGCTCGGCCCCGGTTTAGGTAAACAGGGCACGGACAAGGTGCGCGCTTTGATCGAGCGTTGGCCCAAGCCCATGGTCGTGGACGCCGATGGCCTCAACGCCCTCGCCGAGGACGTGGGCCTCCTGCGTTGCGTGGGCGGGCCGCGGCTGCTGACCCCGCACCCCGGCGAGATGAAGCGCCTGCTCAAGGGCGACGCCGTCGCGTGCGGCGGGGTGTTCAACGACCACGCCTCGCGCTCGGAGATCGTGCAGGGGTTCACGGACCGCTACCCGGTCACCCTTCTGCTCAAGGGCGCGCGTACCCTGATCGGTGAAAAGGGCCACCCGCCCGCGTACAACTCCACTGGCAACGCTGGCATGGCGACCGGCGGCATGGGCGACCTCTTGACCGGGCTTTGCGCGGGGTTGGCGGGGCAGGGGTTGTCGCTCTTCGACGCGGCGCGGTTCGGCGCTTGGCTGCACGGACGCGCCGCAGACCTCTGCGTCGACAACGGCGGCCAGTCCGTCGAAACGCTGCTGCCGACCGACCTCTACGCGGGACTCGGCGCCGCCTTCCGCGAGGTGCGCGCGGCCGGATAGATGGACACCCTCTCGCCCGAAACGCTCGTGCCGCTGCTCTCGCAGCAGGCGCTGTTTTTGCTTGGGGCAATCGTCGGGCTCGTGCTGTACGGGGCGCTGGTGGACCGGACGATCTTCGAGGGGCGGGGCAAGGTGCGCCCGGAGCCATTCGCGGCCGTGGACATCCCGGTGGCGTTGTTCCTGGTGCTGCTCTTCGCGGGGCTGGTGGGATTGGCCGCGCGCACACCGGTGCGCGAGGCCCACTTGCCGAACGCCGAGAACATGATTGCGGGCCTGGTCTTCAACGAGGTGATCTTCGTCGCGCTGGCGTTCGGACCGCTCGTGGTGATGAAAGGGCGCGGGGTGCGCCTGCGGGAGGCGTTCGGGCTGGGGCGCGCTGGCGTGATCATGGTGGTGCTCGGGGCGTGCGGGCTGCTGTTGCTGGCGTTCCCACTCATCACGGAGGCCCTCGAACTCTCCCGGGTCCTGCTGGCCGGCGTGGGTTATCGCAACACCGATCCGCAAGACGCCGTGCGCTTCCTGAGCGATAGCCCCTCCCTGGCCGCGCGCGTGGCGGTAGGGGTGCAGGCGGTGTTCCTGGCACCGGTGCAGGAGGAAATGATCTTTCGTGGATTCCTGTACGGCGTGGCGCGGCGCTATCTCGGGCCGGCGGCGGGAATCGTGCTGGTGTCGCTGCTCTTCGCGGCAATCCACCTGCACGCGCCGAGTTTCCTAGGACTCTTCGTGCTGGCGGTGTGCCTGACGCTGGCCTATGAGTGGAGCGGCTCGCTGCTGGTGCCGATGACGATGCACGCGATGTTCAACGCCCTGACCGTCGTCAACCTGCTCCTGGGCGGCACCGCGCAGGGATGAAGACGGTCACAGAACTCGGCGAGAACGAGTTGGTGGCGGCTCTGCTGGCTCAACTCCCGTCCGGTTCCGGACGCGGGGTGGTCGCCGGGGCGGGGCTGGACGACTGCGCGGTCGTGCGCGTGCCCGGCGCGAAACGCTGGCAGCTCCTGAAGACGGACTGCGTGATCGAGGGGGTACACTTCACGCCCGACACCGCGCCGGAGTCAGTCGGCTGGAAGGCGCTCTGCCGGCCGTTGAGCGACCTCGCCGCGACGGGCGGAAAGCCGGCGCACGCCTTGGTGACGCTGGCGTTGCGCGGAGACATGCCGGCGGAGTGGGCGGCGGGTGTTTACGCCGGGATCGGCCAGGCGGCGCGGGAACACGGCGTGGCGATTGTCGGCGGCGAGACGGCGCGCACCCCGGGGCCGTGTTGGCTGTCGGTGTGCCTGACGGGCAGTGTGCGGCGCGGCCGGGCGGTGACACGCGGCGGGGGGCGAGTGGGTGATCGGTTGTACGTGACGGGGCGGCTCGGGGGATCGTTCGGCAGCGG
>CAXTQD010000257.1:0-7983 GCA_964246175.1 uncultured Chthoniobacterales bacterium | reverse complement strand
CGCCCCGCCCTCTCCAACGACGCTGAGGCTGACGCCGAGGCGGCGTTCGCCACCTCCGCCCCGCCGCCCGCGCCGCCGCCGGCCTCCACGGGCATGATCCACCGCCCGAGCGTCGAGCAGGTGCGCGATTACGTCGCGCGCTACCTGGCGGCCGGCGAGAAGAACGACTCCGCCGACGAGATGCACTTCTACGGGGACCACGTTTCCTACTACGACGACGGCCGCGTGGACCACGCCTATATTCTGCGCGACGTGGGCCGCTACGATCACCGCTGGCCCGAACGCCGCTTCACGCTGCTCGACCCGGTGGAACTCGCCCCCTCGCCCGATGGCGACCCCGACAAGTTTGTGGTGAATTTTCGCTTCGGCTTCAACGTCAGAAATCCGCGCTACACCGTCAACGGCAAAGCCGACAGCTTCTGGACGGTCTCCGGCCGCGACCCGGGCGGTTGGAAGATCATCGCCATGAAGGAACAACGCGTCCGAGACAAGTAGATGAAGGTCCAGACGAAGATTCTCCTGCTGCTGCTGGTGCTGACGGCCATTTTCTTCGGCGGTCTGGCGCTGCTGCGGCGTTCGGCCCAGCAGACCTTCCACCGCATCGCTGTGGACCGCCGCGACGACCGGGCGCGGTTTTACGATGCCTTTTTAAAGCGACAGGGCGAGAAGCTGGAGACCTTTGTTCAAGACTCGACGATCTCAAGTCCGACCGTGCACGCCGTTGCCGAGAATAACTTGCCTTGGATCGTCCAGAACTTCGACATCGAGAACGAAAACATCCAAGGTCGCACCAACGCCCAAGCCGTGTGGGTCTACCGGCCCGACCGCACTCTGGTCTTCTCCAAGAACCTCCTCGGCGCCGACGCTGAACTCCACGACATCCCGCTGCCCGACGCCGCCTTTGACGCGCTCGAACACCGCCGTCTGATGCACTTCTTCCTGAAGGTGTCCGAGGGTTACCTGGAAGTCCGCGCCGCCACGATCCACGAGTCCGTGGACGGCGCACGCAAGGACCCGCCGCAAGGGTTCTTCTTCGCCGCCAAGATTTGGAACGACTACTGGCTCAATCTGCTGGGCAGCGACACGGACAACCACGTCCAGTTCCTCTCCGCGGTGCCGCCCGCCCACGAGACCACCTCGGACCAGGATGCCGACAAGGGCATCATCTCGTTCACGCGCACGTTCGAGGGTTGGAACGGCCTGCCGGTGGCGCGGGTGCTCGTCTGCAACGACTCGAAACCCATCGAGGACCTCAACGATTACACCCGCCTCCTGCTTGCCCTCTTGGTCGGCTCCGCGCTGGCGCTACTGGTGCTGCTGACGACGGTGCTGACCGTCTGGGTCAGCCGGCCGCTGCGGCTCATCATGCAGACGCTCAAGACCGAGCGGCTCGCCCCCATCGAGCGATTGCGCGTCACGGGCGGGGAGTTCGGTAATCTGGCGGAACTGATCCGCGAGTTTTTCGGCCAGCGCGAGAACCTCATCGCGGAGGTTTTCGAGCGCAAGAACGCCCAGGAAGCCCTGCGCGAAAGCGGCGAGCAGCTCCGCCAGGCGCAGAAGATGGAGGCCGTTGGCCGCTTGGCTGGCGGAGTGGCGCACGACTTCAACAATTTGCTCACGGCGATCCTCGGCTACGCGGAGTTGATCCTCGCCCGGCGCGACGTGGACACGTCTATGCGCGGCAACGTCGAGGCCATCCAGAAGGCCGGCCGGCAGGCGGCGGCCGTCACGCACCAACTCCTCGCCTTTTCGCGCAAGCAGGTGCTCCAGCCACGTGTCATTGACCTCAACGCACTGGTCAGCGACTTCGAGCGCATCCTGCGCCGGGTCATCGGCGAACACATTGAGCTGCGCACCGACGCCGGGGCTCCTTGCGGCCGGGTCCGCGCCGACCCCAACCAGATCGAACAGGTCATCCTCAACCTCAGCGTCAACGCCCGCGATGCCATGCCCCGCGGCGGCCGGCTCCTGATCCGTACCGATAATGTACGCTTCGACGACGCCGCGGCCCACCAACTCGCCCCCGATCTCACCGGCGGCACCTACGTGCTCCTGGAAGTCACCGACAACGGCTGCGGCATGAACGCGGAGGTGATGTCGCGCATCTTCGAGCCGTTCTACACCACCAAGGAACAGGGCAAAGGCACCGGCTTGGGGCTGGCAACGGTGTACGGCGTCGTCAAGCAAAGCGGCGGCACGACGACGGTCGAGAGCACCCCGGGCGAAGGCACGACCTTCCGCGTCTACCTGCCGATGGAGGATGCCGAAGTGGAAGGCTTGCGTCCGAAGACGGTCGTGCCGGTCCAGCCGCCCTCTCGCCGCATGGAAACCGTCCTCATCGTGGAAGACGAGGAGATCGTGCGCGAGTTGGTCTGCCAGGTTTTGAGCGAACACGGTTACGACGTACTCTGTGCAGCCAACGGCACAGAAGCCCTCCAGATGAGCGCGGAACACCGCGGCCCCATCGCGTTGCTCGTCACGGACGTGGTCATGCCGCAGATCGGCGGCTTGGAACTCTCCCACCGCCTGACGGCCCTGCGACCGGAGTTGAAGGTGCTCTACGTTTCGGGCTATTCGGAAGACGACATGAGTGAACAGGGCGTCATTTCCTCAGACATGGAGTTCCTGGAAAAGCCGTTCACTCCGCAGGCCATCACGCGCAAGGTGCGCGAGATTCTGGCTGAAGCGCGCCCGCTGGTCGCAGCGGGCGTGACGGTGGTGGAGCCGCAGCCTGTCGGCGCGGACGGCCGCGACGGCCGGATAGGTCGCCGACGGTAGCGATGCGCTTGCAGACGTGGGCATGCTGGCCGCCTTTCGCCCATGATTCTCCCGCGCCGTTCGACACGCCGCCTTGGGGCCGGTGGGTAAGCGCGGGCGTGGTTGTTCTGGTGCTGGCTTCGGCCGCGTGCCACCGCTCCGTACCGCCATCCTCGCCGCCGACCGCCCAGTCAACACCGGCCGCTGCCACCACCGCGTCTCCTTCGCTAGCCGGGCAACCTGCCCGACTTCGAGGTGAACGCCGTCTCGACCCTCGAAGGCAATGCCAATTAGTACGACGTGCCGGCTAATTCTCTGGCCCGGCGCCACGCCTGGCCGGGCGAACTCACCGCCGCCAGCGACCGGATCGCCCCCGAGACCTACGTGCGCGTCCACCGGGTCGACGCCAAGGGCGACCCGGCGAAGTCCGTCGTGGTACGCATCACCGACCACGACGTGGGCCACAAGGACGTGGTCATCGACCTCGACCGCGAGGCCGCCGAGGCGCTGGGGATGGTCAAAGCCGGGCAGGTGCGCGTGCGGGTGGAAACCCTCGCCCTCAAAAACGCCACGACCGACAAGCCCGTCGCCAGCAAAACCGAAGGAACGCCGATCCCCAAAGCTAGCGAGATCACCGACCGGCCGGTCGGTAGCTCGCGCCGCAGGGCGTTCGTGAATCCTTCGTGGTCGTCCGCTTTCTCCAAGCGCGCGAACCTCACCCTTGGCAAGGTCCAGTGCGCCCGCCGCGCCGTTCGCGTGTCGAGCACCAGGGTCGGGCAACGCACCCCGCGCAGATCGGCCGTTCCCAGGGTGGGCACGCTGTCCACAAGCACGAGCCGGCCCGGCAGGTCGGGAGCCTGCGAGGCGACGATCAACGCCAGCGCGCCGGGCGAACGTTCCACCCACGCCGCCGGCGCGACGACGTGGCATCGGTAAGCGACCTCGAAGCGCGCCACGCTGTGCTCCCACACGTCCCCCGGCGTGTCCGGCCCGGAGAGGAAGATCAGCTCCGGCGCGCCGTGCCCGGCGGTCTGCACGTCCAGCCCGTTCGCGTCCTGCGCGCGGGCGTTTTCCGGCCACCCCAGGTATGCCGCCAGTACCAGGGGCACCGCGACCCGCCGCCAAAATGGCGGTTGCCAGCCGCAGGGATCATTTGCTACAATGTTCGTCACTTTTCTCACCCTCGCCTCTGACATGCTGACCGCCAGGCCTTCAGACCGTGGCGCCGATTCGCTGCTCGACTCGCCTTCCCAGGCGGTGTTCGACCGAATGACGGCCCTCGCCACCCGGGTACTCCGTATCCCCGTCGCACTGGTGACCTTCCTGGAGCCCGACCGGCAGGTTTTCCGCAGCCGCAGCGTCCAGTCCGGCCCGCTGATGGACGTGTTCGAGACGCCGATCTCTCGTTCTCTCTGCCAGACCGTCGCCGCCACGCGCGAGCCGCTGATCGTCCCCGACACCCGCGAGGACGGTCGCACGCGCGACAACCCGGTTGTCGCCGAGCTAAACATCATCGCCTACGCCGGCCTCCCGCTCTTCGACGCCGAGGGCCGTGCGGTGGGCGCCTTCTGCGCCATCGACCACCAGCCGCACGCCTGGACGGCCGAGGAGATTGAAATCATGCGTACCCTGGCCGCGCAGGTCAGCGGCGAACTCGCCCTGCGCGCCTCGCTGGACCGTGTTGGCATGCAGTTCGACGCGCTGCGCAAGGTCGAGGCCAACCGCGCCCAGACCAACCGTGCCGAACGCCACGACCTGCGCACACCTCTCCAGGCGATGCTCCTGGGCATGCAGGCCGTCCGCCAACTCGGCGACCTCAACCCCGACCAGGCCGAATGTCTCGCGCTGGCTGAGCGCAACGGCCAGGTGCTCGTCACCATGTTGGACAAAATCCTGGACGTTGGTTTCCTCGAAAGCCAAGACCAAGGGACGTTGAGCTACCGTGCCTGCGCGCCGCTGGAGATCATCGCCACCGCCGTCGAGCAGGTCGCCGCGTTGGCCGACGACAAGCGCATCACCCTGCGCACGAGCGCCACGGCTGCCGGCGCGCTGGAGGCGGACCGTGACAAGGTGGTGCGCGTGCTCGTCAATTTGGTGGGCAACGCTGTGAAGTTCACCGCCGAGGGCGGTGAGGTGTCCATCGAGGCCATCCGGCAGGGCAACGACACGGGCGGAGAAGTGCTTTTTTCCGTACGCGACAACGGTGTGGGCATCACCCCGGACAATGTCGCGCGCCTGTTCCGCGAAGGCTACCGCGTGGACGAAACCGCCGACACGAGCCGCTCGACCGGGCTAGGCTTGGCGTTTTGCAAGCGCACGGTCGAGGCGCACAGCGGGCGGCTTTGGGTCGAGAGCGACCCGGGCTGGGGCAGCAAATTCCTGTTCACCCTGCCGACGCGCGTTCCGCAGAGCTGAAACAAAAATCTCCCTTGCGACTGTACCGGCTGGACGGTATATGACCGGCCAGCATGAACGTCTCCCCCGCCGTCGCTTCCCCCCGCACGTCGCAACGTCCTAGTACCCGCGAAGCCCTGATCGATGCCGCCGAGGCCGTCGTGCAGGCGGCCGGCGCGATCCACCTGACCCTCGACGCCGTGGCCGAGCGGGCGGGTGTGAGCAAGGGCGGGCTACTCTACAATTTTCCCAGCAAAGACGCGCTCCTGCAAGCAATGGTGGACCGCAACATGGACCGATTGCGCCGAGACCACGCCGCCGCCATGGCCGAACTCCCCGCTGGTCCCGGCGACGAACTCAAGGCGTTCGCCCGCGTGGCTGCAGGACGCTCCTTGTGCAGCGAAAAGCGCCTCGGCGGCGCACTCCTGGCCGCCTCCGCCAACAATCCCCGCCTGCTGGAGCCCGTGCACCGCTTCCATCACTGGCGCCTGGCGATGGTCGCCGACGCCGCGCGCGACGGCTTGCCCTTCGAGCGCACAGCCATGGCGTCACTCGCCCTCGATGGCCTGTGCCTGCTGGAAATGCTCGGCGTGTCGCCCTACACGGACGAACAACGCACTCGCATCCTCGACGACCTCCTACTCTTTCTCGACGAACTGGCGGCCGACGCGCCCGCCGCCGCTCCCTCTTTCTCAGCCCGCCAAAACTGACCACCCGTTTTCTCTTTCCGCCATGGAAACTGTCCAATCCCGTTCATCCGTCCGCGATGTGAAATCCGCCGGCGACTTGCCGCCCCCGACACCGACCCGGCCGCGCCGGCACCCGCTCTGGTCGTGGGTGATGGGCTTCAGCTTCCTGATCAACGCCATATTCGTCGCGCTCCTAATCTTTGGCGGCGTGAAGGCGGTCCAGATCATGTCCGTGATGAAGCTGGCAGCCAGCGGGGCCTTCGACCCGCCGCCGCCGGCCGTGACGACCACGGCCATCCACGCGGTGCGCTGGCAGCCAACCCTGCACGCCATCGGCTCGCTGGAGGCCGTCCAGGGAGTGACGGTCGCCGCGGACCTGCCCGGCGTCGTCAAGGAAATCCGCTTCGAGAGCGGAGCGACCGTGCGCCAGGGCGACATCCTCGTGCGCCTCGTGACCGACCAGGAGCAAGCCCAGCTCGACGCCAACGTCGCCACGCGCGACCTAGCGATGGTCTCGCTCAAGCGTGCCCGTGACTTACGCGACAAGAACGCCAATTCACAGAGCGACTTCGACACCGCCGAGGCTAACGAGCACCAGGCCGAGGCCAACGTCGCCGCCGCCCGCGCTGCGGTCGAGCGCAAGACGATCCGCGCGCCCTTCAACGGCCTGCTGGGCATCCGCCGCGCGAGCGTCGGGCAGTACCTCAACAGCGGCGATCCCGTCGTGTCACTCCAGTCCATGGACCCGATCTACGTGAACTTCACCCTGCCCCAGCAGAACCTGCGCGACTTCGGCGTGGGCGCGGACGTGGAGGTGCGCACGGACGCGACGGGCGACACCGTGTTCAAGGGCAAGGTCAACGCGCTGAACTCCCTGGTGGATAGCACCACGCGCAACTTCCAGGCGCAGGCCACCGTCGCCAACCCGGAGGGCAAGCTGCGCCCGGGCATGTTCGCCAACGTGGACGTGCTCCTGGGCGGCGAGCGCGACGTGCTGCCCATCCCGGGGTCGGCCGTCGCGTACGCGCCCTACGGCAACTCGGTGTTCGTGATCGCGCACAACGTCAAGATTCCCGCCGATCCGAGTGTTCCAAATTCCAAGGACAAGACGCTCGAAACGGCCGTGCGCCAGCAGTTCATCAAGACCGGCCAGACCAAGGGCGACCTGGTGGCGGTGCTCTCGGGATTGAAGGAGGGCGAGGAAATCGTGAGCAGCGGCACCTTCAAGTTGCAGAACAACATGGCGGTCAAGATCAACAACAGCGTCAAGCCCGAAGCCGAAGCTAACCCGAAGCCGGAGGAAAGTTAGTTCCTCCCTCGAACTGCCAATTCTCACCGCCATTCAGCCAACCAGCCGATTATGCAAGTCTTCGGAGCGCCAACAGCGCGGCATCATCTTAGCCTGGGGCAATGCCCTAAGTGGGTAAATGCGTAAATGCGATAGGCCGACCCCTGTAGGGGCGACTCATCTGCGCGTGCCATCCTCTATGAATTGCCCCTACAGGGCTTTTTCATCTACCACTCTACCTAGAGCGTTGCCCCAGGCTAAGATGATGCCGCGCCGTTGGCGCTCCCCGAGCCTGTTGGCGAGGCTCACAAAATCTTCCCATCCCGAGTTCCCATGAAACTAACTGACCTCTTCGTCCGCCGCCCGGTGCTCGCCGTGGTGGTCAATCTGGTGATTCTGCTCGCGGGTTACCAGTCCATCCGCTCGCTCAACGTGCGCCAGTACCCGCGCAGCGACCTGTCCGTCGTCAGCGTACAGACCGTCTACGTCGGGGCCAACGCCGACCTCGTGCGCGGCTTCCTCACGACGCCCCTGGAGCAGGTCATCGCCAGCGCCGAAGGCATCGACTACATGGAGAGCACGAGCGCCCAGGGCCTCAGCGACATCGAGGTCCACCTCAAGCTCAACTACGACACCAACGCTGCGCTCACCCAGATCCAGGCCAAGATCGCGCAGGTCCGCAACGACCTGCCGCCCGAGGCCGAGGCCCCGACGGTCAACGTCAAGACGACCGACGACCAGGTCGCGGCCATGTACCTGAGCTTCTACTCGGACGATCTGGAGCCCAACCAGATCACCGACTATCTCACGCGCGTCGTCCAACCCAAGATTGCCAGCATCAACGGCGTGCAGCGC
>CAXTQD010000256.1:0-8002 GCA_964246175.1 uncultured Chthoniobacterales bacterium | reverse complement strand
CAACCTGCCTGCCAGCATACCGGCAAGCCGCCAACGCTTTAACTCCACAGCTTTTTAGCCCCGATCACACAAATTTCATTCGCAAAAAAGACAAATCATTATCAGTCACGAGACTCTCAGGTCTGAAACCTGCTCTAGATGCCTCTGTACGTTTTGGGCTAACAGGGATCATGAACCTCCTTCTGCAATCTTCTCGACCAGCGAACATCTTTGTCACAGGTCAGTCTGTTTCATTCACTCTCAGTCATGACCAGAGCACGGCGCAGACGATCAGCGTTCGTCTCTCCAACGAACTCGGCACCACGATTTCTACCCGAAGTTTCAACGTGCCTGCCGCGCAGGCCGTAGTGGTGCGCTTTTTGCAGTCGCCGGGCTACTACGAGGCCACCGCACAGGGTACCGGTGCGAACACCCAAGCAACCACCACGGTCATCCTCGCCGTGATCGACCCGCTACCCGCCGGTGTAGACAGCGCCGAAAGCCCTTTCGGTGTCATGACCCATTTCCAGCAGAACATGAACACGAACGTGCTACCGCTGCTCGCCGTCGCGGGCATCCGGCACGTGCGCGACGAGCAAACTTGGCAGACGGTCGAAGCTACCGGCGGCACCTATACTTATGACGGCTATGCGCCTTACATGGCGGCACTGGCAGCGGCAAACATCGATCCCCTGCTCATCGCCGACTTCGCCAATCCTAACTACGACGGCGGCAACACCCCATACACGACGTCCGGCGTGGCGGGCTACGCCAACTATGCGGCCGACTTGGCGCGACGCTGGCAGGCACAGGTAAGCACGGTAGAAATTTGGAACGAGTACAACGGCACTTGCTGCCAGGGCACCGCGACCTCCAACCGGCCGGGGTACTACACGGCGATGCTTTCGGCAGCCTATCAGGCAATCAAGACCCAATCACCTTCCACCACCGTGCTGGGCGGCGCCACCGTGCTCTTGCCGGTACCGTATTTTCAGCAACTGTTCGCCCAAGGACTCTACGAGATCGTCGACGGCTACTGTGTGCATCCTTACTACTCGCCGGCGGAGGCAGTGACACGCTACTTCGAGAACTTTCGGACCGTGGAAGCGGGCTATAGTGGAGGGGGCGGGCCGAAACCACTGTGGGTCACCGAGTGTGGCATGGACCAAGGTGATGACGGCACCAACGCGCGCCGGGAACTGGGTATCTACTTGGTCAAGTTCCTGACCACGCTGCTCTCCGCGGGTGTGGAGCGTGCCTACTGGTACTTGGCACGCGATTGGGGGTCGTACAACACGGGACTGCTGCACGACCAATTCTTTCCGGGCGGCAGCTACGCGCCCACAGTGCCTTACGTCGCCTTTGCGGCTCTGAATAAGTATCTCTCCGGCGCCACTTACGTCGGGCGGGACTTGACATTGGATCGGCGCACTTACTCGCACCATTTCCGACTCGCCGACGGCAGCGACTTTCGCGTGCTATATTCCACCCGTGTCGGCCCTTCTAGCGTAGCGGTTCAATCTAGTCAGAACCTTCAGGTTCTTAGCTACATGGGTGGCGTGGCAGGGATGCGCTTCGCGTCAGCGGGGGTTTCTCAGTTGGCCGCAAGCCCCGCAGAGGCTGACAACATGGCTGGGTCATCGACGACCAACTCGGCCGCGACTGGTCCAATCCAAAATTCTGCAGGAGCTACCACCACGCTGAAGCTGACTGACGAACCGGTGTATCTGCTCGGACCTGTAACGGCTATCCAGGAGAACTACACAGATCGTTTGCTCGCCGACAGCTTGTTGGATTTCAGTTCGACCACTCAGGGCGCGAACGGTTGGTCGTACGGATGGCGAACCGACGTGGACCCGACCTTCCACGTCGGCACATCCAGTCAAGACAGTTATGACTACTTCTGGACCGGGCCTTTTTATTACCTGCAAGTCCAAGCCGGGTCTGCCCAAGGCAGCGGCGGACAAACCGCCCAGGGCAACCGCTACCAAGTATGGGCCACCCGCCGCTACCTGTCCAGCGGGACGGTCACGGCGCGACTGGTCGGAAATGCTGGCCGCGGCAGCATCGGCCAAGGCGACGGCGCGGGACTGAATATCCTGCTCAATGGACAAACGATCTTTTCCCAGTCGCTCGGCACCACTGCTGAAACCTGTGATGCCAGTTTTGATCTGACCGTCACCCTGACGGTTGGTCAGCCCTTAGACTTCTGCATCACGCCCGGTCCGGGCTACGACAACTCTTATGATTCCTGCAGCTTCGAGGTGCAGATCATCGCCTTAGCCTGAAACCTTTTCCAATCCATCCATGGAACGTCGACAATTTTTGTCTCTCGCCGCATTGGCTTCTGCCGCGGTCTTTCTGCCCGAACTTTCGCTGCCGGAACACCGCCGGTCATCCCCGGCTGCAAGCGCCCTCCCGTCAACGAAGATTTACTGCGGGAGTAGTGTCAACGCCAACGGACGTTTTCGGCATTATCTTGTCGACGGTCAACGCGTCACGGAGAAGGCAACCGCTTGAATGCCCCCTCCCTGGCCTCACAGATGCCATGGGCTAGCACGCTCGGTTTACCCGTGAACGACGCAAAGAGGCCAAGCAGCACACGGTAGCCTGTAGGGAGCTGGGAACGGCGCATGCACATCCTGCATCCCTTGCAGGTTTTCCGACCCATACCAGACAGGAATATTGCTATCTGGGCGCGCTGCCAAGCCACAAAGGAATCACCTCTTTTTTTACCCCGGCGGGACGCTGGCGACAAAGCAGGCGAGACAGACAAGCAACGAAGATGCTTTTGCTTTCACCGTCAGCGCAACCTACGTGCTACTCCGCGCGTGGCGTCGCTGCCGCGGCCTCTTGGGCGTTGGTGGGCGGTGCGGTTGTCGTCGGCAACCAACCCAGGCTGCGGAAGGCCTCCAGGTAGGGCCAGGTCTGGTGCGCCGGGTAGAGACGGTTTGAAGTTGGAGCCGCCGGCAACGCCGCGGCCGGCGGCAGGACTCCTCAAGGATCACGTGTGGTCGGCAGACTTCGCGGTGGAGCAAGGTATCCGCTGTCGGTGATGGCATCCGGCTGCGTCTGGGCGGGATGCAACCATTAAGGTTGAACCTGATCAAGCCCGCCGGGCTCGCACGTTGCTTCGCTCGGACTGTCCGGCAGGGTGGCAGAAGGGAACGGCAATAATCACACCTAGTTGCTCGGAGAGCAAATTGTCTTCCACTATGCGCCCTGATCTAACCCACAGTCACCCCGTTACACAAGACGCTACAGGAAAGAGTCACTACACACGACGATGAACCAGCAGCTCTGCTTACAAAAACGTGCGCTCAGGTGCTGCACGACGACTCGATAACCCAGACCTCCGTGCCGGCAGGCACGTCGGATCTGTGCACGGGTGAAGGTAAAGAGATCGGTACGGTGGCTGAGCCCAACAGCACCACCGACTCGGTGGCGGCCAAGCGGCAAGGTAGACCACCCGCTTTTCGCTGCAAATGAGCAGGTTCTTCTTGCGATGGGCTTTCTTCTTGCCGCTGTAGTCGTCCTTCCGGCGTTGCTTGTCCTTGGGACAGCGGATGGGGCGTTCGGCTCCGTCGATGACCAACCACCTCAACCCGGGAACTTCTTCCAAGAGTTGGTCCAGGTCGGCCGGGCGACGGGCAGGCAAAAGCAACTCGCGTCCCAAGGCCTCGTTGGCCAGGGGCGTGAGCACCTTGTCATTCCCCAAATTGCCGTGAGAGTCACGGGCGAGCGGTTTCAGAAACTCAACTCACTTCAACAAAATGACACGTTGATTTGTGAGACGAGTTTTTGGCACACTCCTGCGTCACCGACACTCATTTCTTGCCGGAGGTGATTGCCTTGGGGCGAACAAAGGAGGTTTTCTGAGATAATTGTTGACCTCGTATAGCAACCGGCGGGATCCGGGAGAGCAAATCCTCAAACTACACTTTGGGTTGTTTTATTGCGGTGTAGATCCCGCCGTATCACCCCTTCCAAGCGGTCTCTGTGAGGCAACAATTCATGACCGATAAATTCGCTGACCCGATGCGCCCACGATTTGGGCTCGGCAATCAACGAGGGGTAATCCACCTCGAGCCAGTCGAACACCTTTCGCTTGCTGCGCAAAAATTGCAGGATGCTGTCACAATGCTCCTGCAGTTTCTCCGCCTGCGCCGCCTCATTGCCCTCCCAACCACCCTCCGTGCCGAGACGGGAAATCATCTTCGCCTGTGAACGCGCGATTTCCAAGGGAGGACGCCGCATAAAAACCACCTTGTAACGGTGGCGCGTGGGCAGGGACGGAAGTAACGCCGAGATGACCTTGATGGCTTTATTTTCCAGGCCGGCTTCGTCGAGCAAGCCGGGTTCCTTGCCGATTCGCTTGATGGCTTCCCACTCCAAATATCCTTCGGGATTGTCACGATCCGCGACCCGCCGTCCGTCTGTTTGTGGGGGCAACCCGCCGGCGGCGAGCATCTGCATCATGAGCGAAGTGCCCGAGCGCGGCAATCCGCTGACGATCACGAACGCCTTGCCCGAAGCGTTTTCTTGGAGGGTCAGATCGGGTCGCTCCGCTTGCTCCCGTCGCCTTCGATCCGTCAAAGGAGGAATGAGCGGAAAATCCCGCGCTTCCACGGCACGGGCGCGCAGGCTCTGGCGAAAGAGGTGCTTTTCGCGGAATTGGCGCTGCGCCTGGGTGCGGTAGCCCCCGGCGAGGAAGCTTTTGGCGTTGTCCGCGCTGTGCAGGCTGGCCAGGAGCCGGTGGGCAACCACCAGACCGGGTTGCATGCTCACCGCCCGCTTCAGAGCGATGATCGCGGGTTCCGTTCGGCCCTCGCGTGCGAGCGCGACTCCAAGATGGAAATGAGCCAGGGGCAGATGAAAGAGCAACTGGGTAGCCTCCAGTGCGGCGTCGATCGCATCCAGGTTACGGTGCTGCCGCAGATAGACCGCTGCCAGCCCCTGCCAGGCAGCCGCGCAGTCCGGGTCGAGTTGGGCGGCGTGCCGGAAGCAGTACTCGGCGTTGGGCAGATGCTTGATTTCGACCCACAACCAGCCAATCTCCGCCCAGGCCAACGGATGGCGCACCATCAGCTTCATCGCGATCTGCAAGCCAGCCCGCACCTCGTCGATCCTGCCGAGCGCCAGCTTCGCGCGGATGCGCATGATCCACACCGTCACCGGCGTATCCTCGGCCGGCCCGCTAGGCGGGTAGGCCTGCTCCAGCAACTCGTCGGTGGCCTGGGCGTATCCTGCCTTGAGGTATGCATTGGCAAGCTGATGGATGTAGCGCGACTCCCACGGGCGGAAGCGTATCAGCTTTTCCATGATCCCGATGGCCAGCTCGGTCTTGTCGCTCGAAAGATAAACCTGCGCGAGGTTGTAGAGGTTTTCGTGCTCCACGTCGCGCGCAGCCTCCTCCTTGTCGCCGGAGGTATCCTCGACGTATCCCAAGGCCGCGAACTGTTTGTTCAACTCCTGCGCGACGGCTGCCGGTGCATGCCAGACAAAGTCCGGCGGGTGGCTTCCGTCGTCGCCGGGCACCGCGTCCCAGGAAGGGATTTTTGCGGGCGGGGTCCGGTCCTCTAGGGCTTCAAGCAGCGGCTTGCCATCCATGTCTTCGCCCACCGGTAGTCCGGCGAGCGTGAGCAGAGTTGGCATGATGTCCAGGAGCGTCGCGCCATAGACGCGTTCGTCTCGGACGACGCCGGGTCCGTTCATCACCAGCATCCCGAAATCCCGGTGCCAGAGTACGGGTCCCGCCGGTTCGTTGGGGTTTGCCAAGGGGCGCAGCGCGCCGCACTGAAAGCCATGGTCCGAGCAGACGACGACCAGCGCGTCGGGACCCGCCAACTGCACCAGGCGCTCCAGCATCATGTCTTGGAAGCGGTAGATGCTGTTGATCACACCCTTGTAAAGTTCGAAGTCACGCTCTGCGATGTGGGGCATGCGCGGTGGATGAAAAGGCATGAAGGCATGCGAGAAGTGATCGATGGAATCGAAGTAAACCGCCGTGAAGTCCCACTCGCCCTCTTCCATCGCGGCGGTGGCTGTCGCCTGGATGCTGCAACACTCGCTCAGCAGCTTGGCGAGCACTTCCAAGCTGTGGTCCTTGTCCTGGTCGATCTCCGCTGCCCGGGGGATGAACGGCAGGAGCAACTGATCGGTCACCTCCTCGACCTGCATCCGCAGCGAACCGAAATCTTTCATCAACTCGGGCGGATGGACCGAGTGCTCCGGCACCTCCCAGAGTTGGGGGCTGATCCGGCGGGTCCGGGCAAAGTAATTCGTGATGACCTTACCTTTCAAAGGCTCGGCGGGATGGCTCGCCCACCAGCCGATCACGTTGCAGCGCCAGCCCAGCGCTTGTTGAAAGATGTTCCAAAGCGCCTTGGTCCGGCGGGAAGTAGAGGCAAATGGACGCACCCCGATCTCGGGGTCCAGCTCGGTGAAGCCGTGGATGCCGTGTTTGTCGGCGGTTTTGCCGGTGGCAATGGAGTTCCACAGCATCGGCGAGATCTTCGGGTGCAGTGTGGCCAGATTGGCTAGGACGCCGCCGTCGATCAATCGGGCCAGAGCTGGCATCTCGCCACGCTCGATCAAAGGATTGATCACCTGCCAATCGGCAGCGTCCCAACCGACCAGGAGAATGCGGCGCGGACGAGCGGCGGTGGACGGGCGAGCAGCGGCTTTGTTTGGATCGGGCATGGTCAAAGGCGTTAGTCGAGGCAACAGGAAACACTTCTTTTGCGGCGTACGTCAACCATCCCGCGCGCGGCGGCCAAGGCAAAGTGCTTGATCCCATCACATGGGGCGGATTTCCAGAACTGGAATTTTCCCGTAAGGATGAGAAAAGATGTTTGACAATTCCCCAGAGAAACTGCTTGTCATAGCGGTTCGTTTTCCAAGCTGCTGCCCCTTTCTCGGGTCGGCGGAAGATTGGCGATCATCGGCAACCGTAAAACAAAGCAGGGAAACATTGCTAGAGCTACATCCATGAACATGACCGAACCATCTAACTCTCCGACCGTGCCACGTGAGAACCGGCTCACTCGTTACTGCGCCGCCGGCCTCGGAGCTGCCGTCCTCGCCGGTGCCGTCACCACGGCAGACGCTTCCATCGTGTTCGTCAATTACGGCGGCCAAGTGGTCACCGACTCCGCGCCTGGAGACGGGTACTTCAGCCTGACGCCCTTCGACCTCAACGGCGACGGCGTCGTGGACTTCCAGCTTGGCATCGCCAGTGGAGAGGCCAATGGCGGTGCGGCGGCTATCTTCCCAGGTGTCACCGGCGGCACGCTCGGTGTCGTTGGCATCTCAAGCAGTGGATTTGTTTATCCTTCGAAGCTGGCGGCTGGTGCCAACATCGGGCCGACAGCGGGCTTCGCGACCGTCTCGGGACGCGGTAGCCTTGCCTTCGGCGCAGGCTATCCTGGCAGCAAGTGGCTAACTTCCACCCCCGGCTACCTGGGTCTCCGCTTCACAGTCGGCTCGCAGACAGACTACGCCTGGCTGCGTTTGAGCGTGGCTGCTGCTAGCACTGGCCCCAACGCGCGCGCCATCACGCTTGATAGCGCAGCTTATGAGACCAGTGGCGGTGCGATTACGGCGGGCGCGGTGCCTGAGCCTTCGACGGTCAGCCTCGGCGCTTTGGCGCTCGGCGCAGTGGGTCTCGCGGCTTACCGGCGCAAACGCGCGGCAGCCGAGTCGGAGACGCTCGCAGTCTGAAGCGGTCGGGGTATCGGATAAGAACACTATCGCGAAAGCTTGTAAACCACCGGTGCGATCCATTCGCGCCGGTGGTTTTTTGCTGCTTGGTAGCACCCCGCCAGCCGAGAAATCCTCGGCTTCGGGAACCGGGTTGCAGACGGAACGAACTACTTTGTGAGAGGCTCGAACAGTCTCCGGAATGGTCGGCGTTTCGGTAGAATTCGCTTTCGGGGAAGGCTTCGCTGTTGCCGGTCTACCGAGCAGGGTCAGAAAACGGTCGAGGTTGTGTGAAAACGCTGCCCTTTGCCGACGTAGGTTG
>CAXTQD010000255.1:0-8015 GCA_964246175.1 uncultured Chthoniobacterales bacterium | reverse complement strand
GTAGTCGCGCGTGCCCGTGAGGAGTTGCGCGACCTTGGCCGGTTCGTCCGGGTGGTACTCGGCCGGGAAGCCGTTGCCGAAAAGTCCCAGCGCGAACATCACCGCGCCGGCCGCCAGTGCCCACCCGACCACGAACCGCCGTGTAGGCGGGATGGCGGTAACGAGCGGGGTGGGGGAGTTCATTCCTCTCACCGATAACTTTTGCCGGGAAAATTGCACGCTCCCGTCGTGGTGGCGCTTGTGTTCGAGGCGAGCGTCGGGCAGAGTGGACCCATGCGCGTGTCGCCTGTTCTTCTTCTCTCCGTCGTGGGCGTGGGGTGGGGGGCCGTCGTTCCCGCCGCGCACGCCGAACCTTCCTCCGCCCACGTCTGCTCCGAGCCCGTGAAACAAGAACTCACCGCCGTCATCGACGGCCAATTGGCCGCGTTCCGCGCGGGAGATTACCCCAAGGCGTACACGTTCGCCGCGGGTGGGATCAAGGAGATGTTCCCGGTGGACCACTTTGAAATGATGGTCAAGACGGCTTACCCGCTGATCGCGGGTTCGGCCAAGGCGGAGTATGGGCTGGCGTTCGACACGGGTGAGGACGCGGTGGTCAACGTCACCATCGAGGACGCGAAGGGCCAGCGCGCGCAATACCAGTACACGCTCTCCAAGGAGAAGGGCGTGTGGAAGATCACGGGTGTGGTCGAGCAGAAGCCCGAGGGCACAACCGTCTGAAGGCTCACACCTCCACGTGCGCGGGAAAGTCCGGGCATAAGACGGAGCCTTCCAGCCGGCCGACCGGGCCATAGAAAGTCACCGTGCCGTCCTCCGCGCAAATCCAAGCTTCGAGCGTGCCGGCGGCGAAGTAGAGGGCGCGCTTTTCGGCCATTTCCTCGTCGTCGTTGTAGGGCGAGAGCACTTCGATGCAGATTTCTGGAGCCAGCGTGTAGATGACCGGTTGGCGGCGTTCCGGGCTGGTCCAGACTACGTCGGGCACACGCACGCCAGCAGCCGTTTGTACGGCACACTCAACAACAGCCCGCCCGTGCGGGAGCAATCGGCCGAGCAAGATACTGATGGCTACTTGATATTCGCCGTGGCAACTGCGAGCGGGGCTCATGATGATTTGGCCGCGCTGGTTGGTCTCGATCTTGAAAGGCAAATCCCGCAGGTTCGGGTCCTCGCAAATTTCGTCCCAGGTCATAGAGAGGATTATGCCGCCGACGGCCACCGACCGTCAAACCCGAAACGGAACCGGGGCTCCCGCCTTGCGACAGGAACCCCGGCATGAATGCTTTTCGGAAGTTTCGAGTTAGTCGCCCCGCCGGTGGCATTGCCGACCGTGTACGTGGAGCCATTCGTGACGTTAAAGGACTCGGCCGTCAACGTGCCCGCCGAGATGGTCGGAGTCGTGGTGGAACTCGTGATTAATACGTCGCTGGTGTTGTTGGGGGTACCGCCCGAGAAATTGCCGGAAGCCAGCAGCGCGCCGTTCTTGGTGAACGTATTCTGGGTGCCCGCACGCAGAGAAGGACCTGCCCAAGCCAGGGAGAGGGTCGCGCAGGCAAATACAGCGCTTCTTCCCACTGCCGTCCGTCGATGCGCAGAAGTCTTGGTGCGATGTGCCTCATATTGATCCTCTTGCTGTCATGCTCCTTTTTTCCCTCTGCCTTGGTTCATGTGCGAACACCTTGGCGTGACGTTCCCACCACTCACGAAACCGTCTGCTCCCACGGTTCGTCGAATACCCTGTCTGCGCGTGTTTAATGCCAGCCGGGAGCCGGCGACACAAGCCTTTATTTGCAAATCACCCAGCAAAAATCCCCCGTCTCCGGGATAGGTCCGAAGACGGAGGATGGAACGCGTACGCGCTGGCGTGCAGCCTATGGTTTGAGTTCGAGATTTGTCAGCGCGTCCTGCACCACGAACTTCTCGTGGTGATACGTCACGTCGGCGCGGAAGGTCAGTCGGCCCTCGTGCTTGCGTTCGAGTTCGACCAGAAGTTCCTCGTCTTCGGTGCGCAGGCGCGCGAGCACCTCGGGGTGGACGATCACGCGCAGTTCGGGGCTCGTCTCGCGGTGCTTGCGCATGATGGCGTTGAGCGCGCGCTGAAGTTCCACGCTCATGCTCATCGCGCTTTTGACCTTGCCGCGGCCGTAACAATACGGGCACGACGTGTAGACCGACGAACTCAAACTCTCCTGCGCGCGCTGGCGGGTCATTTCCATCAGGCCCATCGGCGAGAGCGGTAGGATGTGCGTCTTGCTCTTGTCGCGCTTCATGCGCTCCTTCATGCGCTCGTAGACCTGTTGCTGGTCCTTGCGGCTCTTCATGTCGATGAAGTCACCAATGATGAGACCGCCCACATTGCGCAGGCGCAGTTGGCGCGCGATCTCGTCGGCCGCCTCCAGATTGGTTTGGAGGATCGTCTTGTCCATGTCCTTGTTGCCCTTGTTGCGGCCGGTGTTCACGTCGATGGCGATGAGCGCCTCCGTTTCGTCGAAGACGATGTACCCGCCGCATTTCAACCAGACCTGCCGGTGGAAGGCGTCGTCGATCTGGCGCTGGACGTTGTATTTCTCGAAGACGGGCAGGTGGTCCTGGTGGTGCTCGATGCGGCTCTTGGAACGGCTCGAAATCTGGCCGACGAGTTCCTTCATGTGCTCGACGGCGGCGGGATCATCGCAGACCACCTTGTCCACGTCGTCGGTCAGGAAGTCGCGCACCGTGCGGTCGATGAGGTCGGGTTCCTCGAAGAGGCACGCGGGGGCCTTCTTCGTGTTCATGGCTTCCTCGATGCCGCGCCATTGTTCGAGCAGGAGGCTCAGGTCGCGGACGAAGAAGCGCGCCCGCTGACCCTCGCCAACCGTGCGGATGATGACGCCCATGCCCTCGGGAATGTCCAGGCCACGTAGTATTTTGCGTAGGCGTTCACGCTCTTTGGGGTCCTCGATCTTGCGCGAGATGCCGCTCTGGTCGCTGTAGGGCATCAGCACCAGGTAGCGGCCGGGCAGGGAGAGATTGGTTGAGACACGTGGGCCCTTCGTGCCGATGGGACCTTTGGTCACCTGCACGAGCAGTTCACTGCCGACGGGGTAGAGGGTGGGGATGTCCTTGGCGGTGGGCTTGGGCTTCTTGGAGGATTTTTTGCCTTCGTCGCCCTTCTTGCCGGGGCGTTCGATGCGCTCGATGCTGGAATCATCCAGCCCGGGCAGCGCGTCCCAAAAGTGCAGGAAGGCGTTTTTGTCGAAACCGATGTCTACGAACATCGCTTTAAGGCCCTGTTCGATGTTGCGCACCTTGCCCTTGAAGATGCCGCCGACGATGTTGCGGTCGGTGGTGCGCTCGACGGTGTATTCTTCTAACTGGACGTCTTCGAGGAGGGCGACGCGGCGTTCCAGTTTCTCGCAGTTGATGAGCAGGAGGTTCGACGGCTTCTTTTTGCCGAGGCCGAGCATCTGTTTGACTTTCTCGATCATGGAAAGAGTTTGTTGGTAGAGTGGGGAGGACAAAGGAGGGAAAGTTTCGCCCGAGGCATGCTAGCAAAGGGCGCAAGACCCTGTAGTCACGGCATCTTTCAGCCGTGGCAGCCGACTTCCTTGCGAGCCAAAGCACGGCCGCGAAGCGCCGTGGCGGCAGAGGTCAGAATATCCCGAGGAACTTTTTGCGCTTGGGCGGTTCCTGTGCGGGCGGCGGCTGAGCGGACTGAGGCTGGGCGGAGGATTGTTGACGACGTTTTTCTCGCTGTAAGTTTTTCTGTTGGGCGCTGAGGTCCTGGGTGGTTTCCTGGTCGTTGTCGCGGCGGAAAAACCGCTTTACCGACCGCATGAAAGGGTTGTTGCCGTTGTCGCCGTTGGCAGCGGGCGCGTTGGCGTTGTTGTTGCCGGAATCGGATGAAATCTGCGCTTTCTTGGTGCGCACGTTGGGCTCGGCGGAAGAGACCTTGTCGTGGTCGCGCTTCTTTTCCGCGTCGCTGGCGGCGGGCTCATTTTCCTCGCTGGGCGTCTCGCCTTCGGCGACCGCGGGTTTCTTGCCGTCGCCGCCGTCAGTCTGCACGGGCACAGCGCTGTTGAAGTCGATGTTCTTGATGAACGTGAAGTTGCCCTTGGCCGGCTCCAGCGGCTTGACGGCCACCTCGTAGTGGCGCTGGTCGTCGAGCGCCAGGGTCTCGTCCATGATCTTGGCCGCCAGCGGGCCGGCCGTGACGCCGCCACCCTGCGCGCCCTGGATGAACACGCAGATCGCGTACTTCGGCTCCTTGTACGGCGCGAAGCAGATGAACCACGTGTGGTTATCCTTGACCCCGTTGCGCCAGAACTGCGCCGTGCCCGTCTTGCCAGCCAGTTCGTAGTCCTTGAGCTTGGCGTGCGGGGCAGTGCCGCCGGGGTCATTGACGACGCGGTACATACCGTGGCGCACCTTCTCGACCTGCTCGGGCTTGAGGCCGAGGTCGGAGAGTTTGACGCGCACCCGCGGGCCGGGCGCCGCGGGTTCGCCCGTGGCGGGGTCGATCACGTCCTGCCCCTTCTGGTCCACGATGCGGTCGATCATGCGCGGGTAAAAGCAGGTGCCGCCGTTGGCGAGGGTCGCCGCCACCATCGCCATCTGGATCGGGCTGGCCTGCATGTAGCCCTGGCCGATGGATAGGTTGGCCGTGTGGCCGTCGCTCCAACGGTCCTTCGGATAATGGACGGCGAGCCAATCCTTGCCCGGCAGCACGCCGGCGGCCTCGTTGGAAAGCGGCACGCCGGTCTTCTGACCGAGGCCCAGGGCGGCACCCATCCGGTCGATGGTGTCCACGCCCGCGGCGTTGCCGTACTGGAAGAAGTACGAGTTGCAGGAGTTCTTGAGGCCGCCTTCGAGGTCGAGCGTACCGTGGGAGCCGCCCTTCTGGCCGATCCAGCAGTGCATGTAGCGGTTGCCGTAGGTGACGCCGCCCGTGCAGGTGTATTTGTTGAATTCCTTGCCGACGGTCTCGCCCGCCAGGGCCGTGACGGTCTTGAACGTCGAGCCCGGCGCGTAGGCGAGGATCGCCCGGTTGGTCATCGGGTCCGTCTCGTCGTCGCGCAGCTTGCCCCAGTCCTCCTGGTCGATGCTCGGGATGAAGACGTTCGGGTCAAACGACGGCACGCTCGCCATCGCCAGCACGTCGCCCGTCTTGGGGTCCACCACGACCGCCGCGCCACGGCCGACGATGCGCAGGGCGTTTTCCACGATGGTCTGGATGCGAGCGTCGATGGTGAGATAAACGTTGTTGCCCGGGACCGGCGGGGTCACGCCGATTTCACCTTCGATGACCCCCTTCGGGCTGCGCTTGATGTGGCGCACGCCCGCCTCGCCCTTGAGCCACTTGTCCATGGCCTGCTCGACGTTGGTCTTGCCTTCCACGTCGGGCTGGTAGTAGGAGAAATTCTTTGCGTCGTCGGGGTCGGTGTCCGCCGGGCCGACGTAGCCGAGGACGTGCGCGGCCAGTGCCCCGTAGGGGTACACGCGCACGCCGCCGATGGTCACGCGCGCGCCGGGCAGGCCGAGGTCGCGCTCGCTGAGCTTGGCCATCTGGGCGAAGTCGATGTCGTCCAGGTAGGTGTAGGGCACCAGCGTGTCGTTGTAGTAGTGCTTCTGGAGGTCGTCGGCGTCGATGTCCTCGTGGATGCCCAACTCGGCCATGCGCGGCAGCACGATGTCGCTGACGATGCGGCCCACGTCGGGCTGGGTATCCTCTTTGTAGACGCCCTTGACGGTGAACTTGTGCGTGAGCGTCGGCGTGTTCTTCTTGCCGAAAGCCTGCTGGTAGCCGGTCACCATCTCCTTGAGGTAGAACTCGACCGAGAAGCTCGGTCGGTTGGTGGCGAGCGCCAGCCCGTGCCGGTCGCGGATCTCGCCGCGCACGCTGGGGATGCGCACGGTCACCTCGCCCGCGCCGCGGATCTTCTGCGTGTAGAAGTCGCCCTTGACGACCTGCACTCGCCACAACTGGGCAATGATGACGCTGATGGCGATCAGGAAGATCAGGCCAACGATCTGGATACGGGCTTCGGTCTTGAACAACGCCATGGACTCAAACGAAAACGGCCGGGACGAAAGAAGACAGGAATTTACCCCGGAAGGGCGGCGGGTTCAAGAAGCGAAAAAAGCGGTCCGACAACGCCGGACGCGGCGAATCAGCTTTCCTCTGTTGGTTGTATGCACCCTTCGCACCCTGAACGGCCGCCGCGCATCATCGTCGCCGACGACCACGAATGGATCCGGCAAATCCTCGCGGAGGTCACCCGCGAGACCCTGCCGCTGGCCGAGGTGGTGGAGACGGACGACGGTCAGCAGGCGCTCGAAGCCGACCAGAATGGCCCGTGCGACTTCCTGATCACCAACCACGCGATGCCGCACATGGACGGCACGGAACTGATCCGTACCGTGCGCCCGCAGGCTCCCGACCTGCCGATCCTGATGGTGTCAATCCACCCTTGGGCCAAGGCCGACGCGCTGGCGGCGGGTGCAACCTGGTTCCTGACCAAAGAGCAGATCATGGAGCACATGCCCCCGTTGCTGCGCGACCACACGCGCGGCGGGACCGCCCCGGAGTCAGTCGAGTCCAAGTTTTAGCGCAGGGCGCGCAACACGGCGACCTCCGAGCGAGTAAGCACCCTCGGAATCACATCGAACGGCACCACGACACCTCCCGCCGTTCGCAGGAAGTTGGGAGGTCGTACATCGAAGACTGCAAAGCGGTCGCCGGCGTAAGCCCTGGCTTCGTAGCCACCTACCGATGCGGTGGTGTTGATGCGACGCAGACCATATCTGTCGGTCATCAGGGAGTGAAGCTCCTCCCAATCGGGAGCCTCACCCACCAAGCCTCTCTGGGAGACCACGATCCTCAACTGGCTCCCAATCTTGGACAAACCGACCAGCTCCACGTCATCGCCCAAGGTCCGGTTGGCCAGCCGCCATCTTTGTAGGTACTGCAAAGGCAACGCCGGAAACATCTGCACCTTGTCCCCGACGATCTCAGCGATGACACCCGCACGTGAGGGTTTGGTGAACTTCAACCAGCGCCCGGTTTCCGGGACATAGCGGATGTCGTGCTCGAAGCCACCGGCTCTCGCCGGCACGGTCTCGGGCGGCAGGATCAGACCCGTACCGGCTGCCCAGTCGTGGAGCAGCCGCCATTGGTATTCGGGGAGGTCCCATTCGTCGATGCCAGTACCCGCTCCATCTGGGCGTAAGCCTCGGCGGAGGAAAGCAATGGCTGATTGCAACGCACTTGGCGTAGCCATTCCCTCAAACGCAGACGGGTCTGGAAATGATCCATACAGCTTCCAATGAAATAAAGCCGCGCAAGTGCCCGGGCAAGCAAAAACCCAACGCTAGGTTTGTCGCTGTTCCCTCACAATCGTGCCTTGGTCGGGTACACGCGCACCGTGTAACCCAGCGCCGCGGCCAGCAGCCGGAACAGGAAATACACCGGGATCGCCATCACCATCGCAAAGAACCCCGGCACCAACACCCGCCCCCACAGGTCGCGCGGGAAGATCAGCCCGTGGCGCTTGAAGGTGATCATCAGGTACTGGGCGATGAGGATCACGCTCGTGCAAAACCCGCTGGCGAGGCAGTGCAGTTCCCAGCGTCCCCGCAGGAAAAGCGGGCGCAGTCCGTGGACAAGGATCACCAGGGCGCCGAAGAGCAAGATCGACCAGCCCATCGTGAGTTCAGGCACGACCGGCGTGTCGACGACGAACGCTTCGGTGGGCTTGAGGAAGAGCACGGTCAACGCATCCCACAGCAACCCGTTGAAGAACGCCAGCGCCAAGGTCAGGGTGAACGGCAGCGACAGCGCCCCGTAGGCCAGGAACACCGGGAAAATCAGCACGGTCGCCCCGAAGAGGTTCGGGATCGGCGGGAGGCGCTCCTGGAACACCACGGCCAGGAAGTCCGCCATCAATACACAACCGAAAAACGCCGCCGTTCTCATGCGTCGGTTTCGTCTAACGGCGCGCCGCCGGCGTGGGGCTGCTGACGGGCAGGGCCGCCCGCAC
>CAXTQD010000254.1:1392-8100 GCA_964246175.1 uncultured Chthoniobacterales bacterium | reverse complement strand
CACCCCACCGGCACCGGTGGTCCGTGCAGATTCTGTCGAGGCGCTGCTTTGCCTGACGGTTGGCGTGCTCCTAGTCGTAGCGGCGCTGGTGCCGCGTTCATTCAAGCAGCTTTTCCTGCTCGGCTTCGGCGGCGCGCTGGCTTACCGGGGACTGGAAGGCGAGGGCGGGTTGCGCCGGAACGCGTCCGGGCGTTCGTAATACTATTGCCCCGGGCGCTTCCCGTGGCACCTTGCCACCCGCCCACCTCATGTCCACCGCCGTCCTCACCAACGAACAGGTCCTCGAACAACTCCGCCGGGTGCGCTACCCCGGCTTCAGCCGCGACATCGTTTCCTTCGGGATCGTCAAGAACGTCGAAATCTCTGCGGGCAGCGACGTGACGGTCCTTTTTTCGCTGGCCACCAACCAAGCCGCCGTTCCCCAGCAGATCAAGCTGGAAGCCGAGAGCGCCTTGCGCGCGCTGCCCGGCGCGGGCCGGATCGACCTGCGCTTCGACATCCAGAACCCCCTCACCAACGCCGCCACCGGCGCGGGGCCCAACCGGATTGACGGGGTCAAGCACGTCCTCGCCGTCGCCAGCGGCAAGGGCGGCGTCGGCAAGTCCACCGTGGCTGCCAACCTCGCCGTGGCACTCCGGCGCACGGGCGCCCTGATCGGCCTGTGCGACTGCGACTTGTACGGGCCGAGCGTGGGGATGATGTTCGGCACGCGCGAGGGTGCGACCGCCACCGAGGACGAACGTATCAATCCGGTTGAGGCCCACGGCGTGCGGCTGATGTCGATGGCGTTCCTACTCAGCAGCGACGACTCTCCGGCGATCCTACGCGGGCCGATGGTCACCAAGTACACGCAGCAGTTCCTGCGGCGCGTGGCCTGGGGCGAACTGGATTACCTCTTGCTCGACCTGCCGCCAGGCACAGGTGACATCCAGCTCACCATCGTGCAGACCGTCGCGCTTTCGGGCGCGCTGATCGTCACCACCCCGCAGGAAGTCGCGCTCATCGACGCGCGCAAGGCCGCGAGCATGTTCGCCAAGACCAACGTGCCGGTTCTCGGCATCGTCGAGAACATGAGTTACTTCCTGTCCCCGAGCGACGGCAAACAGTACCACATCTTCGGCGAGGGCGGCGGACGGCGCGAGGCCGCTCGCTTGGGCGTGCCGCTGCTCGGCGAGGTGCCCATCGACATTGCCACGCGCGAGTCGGGTGACCGCGGTCGGCCCGTCGCGGCGGCGGAGCCCGACGGTGTGGTCGGACGAACGTTCGCGGACATCGCCGAGCGTGTCAGCCGCACACTGCCAGTGTGAGTACGACCCAGCGCACGATGGATTTTTGCCCAGGTGCGCTGAACATTTGTCGCAAGACTGAACTTTTTGTTTGAAAGGCTCGCGCTTTTTGTGTTCCCTGACCGCAACCCCCTTCAACGTTCATCAATGTCTCGGAGCGTGGGCGCACACCCTGCTCTAAGCCTTTGAGGTATGAAAACCGCTTCCCCTGAAAATCCCCCGTCGGACACGACAAAGGATGCGGACCTTGTGACAAACTCCATCCTTTACAAAGAATTTTTGGCCGAGCGCGAAGAAATCCTGCGTCACAAGTGGCTGGAGAGCGAAAAGGCCGGCCACGATATCGGCTTCGAGAAGGCGCTCCTAGATTGGATCGTGCGTTTCCGTTCCTCGTGGCGAGCCAAGCGCCAGGAAGAACGTCCGAAGCCGGCGACGTAGCAGACCCCCATTGCGTCCGCGTTGTCGCCAACACGGAAAATCGTTGTCCCGCTATCGCTTTGGCCTAGACTGGCCGACGCCATGTCCGACGCCGCTGTTCCCGCCCTCGAAGCGCCGGTGATTGCCGATACGTTGCGGCGGCTGGCCCGAGAAATCCTCGAAGGCAACGCCGGCGGCCGTCTCGCCCTGGTGGGGATCTACACGCGCGGGTTAGAGGTCGCCCGGCGTCTAGCGGATGAAATCGCCGCAAACAGCGGCGAACGCCCGGTGGAGGGTGCGCTCGACGTATCCATGTACCGCGACGATCTACGCCTGCGCGCCCGGCTGACCTCCATCCAGCCGACGCGCCTGCCGCTCGACCTCGAGGGGGCCAACGTCGTGCTCGTAGACGATGTGTTCTTCACCGGGCGCACCGTGCGTGCGGCGCTCGACTCGTTGGTCAAATACGGCCGCCCGCCGCGCATCCAACTCGCCGTGCTCGTGGACCGCGGCCACCGTGAACTCCCCATCCGGCCCGACTACGTCGGCGCAAGCCTGTCCACGTCTCTGCGCGACCGCGTCCGGGTGCGCTTCGCCGCGCTCGACGGCGAACCCGACGCCGTTTGGCTCGACCGTGCGGACTGAAAGACCCCTTCCTTCCTGTGGACCCCGCGCCCGCTCCCGCCGTCTGGCGACGCAAGGACCTCCTATCCATCCAGGAACTCGACGCCACCGAGATCAACCTCCTGCTCGACACAGCGCGGCAGTTCAAGCAGGTCGGCGCGCGTGACGTGAAGAAAGTGCCCGTGCTCCAGGGGCGCACCCTGGTCAATTTCTTCGTCGAACCAAGCACACGCACACGCACATCGTTTGAGTTGGCGGCGATGCGCCTAAGCGCCGACGTGGTCAACATCTCCGCGACGAGTTCCAGTCTCGTGAAGGGCGAGACGCTCAAGGACACCGCGCTCGTCCTCCAGGCTAACAACGTCGATCTCGTGGTGCTGCGGCACAGTTCCGCTGGCTCATCTCAATTTCTGGCCGAGCGCCTGCACGCGAGCATCATCAACGCCGGCGACGGCGCGCACGAGCACCCCACCCAGGCGCTTTTGGACCTCTTCACGATCCGCGAAAAGCGCGGACGCATCGAAGGCCTGCACGTCGCCATCGTCGGCGACATCCTGTTCTCCCGCGTGGCGCGCTCGAACATCTGGGGACTGCTCAAACTCGGCGCCAAGGTCACCCTTGTCGGTCCCACGACGCTCGTGCCGGGGATCTTCGAGCAGATGGGCGTCCAGATCGCACGGCGGGTCGACGATGTGCTCGAATCCGTCGATGTCATCAACCTCCTGCGCATCCAGCACGAACGCCAGCGCCGGGCGTACTTCCCCGGGTTGGGCGAATACACCTCCCTCTTTGGCCTGACGAAGGAGCGCGCCGCCCGCCTGCGGCCGGACTGCCTCGTCATGCACCCGGGACCCATCAACCGCGGCGTTGAGATCGACAGCGACGTGGCCGACGATCCGCGCCACAGCGTCATCCTCGACCAGGTCACCAACGGCCTCGCCGTCCGCATGGCAGCGCTTTACCTGTGCGACAGTTGCCGCCCTTCGGCATGAGCAAACTCACCATCATCCGCGGCGGGCGCGTCATCGACCCGGCCAACGGCGTAGACGCCTTGAGAGACTTGTTCATTCGCGAGGGCAGGATCGCCGCCGTGGACGGTAAACCGCCAGCCGGCGACGACGGAGAAGTCGAGGTCATCAACGCCGCTGGCCTCGTCGTCGCGCCGGGCCTGATCGACGGGCACGTTCACCTGCGCGAGCCGGGTCAATCGGCGAAGGAGACCATCGAAACCGGCGCGCGGGCGGCGGCGGCGGGAGGGTTCACGACGGTGGTATGCATGCCCAACACCAGCCCGACGGCCGACAACCCGGCGACGATCACCTGGATCAAGGAACGCGCCCGTCAGGCGTGCGTGAACGTCTTCCCCACCGGTGCCATCACCAAGGGCCTCGCCGGCGAGGAACTCGCCCCCATCGGCTCGATGTTCAACGCCGGAATCGTGGCGATCACCGACGACGGCCACTGCGTGCAGACCACGACCTGATGCGTCGGGCGGTGGAATACGCGCGGATGTTCGACCTGCCCGTGCTCGACCATTGCCAGGACTACAGCCTCGTGGGCGACGGCGTGATGAACGAGGGTTACTGGTCCACAACTCTCGGCCTGCCCGGCTGGCCGGCGGCGGGCGAGGAATTAATCGTCCTGCGCAACGTCGTGCTCTCCGAACTCACCGGCGCGCACATCCACTGCCAACATCTCAGTTGCGCGGGCAGCGTGCGGCACCTGCGCGCGGCGCGGGCGCGCGGGGTGCGGATCACGGGGGAAATTTGCCCACACCACTTGGCGTTAACCGACGAGTCGGTCAAAGGCTACGACACCAACTACAAGATGAACCCGCCCTTGCGTACGCCTGTGGACATCGATGCGCTGGTCGAAGGAATCGCCGACGGCACGGTGACAGTCCTGGCGAGCGACCATGCGCCGCACACCGCGTACGAGAAGGAGGTGGAGTTCGACCGCGCGCCGTTCGGGATACTCGGCTTAGAGACGGAGTTCGGGCTGTTCCACCATCTGCTCGTGACGCAGCACAAAGCCCTCACGCTGCCTCGCCTCATCGAACTGCTGACGGTCAACCCCGCGCGTCTGCTCAAGCTGCCCGATGGCCGCGGCACGCTCTCTACCGGCGCGGTGGCGGATGTGACGCTGATCAACCCAGACTTGGAATGGACGGTCAACGTCGAAGAGTCGCACTCACGCTCGCGCAACACCCCTTTCGGCGACTGGCGGCTGAAGGGCCGTGCGGTACGTACGGTGGTTAGCGGCGAGACGGTCTGGCAGGCGTAAGCGACCCGCGCCTTTGTAACAGATTTCCCTTCTCTCTCGTTGCTGACCGCAAGCCGCAGGTCGCCTTCGATAGACTCCCAGGTGCGCTCGCCCTGCCAGCCGCGCCGTTCCTGCGCGATGGACTCGAACAACTGGACGAGAAACTCGCAATCGGTATAGCCCCAGATGCATTTGGTGGCCTGCGGGCTCTCACCCTCAATGCTCGCGGTGAAGTAGTCGCCTTGGCGGCTGTGGAAGCGAAGGCTGCGGGTGCTTCTAACGGAGACGATCTCAACGGCAAGGTCTGAATGGCTGTCGTTCACGAGAGAGCGTAGCACCGCTTCACTTTGCATTAGACGAACATCACCTCACGAAGCAAAGCTTGTTTATCCAACATGCAGCACACGTTTCGGAGGCATCACTAGAGAGCGTTACCGTAGAGGCTGACCGGTGGGTTGCTCCATCCGCTCAGCCCTCGATTAGTCTTCCACATCTTGAAGGCCTGCGAGTTCTAGCGCCCAGTCATCGGAAGAACCCGTCAGGCTTCCCGGTTATCCGCTTCGGGGTCGCGCCTCTTTCGATGAAGAAATTTCCCTTGGCGTTGTTCTCGACCCGGTTGATGCCGAGGGCGGGCGAGGTGCCAGCACCGTAGATGCCAATACCGTGCTGGGCGTTGTTCAAGCAGATGTTACCTTCCAGCGTGCCGTCTGCCCCGTCACACACCAGGATACCGTCGACCGCGTTGTCGTTGATCTGGTTCTCCTGCACGGTCGGCGCGGTGCCTCGTCCGTTGATGAACACTCCCGTTTCCGTGTTGCCTGTGATCAGGTTGCCCCGAGCCGTGCCGACTGCGCCTTCCGTGTAGAAAATCCCATGGAGCTTGTTGTTCGCTAGCCGGTTGTCCATCAGCGTGGGAGCCGTGTCGGCTCCCTTGACCAGGATGCCTGAGCCGGTGTTTCCCTCGCTGGTGTTCGCGTTGATGACGCCCCCCGCGCCCTCGCCGGCGCTGCACCCGCTCAACCCCCTGCCCCGCACCTGATTGTGCGCCAGTGTTGGCGCGGTGCCCTTATCCGCGAGCCGGAAGCCACCTTCCTTGTTGTCTTCGACGGTGTTGCTTTCCGCCGTGCCAACCGCACCGAGTTGGTAAGTGAAGCCGCTCATCGTGTTGCGGCGCGCCGTGTTGCTGACCAGTGTCGGCGCGGTGTCGGCGTCGATGATCGTGAAGCCGAACTCCGCGTTACCCTCGCTGACATTGTTCTCCGCCAAGCCACCCGCCCCCTTGGAGAAAACGATCCCGGAGTGGCCGTTCCCGTGTACCCGGTTGCTGCGGAAGGTCGGGGCCGATCCTGCGCCCTGCGCACGCATTCCAATCCCGTGGCAGCCGGTGACCTCGCAGTCCTCGACGACCGACTTGTCCCCCGCGTCGCACACCACGCCAACGCTGCCGGCGTTGCGTACCCGGCAATCACGCAACCGCACCGCCGAACCTTCCAGCCAGACGACGTAGTCCACGATGTTGGCGGGGTTCGGCCCGGTGTGCTCGAACGTCATGCCCGTGACCGCGCCTGACGCGCACTGGGATGCGTGCAGGCATTCACCGTTGCCGGGCAGGGAAATCGTCGTCGCGTCCACCCCCGCCCCGACGAGACGGAGGCCGGCCTTGAAGGTGAGGGCTTCGCGGAAGGTGCCCGCACCGACTTTAACCGTATCACCAGGCCGGGCCGCGTCGATAGCCGCTTGGACCGTCGTGTACTGCCCGGGCACCGACAGCGTACGCGGGCCGGCGGGAACATCGTTCACGCTCGGGGACGGCCGCGGCGTGACGCTGGCGGCGACGGCCGGTGTGGTCGTCGCGGTGCTGTACGGCGTGGCTGTGGGGGCAGCAGAGGGTGACAAACTGGCATGGTCTGACGACACATCTCCCCTTGTCTTGGTGAAAAAATACCATAGGGGCATCCCGCCAACGACCAAGGCCCCCACCAGTACACCGACGAAGATCAGCCAATCCCGGCCGCGGCTCGGTGCGGGTGGCGGCGACTGGTAAACCGGCGGCGCATACGGTACGGACGGCGGCTGGCGGCTGGCGCGTACGACGCTCGCGAACGAGCGGGTGGCGATG
>CAXTQD010000254.1:0-1382 GCA_964246175.1 uncultured Chthoniobacterales bacterium | reverse complement strand
ACCGGAGCCGGGGCCGGAGTAACCGGGCTTGCGGTCACGGGAGGAAGGGGACCGCGTAGGAGTTCGCGCAACTGGCCGATCAATTCGCGCATGTTCGTCGGACGGTCGGCGGGAGCCTTCGCCATGGTGCGGCCCAACAGCGCGCGGACGCTCTCCGGCACGGCGGCGGGAAGCTGCGTCAGCGGCGGCGGCGTGGCCATGTGCTGTCGGAACACCTGGAACTGCGTCCCCACGAACGGCGGCCGGCCCATCAGCAGGTACCACAGCGTTACCCCGAGCGAGTAGATGTCCGTGCGCGCGTCTACCGGGCCGACCGACGCGTCGATCTGCTCGGGACTCATGTAGTAGGGCGTTCCGATAGGTCCCTCGCCGGTGAGGGACAGTTCGCTGCCCGCTTTGTCGTCGAGCACGGCCTTCGCCAGCCCAAAGTCGATCACCTTGACCAGCAGATCCTCTTCGCTACCGCTGCCGCCGTCGAGATGGACCAACATGAGGTTAGCCGGCTTGATGTCGCGGTGGATGAGGCCCCGCGCGTTGGCCGCCGCCAACCCCTGTGCGGCTTGGAGGATCAGCCGCAACGCCAGCGCCGCCGGCAGCGGCCCGCGTCGGTGCACGTAGGCATCGAGGGTCTCGCCCTCGATGAACTGCATCGCGTAGAAGTACGTCCCCCCTTCCTGGCCGCGGTGGAAGATCGCCGCGACGTTGGGGTGATCGAGGTGCGCCGCCGCCCGCGCCTCGCGCAGGAAGCGTTCGCGTCCGGTCTCATCGCCAAGGTAGCCGGGGTTGATGACCTTCAACGCGACGTAGCCGTCCAAGCGCGTGTCGTACGCCTTGTACGTCACCCCCATCGCACCACGGCCCAACTCGAAGAGGCTGCCGTCCTCGCGGCGCGCCACCTGGAAATGCTCGAAGGAGACAGTTTCGTCCGGCATAGGCAGGCGGCGCGGCGCGGCGCAAACAGCGCGCCTTTTAGCGGTGCACGGGCGTGAGGGTCGGCGTGGGGGTGGCGAGCGGGTGCGTCTTGTAGAAGTCGATCTGCTCCTGCTGCTGCTTGAGGTAGAGGGCCTCGCCCTGTGCCCGGGCACGGTCGTCGGCCGAAGCGGAGGCATCGGCGGCCTTGCGGATGCGCGCGGCGAGCTCCAGGTCGTTGGTCACCTGGGACTTCTTCACGTCGAACTCGTCGTGGCCGTCGGTGACATGCAGGGTATCGCCGTTTTCCTTGAGCACGCGCACCTCCGTGCCGGCGAGGACCCCGAGGATGCCGGCCTTTAGTCGTACACTTTCGTCCTGGATCATATAGTACACGCCCTCCAGAGCGAACTTGGGCGGCGTCGGCTTCGGCGGCGAAGGCAGCACCGTAGGACCCGGCATCACCGTCGGGG
>CAXTQD010000253.1:6148-8106 GCA_964246175.1 uncultured Chthoniobacterales bacterium | reverse complement strand
GGGGAATCATGCGCGGGGAACGGAGTGGCTGCACTTCAGAAAACCCTGGAGGCTAGCTTCATCAAACGCGCTCTTGGGCAGGAGCGACACATTGCCGAGAACATCGAGGTGAAGGTAGAAATATCTTTCGTCCTGCGTAAGTCTCCTGAAAGCGGCCCAAGGCACCTCTAACTTTTGCACGGCCGAAGAAGAGGTCAGTCGTTCTTCGTCGAACGAGATTTCTTTCGCAGCGGTGAAGGATGGATTGGCGCGGACTACTTTGACGTAGGCAAGGCGGTAGATCGTGGGCATCAGCAAGATGAGCAACAAACCACCGGCCACGAACACGCCGCCCACCACCATGTAGAGACCTGCGAGCGAGGAGTGGGTGCGTGCGCCGAGAACCAGTTCTAAGACACCGAGCAGGACTAAGACGGTGCCTATGATAATGCGGCGTCGCCCAGGAAGATTCTTGACGAATCCGCGCACCACTTCCTCTTCGGTCAGTTGGTAGCGGATGATTGCAGCCGACATACGCTACGTTCCCCACACCATCGCCACGGTCGTCGTCATGCTGCCGCCGACGTTGTAGGTCAGGAAACGCTTGGCACCCTCGATCTGCCGCGGGCCGGCTTGGCCAGTGAGTTGCTGGTAGGCATCGAGCACCTGCCGCACGCCCGTTGCGCCAACAGGATGGCCGTCAGCCATCAGGCCGCCGCCGCTGTTGACGGGGATCGAAAAAGGCGGCTGCGGCGCGTCGGCTTCTAATATCTTCGCACGGACACTCGGCAGCATCGTCGCACCGTTGTGCAGGAGGGTATAACCCTGGCCCGGGTCAGCCAGCCCGATGATCTCGTACGCAATGACCTCGCTGATCGAAAAACAATCGTGCACCTCGACGCCGTGGAGATCCTTTTTCGGATCACGAACGCCCGCTTTTTCGAGCGCGGTGGCGAGCGCCTTGCGCGCAGGCGGGAAACCTGGCACGTCCTTCTTCTCCAGCGCGAGCGTGTCGGTCGCGTGACCCCACCCGCGGAGCGTCACGGCGGGTGTGTTCAGCGAGGGTGCGCCGGGCCGCGCGGTGCGGTGGGCGAGCTTGTCCATGAACTGCTCCGAACACAACGCCACCGCCGCGCCGCCGTCGGTGATCTGCGAGCAATCATAGAGCTTGAGCGGACTCGCCGCGATGCGCCAGTTCTTCTGCGACTCCGTGCTCGCCGTCACGAAGTCCATGTCCGTGTCGCGCATCTGCGCCAGCGGGTTGAGGCGCGCGTGAGAATAGTTCTTTACCGCCACCCGCGCGAGGTCGTGCTCGGTCAGAGTGGGATAGCGTTTCATGTAGCGTTCGGCAATCGTGCCGAAGAGCTTTGGGAACATGAAATCGCCGTACTCCGGCTTTTCCAAATGATAGTCGGCCGCGCCGCCGAGCACGTCGGACCCTTCGGCGGGCGACATGGTCTTCTGCTGTTCCGCGCCGACGGCGATCACGCAGTCGTAGAACCCCGCCTGAATCCACTGCGCCGCCGTCAGCACGGCGAGGCTGCCGGACGCGCACGCGGCCTCCGTGTGCATCGTCGGGATGCCACGCAACGCCGGGTCGGCCTCCAAGAGCAGCGCGCCGATGTGCAGCTGGCGCGTGAAGAGGCCGCCGGCGAAGTTGCCCACCACGCCCGCCTGGATGTCCGCGGCGTCGAGGCCCGTAGCGTCGAGCGCGGCGCGGGTGACCTCCACCACGAGGTCCTTGAGGCTTTTGCCTTCCTTCTTGAGGTTGCGTTTGAAGTCGGTGCGGGCACCTCCGAGCAGATAGACGGTGTTCATGGGGAAACCGCAATCTAGCGGGTCCCCCGCCGGAGGCAAACGGCCTCCGTCCACGCTCAATCGTTCGCCACGGATGTCACCGGCGCGGGGCTGGCCGGCGGCAGCGCGAACCCGCCGCTCGGCGCGCTGCCCACGAAGCCCGGCGCGCCTGGGAAGCCTGG
>CAXTQD010000253.1:0-6126 GCA_964246175.1 uncultured Chthoniobacterales bacterium | reverse complement strand
AACCCACGCCGAAGCCGTCGCCGAGTCCACCGGCGCCATTTGCCCCGAGCGCGTCGCCGCCGGCTCCCAGTAGATCCTGGAGGCTGTCCGCGCAGTCGGGATGAAGCGAGTTCGCAAGATCGACGAGTTGGCTGGTCTTGTCCACCGCGGCGGTGCAGGCTGCTTGCACGAGCCGGCGCAGATCCTCGCAGGAGAGTTCACCGTCATCCTGTTTGGGGGTCTTCGCCAGGATGGCAATTCGCAGGAGGTCCAGAGCGTCGTCGTGGTGTTGCAGTACGGCCTCGTGCAGCGCCTTGACCATCTGCGCGATGCTGGCCTGACGCAAAGTCAGACTCGCAGGTAGGTGGGAACGGATGGCCGCGGCGTTGGTGGTGTCCGTTGCGGCGTGGGCACAGGGCGTGGCGAGTGTCAGCAGGGTGGCGCAGGTCCACCGGAGCGCGCGGCGGAGGAGGAACAAGGCGGGTGTCGGAGGACTCCTTTGCATGTCTGCCTATTCTGCCTGTTCAAGAGCCGCCGCCGCATCCCGGAACCTCCCACCGCGCACGGTGGAATCTACCCCAACGCGGGCAGATGATTCACCCCGCAGCGGAGGTCAGAGCGTCAGTTCACCGCGCACCACCGCCACTGCGGGACCGGCGACGCGCACAGTTTCCATCGCGTCGCGCGGGCCGATCATCTCGACGGACGCCGTGCCGGGGCGGTGAATCCAATGACCCTGTTCGGCGGTGAAGCGCGGGTTTTTGATCAATTGGTAACGCCACAAAAACGCGCCCATCCCGCCCGTCGCCGAACCCGTGAACGGGTCCTCGAACGACGCCGGCGGCCCCGTGAAATGCCGCGCGAACACGTCGCCCCGCGGCGTCGCGCCGCCCAGGCAGAACAGGTGCGCGCTGAAGAACTCGTTGCCCGATTCTCGCCGCAGCCGGTCGTACGCCGCCACGTCGAGGACGGCGCGCCGCAAAACGTCGTGATCGCGCACGGCCATCATCAACTGCGGCGTGCCGGTGCTGACGGTTTGCACGGGCACGTTGGGCAAGAGATCGCTGGTGGTCAACCCGAAGATCGGTGCCGCTACCTCCGCCGGATACTCCGCGCGGAACTCGGGCGGCTTCTGGTACATGGCGACCTCCGCGACACCGCTGCGGTCCGACGTGGCCGCGTGGGTGATGTCCACGCGGATGGGGCCGACGTTCAGTTCCAGGGCAATGGTAGTGCGGTCGCGGTCGGCGCGGAGCTTCAGCCGGCCGGTGTCCACGAGCGCGAAGCCCGTGGCGATGGTCGGATGGCCGGCGAGCGGGATTTCCTCGCCCGGGGTGAAGTAGCGCGCGCGGAAGTCGGCTTTCGATGGGTCGCTCGGGCGCAGGACGAAGCTGGTCTCCGACATGTTCAGGTCGCGGGCGACCGCGAGCATCGTGTTGGCGTCGAGGTCGTCGGCGTCGAAGACGACCGCGCAGGCGTTGCCGGAGAGCGGTTGCGTGGTGAACGCGTCCACCGTCAGAAAGGGAAAGGTACGGGGCATGGCAGAAGGTGGAACAATGAGCGGAAGCAGGCAAGCACTCGCCCTTACCGGAAGTGTTTGCCCCGGCAGTTCTATCAGCTAGAATCCCTCAAAGAACTTTTTACCTATGACTTGGGAAGAAGCAGTGGAAGATCCTATTTTGCAGAAACTACCCTACAAAGTGGAGCTCAATGGGTATGGCAACATCATCATGAGTCCAACGCGACTATCACACGGAGGTTATCAAAGTGAGATTGGGTATCTGCTGAGAACCCTGCTGGATGGCAAAGTGATCATGGAGGCAGCCATGCGGACGAGTGACAACGTCAAAGTACCGGATGTCGCATGGTTCTCGTAGGAACACTGGAGGAGCGCCGAACAGGAACTAGCTGCTTCGACCGCGCCGGCGATCTGCGTAGAAGTCGCATCTAAAAGTAACTACCAGCGTGAGTTCAACGAGAAGAAGGCGCTCTACTTCGAAGCCGGCGCGAAGGAAGTTTGGGTTTGTGACATGATGGGCAACATGATTTTTCACACTCCCGAGGGGCAAGTGCCCACCTCGTTGCTGTGCCCAGGCTTTCCCACATCGGTATAAACTGGCTCACGCTGCCGCGGCGGCGATCTCGCGGCGATCACGAAGGACCGGCACCGGACCGTTGAAATACACGCCTTGTGCGTAGCGCACGCCGGCCTTGCGTAGAATCTCCGCCGTCAGCGCATCGTCCACGCCCGCGGCCACGCTCGGGACTCGCAAGTGGCGCGCGATGTCGTTCATCGCCTTGACGAAGGCTAAGTTAAGCGGTTCCGACGCCAAGTCGCGCACAAAGCCGCCGTCGATCTTGAGCAGGTCCACCGCAAGGTCTTTGAGGTACGAGAACGACGACAAGCCCGCGCCGAAATCCTCCAGCGCGAACCGAAAGCCCTCCTTGCGCAATCGTTCCATGAAAGAGCGCGCCGCGTCGAGCCCGGCCGTCACCGCTGCCTCGGAGATCTCGAAGGCGACCCGGTTCGGGGCCACCCCGGCGGCCTCGAACGTCTTGCGCAGGTATTCCGCCATGCCAACCTCCCGCAGCGACTGCGCCGACAAGCCGATGAGCAATCTTAAATCCGGGTCAGTTGCCAAGTGCCGTGCGGCGAGGCGCGCGATGTGCCGATCGATCTCTGGACGCAGATGGAAGCGATCCGCCGCCGCCAGGAAGAACTCGGGCTCCACGGCGTCGCCGTCTTCCGTGCGCAGCCGGCCGTGTGTCTCGTAGAAGGCGGCGCGGCCGGTTTCCAGGTCCACGACGGGCTGGAACCATACCTCGAAGCGATTGCTCTTGAGCCCCTGCTTGATCTGCGTGGACCAATGAGAGTCACTGCGCAGCCGCGTGAGTTCGGCGTCGTCGGGCTGGTAGACTTCCACGCGGTTGCGTCCCCGCGCCTTGGCGGCGTAGCAGGCGGCGTCGGCGGTGGCGATGACGTGCTCGGCCGTGGAGTCGCCGGTAAGTTCGGAGACACCGACGGACACGTTGAGTCCGAAACTTTTGCCCGAGTCGCAGAACACGAAGTCAGCCACCCGCGCGCGGAGCCGCTCGGCCGCCAATCGGGCCTCGGGCAGCGTCACGCCGTGCTGGAGGACGACGAACTTGTCGCCACCGAAGCGCGCCACCGAGTCGCGCGGCCGGGCGGCGTTGCGCAGGAGGTAGGCGATCTGCACGAGCAGGCGGTCGCCCGCGCCATGGCCGAGGCTCTCGTTGATGATCTTGAAGTGGTCCAGGTCGATGTAGAGCAGGGCCGAGCGTGGTTCGCCGTCGGCGGCGCGCTCGACGGCGAGAGCGACCTCCGCGGTGAACGTCGCGCGGTTACCGAGCTTGGTCAGCGGATCGTGGGAAGTGATGTAGAGGAGATGGGCGCGCTCCTGGCCGAGTTCGGTTTCGAGCTGGCGGCGGGCGGCGCGGATTTTGACGGCCTGTGCGGCCACGGCGAAGCGAATGTCGAAAAGGCGTGGTTCGTAGGGCTTGACCAGGTAATCGTCCGCGCCGCATTCGAGGATTGTGCGCAGGTCGGCGGGGTCGCCGCTGGCGGTGCCGACGAGGATGTACGGTCGCTCGCCGTCGGGCTGGCTGCGCAGCCAACGGCAGAACTCGAACCCGCTCATGCCCGGTAGGTAGAGATCGAGGATCACCAAGGGATAAAAGGCTTGGCGGTACGCTTCGGCGGCTGCCTCAGCGTCGGAGCAGGCGACCACGGTGTTTCCACATTCCTGGAGGAGGCGGGTGAGCAGCACCCGCGTCGAGGTATCGTCTTCAACAATCAGGATTTCCACGCGAAGTAAAAAGTTCGAGGGTGTATCGTCCTCCAAAGCGGGAACCGTGCCCGACCTCGGGCGCGGCGCGGCGGCGGGTGGCGCCAGGAGGAAGGCGCGCGGCAGGCTTCGGGATGGTTTTCTCTGTTGGGCGGCTGCGGCGCCCACGGAAAGCTCGACGCGGACAGCGCGAATTTTTAGATCGGAGCCATCGTCTTCCCACCATGAATGGTCTCAAATCCATCACGCACGTTTGCATCAAAACCGCGGACCCCGCGCGCCCGCTCGATTTACGGCGGCGCGCTGGGGATGGAACGGCAAGTTCGACTTTACCCGCGGTGGCCGCGTGATCGAGTTTTACCTGAAGCTGGCGGAGCGGTCGTTCGTGGAGGTATTCGAGACGACAGAGGAGGTCGTCGCACCGGACGCAAACGCCCGCCTGCACCACTTCTGCCTGGAGACCGACAACATGAAGGCGGTGCGCGGGCGATTGGTGGAGCGGGGGTTTGCGCCGGAGGAAATCAAAACGGGGGCGGACGGGTCACTTCAGTTTTGGGTCGCCGACCCGAACGGGGTGCGGTTTGAATTTCACGAATACACGGAACGCAGCGCTCAATTCGGCCCGCCGGGCCAAGCGGTGGAGGTAAACTGGTAAGAAATCGGGCAAATTCCCGAAAACACGCGGGGAACGCGGGTTTGTGCTTTCCCGGTGGGGAGCGGTTTTGTTAATTTGCGCGCCACCTATGGGAGACAAATCGCCAAAAGCCACGCAGAAAGCTAACTCGCAAAAGAACAAGAAGAACGACGCCGCCGCCAAATCCGCCGCTGCCAAGAAGGCGGTCGCCGCTCCGGCCAAGAAGGGGAAGTAATTACCTGAACACCCAGGTAGGGCTGCTTTTCTGAAGCGGACCCTACCTGGGATGGCAGCCCTACCACGCGTAGGCTTTCGGCGCTTCGCCGCCGGGGCCAGGCCAGATTTCGTCGAGCTGCCCCATCGTCTCGGGCGACAGCTTGATCTCCAGCGCCTGTAGCGCACCGGTGAGCTGGTCCATCGTGCGTGGACCGATGATCGGCGCGGTCACGACAGGGTCGTGCAGCAACCACGCGAGCGCAACCTCGCCCGGGCCATGGCCGAGTTCCCGGCAGAGCGCCTCGTAGCGTTCGAGTTGGGGGCGCTTTTCGGCCACGGTCTTTTCAAAGTCTTCGCCCGAGCGGCGGCCGGCGGCTTGCTTCGCCAGTGCGCCGCCGAGCAATCCGCCGCCGAGAGGGCTCCACGGGATCACGCCCAGACCGTAGTGGCGGCAGGCGGGGAGGACTTCGAGTTCCACGGTGCGGTTGTCGAGGTGGTAGACGCTCTGTTCGCTGACCAACCCGAGGAAGTGCCGGTGCGTGGCCGTCTGCTGCGCGGTGGCGATGTCCCAGCCGGCGAAGTTGCTGCTGCCCACGTAGACGATCTTGCCCTGGGCGACGAGGGTTTCCATGGCCTGCCAGATTTCGTCGAAGGGGCAGGCGCGGTCGACGTGGTGCATCTGGTAAAGATCGATGTAGTCCGTTTGCAGACGCTTCAGGCTGGCTTCGCACTGGCGGATGATCTTGCGCGCGGAGAGGCCGCGGGATTGGTTGGGGTCGGCGGCGTCGGGGCGCGACATGTCGCCGAAGACCTTGGTGGCCAGCACGACGCGCTCGCGCCGCCCGCCGCCGTGCGCGAACCACCGGCCCAGGATTTGCTCGGTGACACCCTCGCCCGTTTGGCGGCCGTACACGTCGGCGGTATCAAAGAACTGCACGCCGAGTGCGAGCGCGTGGTCCATGATGGCGAAGCTGTCGGCTTCGGTCGTGTGCGGGCCGAAGTTCATGGTGCCAAGGCAGAGAGGGGAGACTTTGAGGCCGCTGCGGCCGAGGGGGACGTGTTGCATGGAGAAAAAGTGGTGGTGAGACGAGCCTTTCCGCCGAAACTTGGCGCATCGCAAGCCTGGACCCACCCTGGATCATCGCTCACCGTGGCGCCTCCGCGTACGCACCGGAAAATACCCTCGCCGCCGTGCGCCTGGCGTGGACGATGGATGCCGATGCGGTGGAGGTGGATGTTCATTGCACCGCCGACGGATGTGCGGTCGTCATCCACGACCCGGACACCCGCCGTACCACCGGTGCGCGCGGGCGCGTAAGCGACGCTACTCTGGCGCAACTCCAAACCCTCGACGCCGGCGGGGGCGAAAGGATTCCCGCCCTGAGCGAGGTCCTCGCCACCGTGCCGCCGGGCAAGCGCCTCGTCATTGAACTCAAGGCTGGCCCTGAACTCCTCGCCCCCGTGGCGGCCGACCTCGCCACGGCGTTCGCG
>CAXTQD010000252.1:0-8116 GCA_964246175.1 uncultured Chthoniobacterales bacterium | reverse complement strand
CGCGTGTAGATCTCGGTCGTCGCCGAATCATAAAAAAAAAAGCTCAGACCGTCGCTGGTGGGGCCAGTGGTGGGGGAGTTGAGGGTGTTCGTGCTCGGGGTGTTCAGCGGCGCGCGGTCGCCCTCGACATCGGCGGTCGCGTTCGGATCGCTGGCGCAACCGGCAAGAAGCACAGCGGCGAACGCCGCAGAGACGAGGACGAGCCGATGCGTTTGCTTCATGCGCCGGAATCGTCGGCCAACCCGACGTTGGCTGCTCGGTTTGCTCCGGAGTGCGGGCAGACGCACATTGCCCCCTCACCATGGAACTTTCCACCGCCATCACCAGCCGCCGCACGATCAAGGACTTTAAGCCCGGCACCGTGCCCGGCGACCTCCTCGACCGCGCGCTGTCCGCCGGCCTCTGGGCGCAAAACCACAAGCTGACCGAGCCCTGGCGCTTCACGATCCTCGGACCCGAGACACACCGGCGGTTGGCGGAAACCTTCGCCGCTTCCCAGCCGTCCGAGGCTCGCGCTGATGCCGAGCGCAAAATCCTCGCCAAGCCTGCCGTCGTCGCCGTCAGCCAGCGGCTTACGGGGGACGACACCCAGCGCCGCGAGGACTACGGGGCGGTCGCCTGCGCGGTGCAGAACATCCAGCTCGCCGCGTGGGCGGAGGGGTTGGGGATGCAGTGGAGCAGCGGCAAGATCATCCGCCTGGAGGCCGTCCACCGTCTGCTCGGCATCAACCAGCAGGCCGAGGAAATCGTCGGACTATTGTTCTTCGGTTTTCCGCTGCGCGTGCCGGCGGCCCCGCCCCGGGCGTCACTTGCCGAGGTTAGCCGGCGTCTGCCCTGAGCGTTCGCCACGAATAGGGAGGGTGCCCACGCCCCTCGTCAACGTCTCCAACCGCCTGCCGATCACCCTCGAAGGCAACCAGATCAACAAATCCTCGGGCGGCCTCGTCGCCGCACTCGCCGGGCTCTCCGCCGACGAGTACGAGGCGAACTGGATCGGCTGGCCGGGCGGCGTGGTCGAACCCGACCGGCAGGACGAGATCGTTCGTCGCCTGAAAGAGGAACAGGGCTGCACGCCTGTGTTCCTGACCGAAGAGGAGGAAGAAGCGTTCTACGAGGGCTTCTCCAATTCAAGCGTGTGGCCGCTGCTGCACCACATGCCCGACTACCTGCGCTACGAACCAGGCTGGTGGGACGCGTACCAAGCAATCAACCAGCGGTTCGCCGACCAGGTGCTCGAAACCGCCGCGGACGGCAGCCTCGTGTGGGTCCACGACTACCAACTGCTCCTCGTGCCTGCGATGCTGCGCGCGGCACGGCCGGGACTGCGCGTGGGCTTTTTCCTGCACACGCCGTTTCCGGCGTACGACGTGTTCCGCTGCCACCCGAAACGGCGTGAACTGGTCGAAGGAATGCTCGGTGCGGACTTGCTCGGCTTCCACACGCTGGGATACCTGCGGCACTTCCGCAGCGCGGCGTTGCGCCTGCTCGACGTGACGGCGGAGATCACCCACATCCGCACGGCCGACGGTCGCCGGGCGGCGCTGGGGGTGTACCCCATCGGCATCCACGCGGCGAAGTTCGACGAGACGCTCGACGCGCCCGAACACGCCGAACGCCAGGAGCGGTTTCGCCACACATTCCAGGGCAAGCAGGTCGTGCTCTCGGTCGAGCGGATGGATTACACCAAGGGTATCCTGCACCGACTCAAAGCGGTGGACGCTTATCTGGCCGGGTTGGAGGATCGGAACGGGATCAAGTTTATCTTCGTGAGCGTGCCCTCGCGCGAGGGCGTGGAGGAATACCAGGAACTGCGCGCCGACGTAGAGTCGCGCATCGGCCGGCTCAACGGCAAGTACGCAACCCTGCAAAACAGCCCGATCCATTTCATCCACGGGGCGGTGGAGTTCGCCGACCTGTGCGCCCTGTACTCCATCGCGGACGCCGCGCTCGTGACGCCTCTGGTGGACGGCATGAACCTCGTGGCGAAGGAGTTCCTGGCGTGTCAGCGGGGTCGGTACGCACCGCTGATCCTGGGTGAATTTGCGGGTGCGGCCGAGGAACTCGTCGGCGCGCTGTTGGTCAACCCGTACGACCCGCCGACGGTCGCCGCGAACATCACCCGCGCCCTGGCGATGCCCGCCGACGAACGCACCCGGCGCGGCGAGCCGATGCACGCGCGGGTCATGGAGTACGACGCCGCGTGGTGGGCGAAGACGTTCATCGACGATCTGTCCGCGCCAGGAACCGCGGAGCGCACCGAGGGGGATGCGGCGGAGTTGACGCAACACCTCAAGCAGGTGGTGGGCGCGGGCAAACGGGTCCTGCTGTTTTTGGACTACGACGGCACTCTGCGCGAAATTATGGTGAACGCCGGCGAGGCGCGCCCGCCCGGCGAGTTGCGCGCACTCCTGGACAGCTTGGTGACGCGGAGGAACGTCGAGATGACGATTATCAGCGGCCGGCGGCACGAGGACCTGGAGAAATTCCTGGGTGACTATCCGTTCGGCCTGATCGCCGAGCACGGTGCGGGCATCCGGCCCCCCGGTGAGAAGACGTGGAAGTGGGAAGACGACGGCGGTGTATGGAAGCCGGACATCCAGCGCATCCTACGCCTCTACGAACAGGCGACACCCGGCAGCTTCATCGAAGAAAAGCGCACGTCACTGGTGTGGCACTACCGGCAGGCGGAAGAGGAGTTCGGTGCGTGGAAGGCGCGTCAGCTCGGTGAGGAACTGGCCGTGCTCACCGCTGATACACCCGTGCGGGTGCGTCATGGCAAGAAGATCGTCGAGGTCGTCGCGTCGCGGGTGAACAAGGGAGCGGCGGTGGATCGTCGTTTGCAGGAAGAAGACGGCGATTGGCTCGCGCTCTGCGCCGGTGACGACTCGACGGATGAGAGTATGTTGGTGCTCGGGTCCGAGCGGATGCTCACCGTCAAGGTCGGGCCGGGGCCGACGGCCGCGAAATACCGTGTGGATGATCCGGCGGCGTTCGTCGGGTTGTTGCGAGAGGCGTTGCTCTGAAGAACGTCTCCGCCACCTGCGCAACCTCGATGCCGAACTTGTTGACTGAACCTCGGTTGAGCACGGTACGGCCGTCCGCCTGGAGGTACATCCATTGGCGCAGCCGCACGTCGTACAGCGGGTTGCCTGGTTTGAGTGCCACCGTGTACTCCCAGTGGAAGGCGTTGCCATACGCCTCGCCCATCGCCGTGCCGACCACGTCGTTGGCCGTTGCCTCGTAGCGGTGGGCGTCCACGCGGCGAATCGTCCATTGACGCTGCTGCGTATGGCCGTCCTCGTAGGTAAATGTCTGGTCCAGCCGCAGCGCGCCGACTTCCCTGCGGCCGACGCAATCCGTGGTGAAGGACCGTGAGGGCTCGCCAGCGCGGTTCTCGAACACGCCCCATGAATGGGTTTTGCCCGTGAAGTACGCCACCGGGTCGAACGTCGGCTTCGTGCCTGCAAAGTGTTCCGGCGGCACGGACGCACAGCCCGCCAGCGCCCAGGCTAGTAGCGCGGCGGCGGTAAGTGCCTTCATCGCGCATCGCCAGCGGCGAGTTCCACGAACAGCTTGCGGCCCTTGAAGCGGATGCCGGTGAGCTTCTCGCGCACTTCCTCTTCGTGCTCCTGCGCCACGTCAACCAACGATTGTTGGGGCAAGAGGTGGATCAATCCCACGACTTCTTTGGGCAGGCCCGTCACGCCAGCGATGACGCCGACGATGTCGCCGGGGCGGATGTTGTGTTTCGCGCCGACGTTCATGACCAGCCGGATCATCCCCTTCTCGTGTGACACGGCGGCGGGCAAGCCGTCCGGGCGCAGGTTGCGCCGGGCGGGGCCTTTCGGGGCGTACGGCTTGTGGCTAAGCGCGTCGTCGAGCGTCTCGGGTTCGTCTTCGTCCTCGTGGTGTGGCAGCTCGGCCTCCGGTCGCTTCTGGTGCTGCGTGTGGCCGGGTGCTCCTTGCGTAGGGCGAGCGGGCGCGGCTTCAGCCGGCTTGTCGCCGCCGTCGCTGAGCAAATGGATCAGCGCGGAAGCGATGTCCGTCGGCGAATGGCCCGCTTCCAGCCACCGATCCACCGCCTCGTCGCGGCGGCGGTACGCGCCGGCCTCCAGGGTCTCGCGTACCCGCTCGAAGAGGGCTTCCGTGCGGCGTTCCTCCACCTCATCCAGCGAGGGCACACGCTGGCGCTGGATGCGCGCCTTCGTGAAGCGCTGGATGTTCTGCAACTTGTAGATCTCGCGTCCCGCCACGAACGTCACGGCCTTGCCCGTCTTGCCCGCACGCCCGGTGCGGCCGATGCGATGGACGTAGTCCTCGCCGTCGTGCGGCAGGTCGTAGTTGAAGACCACCTCCACGTCGTCCACGTCCAGCCCGCGCGCCGCCACGTCGGTGGCAATGAGGAACTCAATCTGCCGCTGGCGGAAGCGGCCCATCACGCGTTCGCGCATGGATTGGCTCAGGTCGCCGTGGAGCGCCTCGGCCCGATAGCCGCGCGCGGCGAGGTGACTGGTCAACTCGTCCACCATGATCTTCGTCGCGCAGAAGACGATGCCCAGCTTGATGTCTTCCAGGTCGATGAGCCGGCAGAGCACCTCCAGCTTCGAGCGACGGTCCACCTCGTAGTAAACCTGTTCGATGGCGGGCACCGTGAGCGCCTGCGATTGGATGCGGACCTGCTCCGGGTCGCGCGTGAACCGGCGGATGATGTCACGGATGGGCGGCGGGACCGTGGCCGAAAAAAGCACGGTCTGCCGCTCGGCCGGAGCCTGGGAGAGGATTTTCTCGATGTCCTCGCGGAAGCCCATGTCGAGCATCCGGTCGGCCTCGTCGAGCACCACCGTCGTGACATCGTCGAGCTTCAGCGTGCCGCGTTCCAGGTGATCCATGACGCGCCCCGGCGTGCCGATGATGATCTGCGCGCCATCCCGCAGGCCGCGGAGTTGGCGGTCGTAGGAAGCGCCGCCGTAGATGGGCAGTTCGCGCACTCCCTTCTTGAAAAACGCCAGCTTGGCGACCTCCTCGGCGACCTGCATGGCGAGTTCGCGCGTCGGCAGGAGGATCAGGGCCTGCGGAACCCGCCGCTCCCCGCGCACCTTCTCGATCAGCGGGATGGCGAAGGCCGCCGTCTTGCCCGAACCGGTCTGCGACTGGCCGACCACATCGCGGCCGGCCAGCAGCACGGGGATCGCGGCTGACTGCACCGGCGAGGCTTCCTCGAAGCCCATGCGCGCAACGGCCTTCAGGGTTTCGGGCGAGAGGCCGAGTTCGGCGAAAGGTTTCTTTTCCACCGGGACATTTACGCCTTGCCGGCCGCCCGGTCCAGCGGCGTAATCTCCCGACCCGGCTTGAAACTGCTCTCTTGGAACGTCAATGGCGTGCGCGCGGCCCTACGCTACGGGCTGCTGGACCATCTCGCCCGTGAACGCGCCGACATCGTCTGCCTCCAAGAAACACGCTGCCCCATCGATGCGATGGCCGCGCTGGCGGGCGGCGCTCACCACGTCTTCCTCAACCCCGCGCGGAAGGCCGGTTACTCCGGCACGGCGATCCTGAGCCGGGTCGTGCCGCGCGCGGTGTTTTACGGAATGGGTTTGCCTGAGCACGACGAGGAAGGGCGCGTCCTCACGGCCGAGTACGACGATTTTTACCTCGTGAACGTTTATGTCCCCAACGCCCGCGAGGGCCTCGTGCGCCTGCCCTACCGGCAGGCGTGGGACGGGGCGTTTCTGGCGTACGTGCGCTCCCTGGAAACGAGCAAGCCCGTCGTCTTCTGCGGCGACCTCAACGTCGCCCACACCGCCCTCGACCTCGCCCGGCCCAAGCAGAACGTCGGCAACAAGGGTTGCACGCCCGAGGAACGCGCCGGGTTCGAGGCGTACGTGCAGGCAGGCTTTTGCGACACGTTCCGCGCGTTCGAGCCGGGGACTGGGCATTATACCTGGTGGAGCAACCAACCCGGCGCGCGGGAACGCAATATCGGCTGGCGTATCGACTACTTCCTCATTTCCGCGGCGTTGCGCCCGCGACTGCGCGGGGCGTTCATCCGGCCAGAGGTGCGCGGCTCGGACCACTGCCCGGTGGGCATCGAGCTTGACTCCCTTCCATCCTGAACCACCGTCCCGTTCCCAGCCATGGCTATCGAAGTCCGGCAACTCACCAAGACCTTCGGCCGCTACCCGGCGCTGCACGGCGTCAGCCTGCGCATCGAGACCGGCGAACTCGTGGCGCTCCTCGGGCCGTCGGGTTCGGGCAAGACGACGCTTCTGCGGCTCATCGCGGGGCTGGAGTTCGCCGATGACACCAGCGGCGAAATCCTCTTCGACGACCGGCCGGTGGGTGACACTCCTGTGGGCAAGCGAGGAGTGGGGTTCGTGTTCCAGAACTATGCGCTGTTCCGACACCTGAGCGTGTTTGAAAACGTGGCGTTCGGCCTGCGGGTGCGCCCGCGCGGCACGCGGCCGACCGAAGACGCCATCCGCACGCGCGTCAACGAACTCCTCCAACTGGTCCAGCTCGGCGACCTTGGCCGGCGCTACCCCGCGCAACTCTCCGGCGGCCAACGCCAGCGTGTCGCGCTCGCCCGCGCGCTCGCCATCGACCCGAGTGTGCTGCTCCTCGACGAGCCTTTCGGCGCGCTCGACGCCAAGGTGCGCAAGGACCTGCGTCGCTGGCTGCGCGAACTCCAGCGCCGGCTGCGGCTGACGACGGTGTTCGTCACACACGACCAGGAGGAGGCACTCGAAATCGCCGACCGTGTGGTGGTGATGAGCACCGGCCGCATCGAGCAGATCGGCACGCCGCTGGAGGTCTACGACCGACCGGCGACGCCGTTTGTGATGGAATTTCTAGGCGACGTGAACCGCGTCACCACACCCGCGATGGACGGCCAGCCCGGCGCGTCCACCTACGTCCGGCCCCACGACGTGGCCATCTCGCGTCAGCCGCCAGGTGACGGTGCGGCCAGCATGGCCGCGACGGTGCGCGCTTTGTTCATCCGCGGTGCGACGGTCAAAGTCGAACTGGAACGCACCGGCAACGGCGAGCACGTCGAGGCGCAGGTCTCTCGCGCGCGGGTGGAAGAACTGGCTTTGCGCGAGGGCGACGCAGTGTTCGTCGAGATGCTCAAGCCCCAGAACTTGCCGGCCGACTACTCCATCTGACCGGATGCCTGACGAACCGCTCGTCCCCGTTGCCCACTCCACCGCGCGACGTTGGACCGACTGGTTCCTCGTGCCGCCGGAGGGTTCTGCGCGCGAGACCTCGGCCGCCGCTCGCTGGCTCAACGCCATCGCGGCGCTCACGTTGGTGGCGTTGGCCGTCTACCTGCCGTTCCTCACCCTCGACGCACCCTGGAAATGGGCCGCCGTGTGGCGCTACCGGCAGAAGTTCATCGACGGCTACGAACTGACGATCCTGATCTCGGCCGCCGCCCTTAGCCTGAGCATGCTCGTGGGGCTGCTTTCCGCGCTGGCGGGCCGTTCGCGCCTGCTTGTCCTGCGGCACGTCAACCGCGTCTACATTGACCTCGTGCGCGGTACGCCGCTGCTCGTGCAAATCCTCGTCCTGTACTACGTCACCGCCAACGCGCTCAACATTGACGACCGCAACGTCTGTGGCGTGCTCATCCTCGCCTTTTCTTACGGAGCGTACATCAGCGAGATCGTGCGCGCGGGCATCGAGAACGTCGGCCGCAGCCAACTGGAGTCCGCCCGCGCCATCGGCCTGACCCCTGTCCAGACATACCGCTACGTCATCTTCCCGCAGGCGACGCGCCAGATGCTGCCGGCCCTGGCGGGGCAACTCGTCTCGCTCGTCAAAGACAGCGCGCTCCTCTCGACCATCTCCGTGGCGGAGTTTACCCAGAAGGCGCGCGAAACCAGTTCCAACACCGCCAGCGAACTGGACTGCTATGTTGTGCTCGCCGCTGGCTACCTTGTCCTGACGTTGCCCGTCGCCTGGCTCGCGCGCCGGTTGGAAGCGGGGGCGCGCTTCGAGACGTGACGTGGCCGCCCCCTTGATGTAGGGTCGGTTTTCCCTTACGCCAAGCCATGGACGCCCCGCGCTACAATTCCCCTAGTCGCAAGTCGCGTTTCCGCGCCTCGGGTGCGTCTTC
>CAXTQD010000251.1:0-8134 GCA_964246175.1 uncultured Chthoniobacterales bacterium | reverse complement strand
CCGACATCGCCAAGGTGCAGGAGTGGCTCGGCCACGCCAACATCGCCACCACCCGCCTCTACGACCGCCGCCGCATGCGCCCAGAGGACAGCCCCACCTTCAAAGTAGCCTACTAATCGCGTGGCCGGCTATCCGTGCATCGGACGCAGGAAGCCTCTGGCTCCATGAGACGCCAAAAGAAAAAAAGAGAGAATCAATCCCTTTGGGCGGCCTGTTCCTGGCGGCGGTACTCTCGGTCGCCAAAGTGCACGACTCCAAAATGCTGGAGGCAGCCCACGACGCGGTGCCATCCATCGCTGGGCCGCGTAGACGGCTACGCCACCAGCCCAAGAAGCTGCACGCCGACAGAAGCTATGATCGAGCCGTTCACCGCGTCCGCACCGACGGCGCTCCGGCGGAGAAACGACCAAACTTCAAGGCGTAGGTCGCCCTTGGGAGATGCATGTGCGCCAAGAAGGAGAAAACAAAGAGGACAGCGAACAGGTGGCTGGAGCGGTGAGTGCGGGAGAACATGCTGCCTATTCGAAGGCATGGACGGTGCCAGTTCAAGCTTCTTTACCAGAGCTTTACGCTCCCGCGAGCTCGCTCACCTTCGATCAAGGCACGGTGTTAGCCGCGGGCTGCGCCGAGCGCGGGATAGCGTCAGCGCCTCCTATCGGCGCCATAATGCCTTCCCAAATCATTTTGTCCGCTCTTGAATGGGAAACGCTGCTGGCGTCACCTATCATCTAGGAACGAAAGTCAGCTGTGATACTTGTCGCCGCTTGGTTGGGAGCGCATCTACCTCACCGGCGACGATGTCTGGCGGCAGAATCGCACGCGCTCACCGGGCAAGTTCAGGCCTCTCCGGATGCTTCCCCGAGCTTGGCGTACAATCTTTTCCGTTTTCTGACGCCACCCCAATTCTAGTGTTTTTGGTGACGGCATCAGATGCGGTACGGCATCAATCCGAAAAGGCGAGAATTTCTGGACGCGCCGCTGCCGTCGCGAATACTTGCCTGAAAACGGCTTCTCTCTACTCAAATCAACATTGCTTAGCACCATACGGTCAGTGCAATGGACGGAAAAACTACTTTGTTGGACTGGGATCGTTTGTCGGTCTGCGCACCAGCCACCAGACGGTCCCGGCAGCGAAGAGCAAAGCCGCCACGGGTTGCAGCGCGCGCACACAAAGATGGTGAGTGATTCCGTGGAACCAAGCATTCAAGATGTCTGATAGCAGCAACAACACGTACGACAATGCAAGTGCTCCAAACAGTCCGGCCCCACGCGCTCGCCCTAAACGAGGAGCGCGCGCCCAGGCGGCCGCCAGTGCTGCACAGACGGGCAGCGAGAGAACGATGTAGGTGGCGTGTTCGGTGGCAGGACCAAAGAGTAACATCCACACGCAGCCCAGGGAGAACACACCGCCGAGCAGCCGGGTTTCCGACCAAGCCCAGCGTCGTTGCCCAAGGAAAAGAAAGCACGCCAGCAGTCCGCCAGCCGCCGCCTCCATCAGGCGATAGACAAGGTTCGAGAGGGGTATTCCACAAGCGCGCACGAGGTAACCGAAGTCGCGCCAGCTCGCGTACAGATCAACGTCCATGCGATCATCTCGGCCCAGCACGCCAAACCACTGGCGGTATTCTCCGAGAGCGTAGCCCGGGTGCTGCAGACCGAGCGATACGAAAAACAGGAGGATCACAGCGAGGCCGAGTCTCCAGGACAACTGCCGCGGGTAAAGCAGCGCGAGGAGCAATCCGATGGCGAAAGGATAAATCTTCATGAACCCCATGGCAGCCAGCAACAGCGCCGCGGTGTTCCAATGGCGGCGCTGCACCGCCAGGATGCTACCCGCCGTCGCGGCGAGCACCACGATGTTCATCTGGCCGAGATTGACGTTGCCAACCGCTAGGGGCAGCAACAAAAGGAAGACCGTCACGGTGACCGGAGAGCCACTCTCCGGAGCGGGAACATCGCCAATCCCTGACATCCCGCTTCTGAGCCAGCTTCGCGTGGCGCAGATCAACGCCGCGATGCAGAGCAGCCGCCAGAGGACACCGCTCAAACCCTCAGGCAGAACAGCCAGCGGGGCGAAAGCGGCGGCAACGAGCGGGCTATAGATAAAGTTGTGCCGAAAGCTGTAGATCTCTTGGCCATGGAGCCAGTGCAAGCCTGCCGGCAAATAGTCGGCCGCATAAACGGATTGCCGATGTGGGGAGATGACCACTCGAAGACAAATCAGCAACACAACAGTCAGCCACAAACCGCCGGCCATGCGGGTATACCACTTGCGACGAAGGGTGTCCGGAGCGACGGCGCACGATCCATGGCCGCCGCTCGATTTATCGACGCTCGGATGGCTACCTAGGGACAGACTCATACAAATCTTGGAGTACCGGGAAAGACGCTTTCATGGAAGCCGGTTCCACTGGTTTGGATGTTTTCTGCCAGCCGGTGTCTTGCAGTGGATGGTTCGATCAAACAAACCTTCATGCGCTTGCCTTGGCAGCCCTCCTTCAATGGCTCGAAGTAAACAGTCTATGTTCTTTGTTGTCCATCCGGAACGACATGACAGTTTGTTCATCTACGGGTGGTGATCAACTGGCCGTTGCTTTTTGTTGAAGGGCAAGGTTGTAGGTGGTGACGAAGAGGTGAACGGCGTCGAGGTGGTTCTCGGCGTGCTTGGAAAAGGAGTAGGCTCGGCGCACCAAGCGACTGGTTCTCGCCCGCAGGGTGCCGAACCAGCGTTCGACTGGCAGGTTTCGCCTTCTTCTTTGCCGCAGCAACGATGGGCGCGTCTGGGCAAGGCCGTGGCGTCGGCATCCCAGAAGTCGCTGCCGGGTGGCGCGGTGGCGGTAGCCCGGTGCGAGCGCGGCCCACAAGGTCGCAGGCGCTTTGCAGGCTGCGGTCGCCCAACGTCGAGCCCACGATCTGGCGGGTGCGACGGCCAAGGGCCACCCACCACCAAAGCTGGCAAGCCTTGGCGCCGACAAAGCTCCAAAGCTCGTCCAGTTCGAGCACGTCGCCGTTTTCAGCGGGCAGCAACGTGTCCACGCAGGCGGGGAGTTGCGCCGCTTTTTCCCCCCACCCACCGAAGAACGGTCTCGTAGCACACGCCGAAGGTGCGGGTGATCCCGCGGATGCTCATGCGGTCCTGGTAGGCAGCGACCACTTGGTCTTTGAACGCCTCGTCGTAGCGGGCACCCTTGGGTTGCAAAACGAACGTGCGCTGGCAGTCCAAGCATTTGGCTCTCTGGTCGCCGTTCTCGGCGTGGCCGTTTTTGCGGATGTGCTCGCTGCCGCAGCACCGGCACACGTGGACGATGGTCGTGGAAAGCATCGCCGAGCATCGGATTGGATTTACCCGCAGGCAACGGTCAGCTTATCACTACCAAAAAGCAATCCCTTCAGCAACAAATCGAAGCTTTGCAGAAGCAGATGGAAGCGTTGGACCAGGAAGCTATTCATGAACTGAAGCTAAAACTCAGCGACGCCCGCAAGCTGGTTGTCGAACTAGAAGATGAACTCGCCACGTTGACGGGCAAACCCACTGGTGAAACCAAGGCCAAGCGTACCCGCCGCCCTTCCATCGCCGACGATGCTTTGCAGGACCAAATCTTGAAGGTCATGGCCAACTTCGGTCAAAGTGGTTTGAATGCCAAACAACTGGCTGAAAAGCTTCATCAGGACGCCATTCGTGTACGAAAGTTTATCACGGACAATCCCAAGGTGCTCAAGCGCCAAGGCAGCGGTCCGGGCACCAAGTTCTTCCTCAACTAAAGATCGGTAAACAGGAGGAGACGACCATGGCAAAGAAAACGCCCGCTGCTAAACCGAAGACCACTAAACCCGCCGCCAAACGAAAAGTGGTGGCAGCGGTGAAAACTGCCCCTGCTAAACAGGTAGTAGCCTCTTCGGACAAGAAGCTTACGATCCAACAACAAATCGAAGCCCTGCAAAAACAGATGCAGGACCTTGATCGGGAGGTGGTCGCCGAACTGAAATCAAAGCTGTTGGACGCGAAGAAGGTGGTCTCCCAATTGGAGACGGAGTTAGCCACGCTTACCGGCAAACCAGCAGGTGAACCCAAGGCCAAGCGTGTTCGTCGACCCAGCATCACGGATGAGCACCTTCAGCCGCAGCTTCTGGCCGTCATGGCCAAGCATGGTCGTGAGGGGATGAACGCCCGGCAACTCGCCGAGCATCTCCATCAAGACGCCATCCGCATCAGGAAGTTCATCGCCGACAACGGCAAGCTTCTGAAGCGTACCGGGAATGGTGCCGGGACGAAGTTTTTTCTGCCGTAAACGACTTGTCTTCAAAGCTGAGCTTTGAGTTCCGCGGGCAAGGTGATGTCGTAAATACCCGGACGAGTCTGGTTGGGTATTTGCGCTAGCCCCAGTTCCAAAGCCTTCCACTGGGCGTCAGGGATCATCGCCTTGCGGAACTCGCATTTGGTCGAGTCGCCTACCACGCAATCGACCACCATCGGATGGAACGTGCTCCATCGTCCGGTCTTTGCCGTCTGGGCATCTTGCCCGTACAGCGACACGGCGGCGAAGGTGTCGCCAGCCTTGGGTGGTGATGGCAGCCGGTCCAACTGCTCGACAAAGATTCTGACCACCGGGAACCGCTTCTCCAAGCGACCATCCAAGTCTGTGTACACCGCGACCAACCGTGCACGAACATCAAGCACCATCGCCGGGTTGGTATCCCCGTACATGAACCGCTCCCGGTAGTGGTTCCACCGAAATCCACCAAAGACGTTGTGGAAACGACGTGAGATTGGAAGGAAGCTGTTCAAGTACCGGTAGCAGCGACCGAGAAAGGTTACCCCGTCGTAGCGGGCGTATTCGGCACGAGTAATTCTGAGGGTTCCCTCGTCGGTGGCTTTCGTCCGTGCATCGACCACTTTCTTTGTCATTCCAATTGGGAGAGCACTCCTTGTGCTCGGCGGCCGTTGAAAGCGCTTCGCCGCAATAGATGGTCGGATGCTAGCTAGCGACTTCGGAGTTGAAGATGTACCGATGGAACTTCCATGCCCCCGAGACCTTCTTGACGACAAAGATTTCCCGGTTGCCTTCACTGCCTGTTGGTTGTTGGCCTTTGGGCACGATGGTGCCGTGAGAACGGGTGCGGATGAAACCGAGGTCACCGCTTAGCTCCATCTCCAAGAGGTCGAACTGGACATTGAAGTCCAGCTTCGACAGAAAGTCAGTGTAGAGTGAGATGATCGCCTCCAGGCCGGCAGCCGTAGGGAAAGGTTGGCCGATGACTACTGCGTCATCCGTGTACACCCTCCGGACGAGGTCAAGGTTGGCTTCGTTCAAGCCGCGTTGGTAGCTGTGGAGCAGGTTCTGGATCTCTTCGCTCATGGAATATTGGATATTTTGAGGGCAGACGGCTCAAAAGGAATAACCACGCAGGCGTAGAACATCAATTGCTCTTCGTTGAAGCGCGAGACGAGACAGCGGATGGGCGGTCCGGCAACGGTGTTTTAGTTTTTGCACGCAAACGCTTGTACTGCCGCATTATGAGTGCCCACATGCAGGTTGCCCAAATGATGCCGCCTAAGTACGCAACTAACAGCCTGAAGCGAAAGGACCTTGGCGAACCAACGGCAAAGTGCATGGCGACGGCGAAGGGCAGCCCCCAAGCAAGTCCCCAGACAAAAACGAAGCGCAACACGCCGGCTTTGCGAACGCGTTCAAGCCATTCCAGGTGCCGTTGCGGATCATAGGCCCTGGGATTCTCGTCTGATAAAGCTAAACTCAGCGTCCTCGCACCTTGCTACCGATCCGGTTCGTGGCCCCTTTATGAGCGGATACCTTGGCGCTCTTTGAGGTGATCTTGGGTCCTTTAGGATTGACGTTTCCTGATGAAGGAGAAGCGGGCTGAAAACCGCTTGATGACTTTTTCATACGTGCAGCATCGTCCAACCGCTGATCATTGCCAGGGGAAGCGTTTCTCCACCCTTGCTTCCGCTGCTGTCGCTCGTTGAAAGGAATATGGAAGCTCGGAACAGGAACTGCACCGGCCGGGGAATCGGCTACGACAGCGGTGGCGCAATCCCCACAGCAGTGAGCTTACGAAGCCCCAGGAACATTTCCTCATCAATCCGGGGTGGTTTGTGGGAAAGCGGCGTGGATAGTTCGTGGCGTGTTTCTGTGACTACCTTTCGACCCGGATGCACTGGCCGTAGATGCCGTCTGCTCCAATCCAGCCGTTGATACCGCCTCGGTTGTTTCCGATCTGGAACCGCTGGCCTTGAATGGCTTTGACGAGGTGCAGGTACTGCGTTCCGCCCACTTTGCAGAGAACGATGTCACCCACCTGCAAGGCTTCGGATTGTACCGGTGGGACCGTGCACAGGTTGCCCGACTCGATCTTTCCCGTCATCGAACCTCCCCGCGGACGGAACTGCACGGTTTCACCGGCCTTCCGCTTGGAGATGTAAGCGGTGGCCCAACCCATGATCAGGATGTTCTTGGCCGCCGGGCAGAAGATGCCAGCCTCATCACCACCCCAGCAAGAAAGTACAGCAGGACGAAGAACCCGATAACTAACAGCGTGAGGTTGGGTTTGGCCAACAGATGCGGGTCACGGTAGTCATTCCGTAGTTCCACCTGCACCCGCTCGCCGGTGTCGATCACGCCTTCGACTGCGTCCATGCGCCAGACGGGCTGATCGAAGTCATGGTCATGGACGGATGGTTGGTAGATCCGCACCGCCTCGGCCCCCACTGGGTGGTACGTCCCTACATAAAACAGGTCGGGAGCCAGGTTGATCGCCACCACGAGCAGGATGCCACCCAACACGATGATCGTCTGGAAGTGGCGCATAGCTGTTACTGCCCGCTGGGTTGTTCCTGACTGTTCTTTCCTCGACGTAGTAGGGACGTACCCGAAAGCATGTCCAAAAGCAATCATTGATGACAAGCTCAAACAACCCTGCTGGCGCTCCCTTCCAGAACACCGTGTTTTACCACGACACAAAAAAACACCCTACCACTTCGGAAAGCAGCTGGGTGTGAGTGAAGGCTCAGTTTGGACTGGTCTCTTTAGCGGCGGTTGTAGCCGCCACCGTTGGATGATCCGTTGCCGCTGCCGCTGTTGCTGCGTTCCTCACGGGGACGCGCTTCGTTGACGGTGAGTGCCCGACCGTCGACCTGCTGCCCGTTGAACTGCGCGATGGCTTTCTGGCCGTCGGCGTTCTCGCTCATGGTCACGAAGCCGAAGCCGCGGGACTTCATGGTCATACGATCCTGCATGATGATGCTTTCCTGCACCGGACCCACCGAGGCGAAAAGGTCTTCGAGGTCGTTCTCGGTCATGTTGAACGACAGATTGCCGACGTAAAGCTTGGTAGACATAAGGGTGTGTTTTGTTCTTTCTGTGTGCCGCAGAAGGCGGAGGACTCTACCAAGGGACTTGTGTTTCCGAACCTTTCGGATTTCGAATGTGTCCGGTAGGATGCTAACCCGCTGAACAAACTCACCATCAACCTGAGGACTGTCTCTAAATTCTGAGCGTTTGTACAATCGTCCACTTCCTGTACAAAGCAACCAATTCTATTCTTTGATTCGCCCCTTCACTCCTGGTTATAAGAGTCAAAAGATGGTATGTTGAACGATGGTTCAAACACACAAGAAGTTCTCGCGCAAGGGGCCAGACATCGTCACCGAGGAACTCGCTTCGGCTCTCCATAACAAGCCCGCCGCCGAGTTCACGGCACTTTTCACGCTCGTGCACGCCAAGCTGCGAGAGCGCAACGGGGCTGGCGGAGGAGAAGAGATGCTGCGGCTGCGTGTCTACGAGAAGCTGCAAGGCTTCGTGAGTAAGGGGATGGTCAAGAAGACCATCACGGCAGGCGTCAAGACCTACCTGGGTGTCGCTTCCCTCTCGGCGGTACTGCCGTTGGTGGTTACGCCCTCGGAAGCAGTCTAGTAATACTTCGTTAGGTAGGAGCTGAGCTTTGGTGAAGGCAGGCACATCGTGGCTAGATGCAAGCGCGTGAGTTGAAGCGGTTGGATGAACGGCTGGAAGGCTTTCTTGCCAAGCTGACAGCAAGCATGGGCCGCGCGGAGCGGCGCCGGTCGGGCAGGCGTGCACGTGCACGGGCGCGGCCGGCGGCTGGACGGCGAGCGCAAGCG
>CAXTQD010000250.1:0-8170 GCA_964246175.1 uncultured Chthoniobacterales bacterium | reverse complement strand
CTTCCAATACGCTGCCCGCGCCGACCTCCGCCGGCCCTTCGACGACGGCGTACGCCCCGACGCGCACGCCCTCACCCAGCCGCGCCGCCGGGTCGATGACCGCCGTGGCATGGACAAACGCGTCCATCAAGGGATCGCCCCCGCCTCTTTGAAGCTGTAGTACGAGGCTTCGTTCGCACGCATGCCGCCGATGATGATGTGATCGGCGACGGTGACTTGTAACATCTCACCAACCTCGACGAGTTTGCGGGTGAGCAGCTTGTCGGCTTTGCTCGGGGTCGGGTCTCCGGACGGATGGTTGTGCACCAGAACAACTGCGTACGCCGAATAGGCGATGGCTGGCCGGAAGATTTCGCGCGGATGGGCGATGCTTTCGTTGAGGCTGCCCAGGGAGATTTCTTCGATGCGCATCAGCCGGAACTTGGTGTCCAACAGCAAAACGCGCAGTGATTCACGCGTGAGCACGCGGAGGTCTTGGGCGAGGAGTTGGCAAACCACCTCCGGGCTGTCCACCCGCAACTTGGCGATGGTCTCGCGCGCGACGCGGCGGCCGAGTTCAAAGGCGGCGGCGAGCCGGATGGCTTTGTCGATGGTGAGACCCTCGACATCGACGAGTTCACGCGGATCACAACGCGCCACGGTCCGCATTGAGCGGAATTTGCTCAACAGCCGGTGCGCAAGGTCGCTGACGCGTTTTTCATCCTCAATCGTGGGCGAACCGTCTTCAAGCACGAGGGCGACCAAGTCCGTGTGCGTCAAGGTATGCGCCCCCAGCAAGGCCAGACGTTCACGAGGCCGGTCAGCTTCGAGAACTTCTTGAATGCGGAGCGAATCTGCGTCCATGGTGGCCGCAGTGTGCGTGACCATCCGTGGGAGCGCAAGCCATCAAGCCTCAACCAGGTGACCGTCCTACTCTCCGAACTGCCCGATGGTCGCGTCCAGCCGCCGGCCCACGTCTTCGAGCGCCTGCCGGTAGGGGCTAGGTGGAAGAATTTCCAACCGGCCTAGCCCTTCCTCGATCAGCCCCTGCCCCGCGCGTGCCGCCGACGCCAGGGCACCGCCGCGCCGCGCCAAGTCTTCCAACGCCGCCAAATCCTCCGCCTCGCCACGTAGAATCATCTGCGTCAACCGCTCGCGCTGGCCGTTCTCCGACGCTTGGAGCAAGTTGAGGATCGGCAGAGTCAGCTTGCCCTTACGCAGGTCGGTGCCGAGGGTCTTGCCCGCTTGCGCCTCATCGCCAGCAAGGTCCAGCAAATCGTCGTAGACCTGGTACGCCGTGCCTAGCTTCAGACCGTAGACCTTCAGCGCGTCCTCCACGTCTGGACTAACCCCATTGAGCCGCGCACCCAAGCCGGCCGCCGCGCCGAAGAGCGCCGCCGTTTTCATCTCAATCATGCGGTAATAGTCCGCGTGGCTCAGGTTCAGATCGAAACGCCGCTGCGTTTGCAAGATTTCGCCCGTGCATACCGCCGACGCCGCCCGTGCGATGCCGCGGCTGATCTGCGCGTCGTCAAAGTTCGTCGCCAAGTCCAGCGCATGCGCGAACAGCGCGTCACCCAACAGCACACTCAAATGGTTGCCCCAACGCGTGTTAGCCGTGGGCTGATCACGGCGCTTCTCGGCTCCATCGAGCACATCGTCGTGGATGAGTGTCGCCAAGTGGATGAGCTCGATAATGACCGCCAACGACTGGTGCCCCGGACCCGTTGTCCCGGTCGCCCCGCCCGCCAACAGCGCCAGGGCCGGCCGCAGCCGCTTACCGCTCGTCGCGCACACGTAGGAGATGTAACCCTGCACCGCCGGGTCGAACGCCTCCGCTTGGCGGTTGATCGTCGCTTCCACGGCGTCGAGTCCCGGCTGGATCAGCTCGAAAATGTGCCGGAGTTCGGCGACCGCGCCCACCCGCTGGCGGACGGCGGAGGCAGCGGCGAGGGTCTTTGTGAAATAATTCACAAACTCAAGTTGGTGCCAAAGTCCGGGTGTGTCAATGCGCCCACCCGTGCACCCGTGAGTGCGCGGGGGGCGGGTTTTACGCCTGTCGTTATCATGGCTTGGTTGCCGTACACCCGTGAGTGCGCGGGGGCGGGGAAACCCTTGTCATAGCCCGGCTTCCCTGCGACGATACGCCGCGCTCCCCCCACATGGCCGCTTTTTCTTTTCTCAATCCGCAGAACGCCGGCGTGCGGCGCTTGATCGGCCGGCTCGGTCGGTCCCGCTTTTTCACGATCTCGGTGGCGCTGCATTTTGTGCTCGTGCTGACGCTCGGCGGCGTCGTGCTCGTGCGCAACACCCGGCCGACCGCGGACGTGATGGACAGCACCGACGGCGGCCTCGTGCAGGCCACCAACGTTCAGGTCCCTGCCCTGGATACCGTCCAACCCGTCGAACCGCAGCAGGCCGACCCGACGCCGCCGCAACCCGTCAACAACGTGCCCGCGCCGACGACGATGGCCCCGATCTCCGTGGCGGGGCCGACGGGAGCGTTCGAGTTCAACGCGCCTGCGCCCACGGACGTGCTCACCAGCAACCCGCCTTCGTTCCTCAACAACGAACAGGCCTCCACGCAGGTCAGCGCGCCGACCGCTCCCGGCACGATCCCGGCGCGGATCGCCGCGGGCATGAAGGGCTTCACCCAAAACTGGGCGCAGCAGGGCGACAGCGGCAGCGGCGTCGGGCGGGACCGCAAGTTCAAGTTCACCGCGTTCCTGGCCAAGTACGCGGGCGGCGATTGGGACAGCACCGTCAAGCTGGAAAACGGCAAGATCGTCAAGGGCAGCCTGCCGAACCTCCTTTTCATCATCCGCAAGCTCTCCAACGACAGGATCCAGGCCGACCCGGACGCGGTCCCGCTGAATCTAGCCAGCGACGATCTGTTCACCAAGAAGCCGCCGTTTGTGCTCTTCACGGGGCACCAGGACTTCAAGCTGACGGACAAGGAAGTGGAGAACCTCCAGAAGTACCTCCAACTTGGCGGCTGCGTGTGGGGAGATAGTTCGCTGCCGGGCAACCGGTCGCGCTTCGACATCGCGTTCCGCCGCGAGATGAAGCGCGTGCTGCCCGATCAGGACATCCAGTGGCAGGAACTGCCGCCCTCGCACGACCTTTTCAACAAGAAGTATTGGCAGGAGGTCATCGGCGTGCCGCCAGGGATGAACTACTATCAAGAGCCGGTGTACGCGCTGAAGAACTTCGGCGAGGTGGTGGTGATCTACACGGCTAATGACTATGCCGACCTGTGGCAGGTCGCGCTCGACGAGAAGATGGACTACGACCTGCGCCGCGACGAGAAGTTCCAGTACGTCACGACGAACATCACGATGTACAACCGGCGCGGCATTTACTTCCGTGACCTGGAACTACCCGAGCTGCGCATGAGCTACAAGTTCGGCACGAACATCATCCTGCACCTGCTCACGCGTTGGGAAGACAAGCTGCGCAACGTGCCGACGGGGCTGTAGACGGACGGGAGATTGCTGGAGACGTGGTCAGACGAGCGGCGCCCGCCGGTTTCTCCCTTTGCAAAACTTCTCAGACTGCTTGATTGCCACGCTGAGTTTGCTCTAATCTCACCAAAAGCTCTTCGTCGATGCACTTAGCGATCCGGCCGGAACAACAGAGGGTGTTTGAAGACCAGCGGCTGCGGACCTACGCGGCGGAGGTGGCTTCGGCACTCGCTCCAATCATGTCCAGCCGGCAACCCGCGACCACCAGACCGGTGACCGCGGAGTTCGCGTTTGAGCAACTCAAACGGGCGCAGAAACACGGGTTGAAGCGGCGCGACGAGGGGATGGCTTGGACTTTGTGCGCCTTGGTGCACGGTGCGGACTTCGACCAGAAAATGCCGCAGGTTCGCCAGATCGTCGCCGACCAGAACTACGACCGCTCGGTGCTGCTCACCCAACTGGCCACCACCGGCCTGAAGAAAGGCGATCCCGCACCGTGAGCGACGCCGCCGATTCATCCACGAGCGCTGCGAGCGCGGTCCAAGGGGCCGGCAACGGCAGCGCCGGCGGCGTTTGTGAGCCCTGCTGCAAAAGCCGGATCAAGGAGATCGACGACAAGACCCAGCAGATCGCCTCGATCAAGGACCCCATCGAGCGCAACAAGGCCATCACCCAGGCCTACACCGACGTGGCCGCCCAGGACCCGCAGGACCACTGGGTCAAGCTGGCCTCCGTCGTGTCCGCGCAGGGCGGCTGCGCGATGAAGGACGCCGCCGGCGCACGCTCCTTGGTCAGCTGGATTCCCGGCAAGCAAGCGCTCGACGACGCGACCGGCGCATCGTTCACCAACAACATGTACCACGCGCTCGGCGACGCCAACAAAGGCATCTTCACCGACATCTACCCGGTGGCTGCCTACCGGGCGAAATACGGCACGCAGAACCTCAAGGATTGCTACGCCGCGGAGGGCAAACCGCTCCAGCCCGAACTGGAGGACGCCTTCGACAAGATGGACAAAGGCGACCTGGACGGCGCGTCCGACGGCATCGCCAAGTTCGAGCAGACCAAAGTGGTGCAGCCCGTCTACGACAAGTATTCGGGGACGTTCACGGAGATGAAGGTCGCGTCGGCCATCCAGCGTCCCTTCACCGGCAAAAACCTCTACGACATCCCGGTCTCGACGACCTGCGGAGATCCGGACACGGTGCCCTTCGCCGGGAACATCTCCAAGGGAGATGACCGGGTGGATTATTACAACGCCCTGATGAGCAAACTCAAGCAGCAGCAAGGTTGGTGAAACGCCGAACCGCGACGGTGGCGGCCCTGCTCGTCGCCTCGGCCGCGGCCAGCCTTTCCTGCAAACGTGCCCCGACGATGGACGACCCCAGCAAATCTCCGGCCCGCGAAATGGTTATCTCCCTGGGAGAAACCGTCCGGGACTTCATGCAAGCCAACGACCTGCCCGCCGAAAAAGGGCGGGTCGACGTACCTGACACGAACCACTACGCCGTCGCCGTGGACGTAATCGCGGACACGAGTCCCATTGTGTTCGGCGACCACTGGATCCACCTCACGGTCAAGGACGGGAAGGCGACCTTCGACCTGCCGGCGGGCCGGACGCTCTTCATCGACCAGGAGGCAGGCCGCATCAAAAGCTTTTCGCTCACGCCGTACGCCAGCGCCCAACCGCTGGACGAAACGAATCGCCTGGTCAAAACGCTGGTGGACGGGTTTCTGGCGAGGGGATGGACGCCAAAAGTAGCCAACAGCGTGACCTTTGCCTTGACCGACCAGGACAAAGATTTCGCGCAACGCGGCGAGAAGATCTATGCTCAGCTCAAGGATGCCACGGGCAACCTCTTGAACGTGACGGTGGCCAACCTGGCCTCGGCCCCGAGCCAGCCATCCTACCTCGTCGTGCCGCCTCCCGGGCGCCCGACGTACAACCCTCCGGTCTACGTCGTGCGCCTCGGCCTGTACTGGGCACACCGCAACGATCTGTCCTACGGCGATCTGGTCTACCCCCGGCGCATCTTCGTCAACGGGGACAAGAACAAGGTGCTGCGTCTACGTCCCTGGGTGGAAGACCCGGACTGGACGCCGCAAGAACACGGGATGGCGGACCAGGGCGGCCAGGGCGAGAGCAAGCGGTGGGCTTTGCCCCGGAGCTGACGGCGGCTTTGTAGATTCTACCCCGGTGTTCCTGTCCAAGGCGCTGGTCAGGACTTCGCCGCCCGACCAGCTTCCTCCGCCCCGGAGACCACCAGCGTGATCTCACCCTTCGGCGGGTGGGCACGGTAGTGTTCGAGCAACTCCGCCGCGCTTCCCCGGCGGAACTCCTCGAACTGCTTGGTCAACTCCCGCGCCACGCACAACGCCCGTTCCGGCGCGTGGCCGGCGAGGACTTCGAGGGTGCGTTCGAGCCGGTGCGGTGACTCGAAGAAGATGCTCGTTTCCGCGCGTTCGAGCGCGCGGAGGAGGTCGCGTTCGCGCCCGCCGCTTTTCGGGGGCAGAAACCCACCATAGTAAAAACTTTCCGCCGACAACCCGGAGCCGACCAGCGCCGTCAACACCGCCGACGGCCCCGGGATGACCGTGTACGGCAGCCCCGCCTCCACGCACGCGCGCACCAGCCGCGCGCCGGGGTCTGACACCGAGGGTAATCCGGCGTCGGTGATGAGCGCGACGTTCGCGCCTTCCTGCAAGCGCGCGACGAGTTCCTGGGTGCGGCGCGCCTCGTTGTGCTCGTGGAAGCTCACGAGCGGCTTGCGGATTTCGTAGCGTTCGAGCAGACGCAGCGAGTGGCGCGTGTCCTCGCAGGCGATCACGTCGGCAGCACGCAAGGTCTCCAGGGCGCGCAGGGTGATGTCCCCGAGGTTGCCGATGGGGGTGCCGACAAGCGAGAGCACGGCTTGTTAGAAGCCTTCTGCCACCGTGCTCACCAGACGCACGGCCAACTGCTCGGCCGCCAGCGGCAGCGCCTGGCGTTCGTCCTGGGTCACGTCGTTGCCGACGAAGAAATTCGTCGTCCCGTTGACCTCTCCCGAGTCCAGAACCTTGCCCGTGCGCCGGTCCACCACCTGATAGCTGGCGATGAGGCTCAGGTCGAACTCGGTCGTCAGGAGCACGTTGCCTGTCACCGAACGCTGCGGCGTGCGCGTGATGCGCTCCAGCGTGCAGTTGAGAATCACGTCGGCCGCGTCGCGGCTGGCCAGTTCGTACGTGCCGTCCTGCTGGAACTGCCGCGCCACCGTGTCCGTCACCAGACCCTCGACCTGCGGCAGGAGCGTGTTGTTGCGGAACACCGGCACCGCTACCGTGCGCACGTCCTTCATGTACGCCGGCTTGGCCTCGCCGAGATGATACCCCGCGCAGCCCGCCAGCGGCAGCACCGCCAACAGCCAGACCATGCCGAGCAGCCGCCGCGCGCTCATCCTACTGCGAGGGCAAAGCGGGCTGATCGCCCTCGGGCACTGTCGGCGGGCGCGGTTCGCTCTGCGAGGGGTCGGCCGGCGCCTGGTTGGACGGTTCCCGGGCAGACGGCGGACGACCGGTTCCAGCGGGGTTGACGGTCGTCGTGGTGGGAGCAGCCGCCACCGGCGGCGGCGTGGGCGCGCTCACCGGCGGGCCGACGTAATCAGGCCGCTTGGCCGTGTCGGTCTGCGCCTGGAGCCGGCCGTCGCCGTTGCCCAGCTTGGGCGCGACCCCGCCGCCGGCCGTCGCCGGGGCTTGCTCGGTGAAATACTTCTCGCCGTACTTGGTGCGGATCTGGTCGAGCTTGGTCTTCGCCTTCTGGCCGTCGGGCGAGTTGGGCTGCTGACGGATCACGTCGTTGTAGTACACGACGGCCGCGCGGTAGAGCTTCTGCTTGTAGTAATAGTCGGCGATTTTGAGCGAACCGCCCGACTGGGCGTTGCCCAGGTTGGCGAGGTTCTCCTTCGCCTGCGCGGACTTCTCGTGGTTGGGGTAGGCGGCGAGGAAGTCCTCGAACGCCTCGCGCGCGTTCTGCGTGGCGGCGGGGTCGTAGCTGCCCGCGCGCGTGATCGTCATGTTGGCGAAGCCAATCTCGTAGAGCGCATCCGCCGCGATGGGGTCGGTCGGGTACTTGTCCACGACCACCTGAAACGCCCGGATGGCCGCCGTGTAGTCGGTGGCGTACATGAACCCCTGGCCGATGCCGAACTGCGCCAGCGGCGCGAAGCGGCTGAAGGGCGCGTTGTGCGTGATGACCGTGAAGCATGCCACCGCCTTCTGACGCGAGGGCAGGAGCTTCACCCCGAGCACCTGGGTCCTCAATCCGTCGAGATACATCGTGCCGATACGGTACTCGCCTTCCAACGCGGGGTTGAAGTCCGTGCTGTGTGGGTAGTTGAGCACCAGCCGCTCGTACGCTTCGGCAGCGGCTTGGTAGTTCTTCTGCTTTTCGTAGAGTTCACCGACCTTGTACTGCGCCGCGGCGGCCACGGTGGATTTCGGGAAGCGCTTCACCGTCTTGCGGTAGGCACCGATGGCGAGGCCGGTCTTGCCACGCTTCTCGGCGTCCAAGGCGAAGTCGAACTGCGACTGTGCATCCTTCTGGTTGGGGATGCTGTCCTCCCCACCGGGAGCCTCGTAGCTGACTCCTTCATCCGGCCGGATGACCAGCGGGGCCGGGGAACGGTGGGGCAGCGCCACACAACCGAGCGTCAGCGCCGCGACGAACAAGACTGGTTTCTTCATTGGCAAGA
>CAXTQD010000249.1:0-8182 GCA_964246175.1 uncultured Chthoniobacterales bacterium | reverse complement strand
CCTCGCTGCGCGTTGGCTGGGACCACCGCCCGCCGCCGTGGAAGAAATCGTCCAAGTGCCCGCGCCTGCCGCCGTGTCCACCCCCACGCCCGCCGTGCTCGCCCCTGACCCCGGAGATAACCCATGAAAATTGCCCGTGCCCTGCTTTCCTTGTCTGACAAGACCGGCCTTGAACCCTTCGCCCGCGCGTTGGTGGAGGAGTTCGGCGTCGAATTGCTCTCGACCGGCGGCACCGCCAAACTCCTGCGTGACGCGGGGCTGGCCGTGACGGAGGTGGCCGACTTCACCGGCTTCCCCGAGATGCTCGGCGGGCGCGTCAAGACCCTGCACCCGAAGGTTCACGGCGGCCTCCTGTACTTGCGTGATGACCCGACCCACGAAGGGCAGGCACGGGAACACGGCATCCGGCCCATCGACTTGCTCGTGGTGAACTTGTATCCCTTCCGCGAGACGATTGCGCGGCCGAGGGTGACGTTGGAGGAAGCCATCGAGCAGATCGACATCGGCGGCCCGGCGATGTTGCGAAGCGCGGCCAAGAACCACCGCAGCGTCACGGTGGTGGCCGACCCGGCCGACTACGACGCCGTGCTGACGGCGATGCGCGAGCACGGTGGTGAGACGACGCTTTCCTTGCGCGAACACCTTGCCATCAAGGTCTTCCAGACGACGAGCGCCTACGATGGAGCCATCGCCGACTTCCTTAATCGCGAACAGGCTACTGGTTCGACCTACGATTTATCGTTGCCGCTCGTCAGCAAGCTGCGCTACGGCGAGAACTCCCACCAGGAAGCCTCGCTCTACGGAAGTTTCGACGAATACTTCCAGAAGCTCCACGGCAAGGAACTTTCCTTCAACAATATCCTCGACATCTCGGCGGCGGCGGAACTCATCGGGGAGTTCGAGGAGCCGACGGTGGCGATCCTCAAGCACACTAACCCGTGCGGCGTCGGCAGCGACCCGGACCTGCGCGAGGCGTGGGACAAGGCGTTCGCCACGGACCGGCAGGCCCCGTTTGGCGGCATCATCATCCTCAACCGGCCGCTGACCGAGCCGGTGGCGCGCGACCTGAGCGAGATTTTTAGCGAGGTCATCATCGCGCCGGATTTCGACCCGGAGGCGCGCGCCGTGCTGCAACGCAAGAAGAACCTGCGCCTCATGCGCCAGCTACAACCCGCCGGCGGGGCTGGGCACAACGTGCGTTCGGTGGTGGGCGGCGTGCTCGTGCAGGACCGCGACGCGCCCCTCTTCGGCGTGGATGGCCTGAAGGTCGTCACCAAGCGCCAGCCGAGCGAGGAGGAAATGCGCGCGCTGCAATTTGGCTGGCGGGTGGTCAAGCACATCAAGAGCAACGCCATCGTGTTCACGGGGACCAACCGCACGCTGGGTGTCGGCGCGGGGCAGATGTCGCGCGTGGACTCGGCGCGCATCGCCGTGTGGAAGGCCAAGGACGCCGGCCTGGAACTGAAAGGCAGCATCGTGGCGAGCGACGCTTTTTTCCCGTTTCCCGACGGCCTGGTGGCCGCGGCGGAAGCGGGGGCGACGGCGGCGATCCAGCCCGGCGGCAGCGTGCGCGATGCGGAGGTGATCGCCGCCGCCGACGAACGCGGGGTGGCGATGGTCTTCACCGGCATGCGGCACTTCCGGCATTGAGGAGAAACCTGCGATGAGCCTCACTCTCGGCGTCAACATCGACCACGTCGCCACCTTGCGGCAGGCGCGCTATGCCCGCACGCCGGAGGCGCACAACGTCGAGCCGGACCTCGTCGCCGCCGCTGCCTTGTGCGAACGCGCCGGGGCCCGGTCCATCACCGTCCACCTGCGCGCGGACCGGCGGCACTTGCAGGATCGCGACCTTGCCCGGCTGCGCGCCAGCGTCCAAACCAAGCTCAACCTCGAAATGGGCAACACGCCCGAGATCCTCGCCATCGCGCTGGCGACCCGGCCCGAGGACGTTTGCCTCGTACCGGAGGGGCGGCAGGAAATCACGACCGAAGGCGGCCTCGACGCCCACGGCCTGCGCGCCGAACTCGCCCCCACCATCCGCCAACTCGCCGCCGCCGGCACGCGCGTGAGCCTGTTCATCGACCCCGACGAGGCCCAGGTCCGCGCCGCCGACGCACTCGCCGCGCCGGTCATCGAACTGCACACCGGCGCCTTCGCCAACGCCATCGGCGACGCCGCCGACGCCGAACTCCGCCGCCTGCGCGACGCCGCCGTCCTCGCCACTGGCCTCGGGCTCCAGGTCAACGCCGGCCATGGCCTCAACTACACGAACACCCCGCGCCTGCTGGACGTTGTGCCACACTTGCAGGAACTCAACATCGGTCATTCCATTGTCAGCCGGGCGCTCTTCGTCGGACTGGAACGTGCCGTCGGCGAGATGCTCAAGCTGATGGCGGACTACAAAAGCTGAACGTCTCCTCATCCATGCGTCTTCCAACGATCCGCGGCACGATCCGCCGCCGTCTGCTGGTGAACTTCCGGGTGGACGCGGAGACGATGGCAAGGTTCTTGCCCGCGCCGTTCCGGCCGAAGCTGCACGGCGGCCACGCGGTCGCCGGCATCTGCCTCATCCGTCTGGAACACGTCCGTCCGGGGTGGTGGCCGCTCCCCGGCGGCCTCGCCAGCGAGAACGCCGCGCACCGCGTCGCGGTGGTCTGGGACGATCCGAAGGTGGGGGAACGCGAGGGCGTCTACATTCCCCGGCGCGACACGGACTCGTGGCTCAGTCATTTGGCCGGAGGCCGGGTCTTCCCCGGTGAATACGGCTTGGCAGATTTTACCGTGAGCGACGATGGCGACCACATCGATCTGGCAGTGCGGGCGCGCGACGGCCGGATGCGCCTCGAAGTGCGCGCTCGGGGAGCGGATGCGTTGCCGTCGTCCTCGTGCTTCGGGTCCCTGGCGGAGTGTTCAGCCTTCTTTGAAGGAGGCTGCGTCGGGTACTCGGCGACGCACGACGGCCGCCGGCTCGACGGCATGCGCCTGCAAACCGACCACTGGCAGGTGGGTCCGCTCGCCGTGGAGCACGTCGAATCCTCGTTCTTCGCGGACCGTGCGATCTTCCCGGCCGGGAGCGTCGCGTTTGATCACGCCTTGGTCATGCGGGACATTGCTCACTCCTGGCATCAGGAGGCGGACCTGTTCACGGAACCTGCCGCCAGCCAACGCGCCGCGGCCTGACCCGCGTGTGTACCGGTGGCGAAGCAGCCTTGCAACAAATACCCGCCCGTCGGCGCTTCCCAGTCGATCATCTCCCCGGCGACGAACAGCCCTGGCCGTGCGCGCAACATCAATTCTCCGTCCACCGCGGACCACGCCACCCCGCCCGCCGCCGAAATCGCCTCCGCCACCGGGCGCGGACCGCGCAACGTGAGCGGGAAACGTTTGATCGACGCCGCGACGCCCTGCCATTCCAGCAACGCACGGGCGGCCGAGGCGAGTTTCAGGCTTTGCCACGGCCTGCTGGCGAGCCTTTCGTGGGAGGTGTCCGGCTTGAAATCGATTTCTAAAACCGACAGATGCGCGGCACGCAGTTCGGGGCCGAGCTGGTACACCGCGCCGCCTTCCAAGCCGTAACGGGTGATCAGCAACTCGCCGCGCACGGTCCGGCCGCCGGCCGTCGCGGCGATGTTCTTGAGCGGCTGGCCTTCCGCCAGTTCCAGCACCCGCGGGTGCCAATCCACCTCCCAGCCGCAGTTCGCCGGCTGCCACGGAGAGATCGGCAGACCGGGCACGGCCGCCGTCAAAACCGCCGGCCACGTCCCGTCCGAACCCGTCTCCGGCCACGACGTTCCGCCGAGCGCCAGCACCACCGCCCGCGCAAGGGTCACGACGCTCTCACCGGTGCGGAGTTCGCGGAAGCGCAATTCGTGGTGGCCGTCCTTCGCGGGCGCGATGCCTTCAAGGCGGTGGCCGACGTGGAAGCGTACACCCGTCGTCCGCAGCCGCGACACCCAGCGCCGCAGAAGTGCCGCCGCCTGCTGGCCGCGCGGGAACACCCGGCCGCTGGTGCCCACGTACGTTTCCACGCCGAGACCGTCCGCCCACGCGCGCAGTTCCGCCGGGCCGAACCCCGCCAGCAAGGCGCGCCAGCGGGGGAGTTCGTCCCGGTAGCGCGTGACGAAGCGTTCCACGTCCTCGGAGTGCGTGAGGTTGAGCCCGCCGCGGCCGGCGACGAGGAACTTCCTCCCGACGGATGGCGTTTGTTCATAGACCGCCACGGACGCGCCGCCCGCGGCGAGGACCTCCGCCGCCCGCAGTCCCGCCGGCCCGCCGCCGACCACGACGGCGTCGGCAGGAGGAAAGGGGAAATCCTTGTCGGGTGGAACGGGCACGGCCATGTTCATCGGCAGGATTCCCTGCATGTTCGACGGACTCAAGTACGATGCGGACCCGGTGCGACGCACGGTCCACGTCTGGGACGCCGCGTTGGACTTGGACGCCGACCGCGTGGCGGCGCTGGCCGGCTTGCTCGACGAGGAGGAGGCGGCCCGGGCGGGGCGGTTCCATTTCGAGCGCGACCGGCGGCGGTTCACCGTGGCGCGGGGGATCTTGCGCACGTTGCTCGGCCGCTACCTCGGCGTGCCGGCGGTAGGTTTGGTGTTCGGACACGAGGGACGCGGCAAGCCGACCCTGACCACGTCTGGCGGGAGGGAACGGTTGTGCTTCAACGTCTCGCACTCCGATGGCCGGGCGCTGTTTGCCTTCGCACGTGGGGCAGAGATCGGCGTCGACCTGGAAGCCGGCGCGCGGTTAGGCGAAGACTGGCCGCTGATCGCGCGACGGGTTTTTTCCGCGCGCGAACAGGCCGAGCTTGACGCCGTGGTTCCCGAGCGTCGCCGGGCGGCCTTCCTGAACGGCTGGACGCGCAAGGAAGCCTACCTCAAGGCCACTGCACAGGGCATCGTGGACGGGCTGACCTCCATCGAGGTGACGCTCGACCCCGCGCGGCCGGCGGCGTTCGTGACGCTGCCGGACAGCGACGCCGCGCGCGGTTGGACCCTGCATGACCTGCGCGCGGACGAACGCTTCGCCGCCGCCCTCGTCGTCGAAGGCGGCGTGGGGAACGTGGAGCGAAACGTGTTTACGCTCCCCTAAGCCGCCGCGAACTTCCTCGCGTACAGTTGATCAAAACGCTCCCTTAACTTCTCGGGATCAAGGATGTCGTAGTGATTCGGGATGATCCGGCGGGGGTTGAGCGCCGCCACGCGCCGGAAGCTGGCCGGGAACTCCTCCGGCACGCTGTTGAGGATCGGTGGTGGCAGGTGGGTGTGGAAGAAATAGCTCGCAAACAGGTCGCCGCTGAAAAGGAGGTCGTGCCGCTCGCTGTAGAACCCGCAGTGTCCCCGCGTGTGCCCTGGCAGATGGATCACGCGCAGCCCGCCCCAGAACGGTAACAGTTCGTCGTCCACGAACGTCCGGTCCACCGTACCCACGCGTCGGCGCAGCACGACGCGGCCGACCGCCTCTGCCCAACCGCACACGCGCGCGACGCCGGTGTAGCGGTAGCGTCCCTCGACGTGGGCGCGTTCCTCCGCGTGGGCGTACACGGGTGCGCCGGTCCATTCGCGCAGGGCGACGAGGTTGCCGACGTGGTCGAGGTGGCCGTGGGTGAGCAGGATGGCCTTCACCGCGTCCGGCCGCAGCCCGAGCCGGCCCAGGAGCCGCCGCAGCCGACCCATCTCGCCAAAGAACCCGGCGTCCAGGAACACGGCGCTTCGCCCGTCTTCCTCAACGAGCAGGTGGGCGCAGCCGAGCGCGTTGCGGATCGGGTGGATGTGGGCGGTGGCGTCGGGCATTGGCGTGGACGCCGACAACCTACGGCCCAGCCGTCGGAAGTACAGGTGCGCCGACATTGATAAAACCTCGCACGCCATCGAAACGCACCCCGCGCAGAGAAGGGTTGAAGAACGGGGTCTATGCCGCTACGTTGCGCCTCGCCAAGGGTCGTCCGCCGAAGGTTGCGCCGGGGAGAAGGGCTCTTTTCTTTCGCGGGTGCGGCCACGGGAGGATCACCGGCCCCTTTACCGCCCGCTTTTCAGTCATGGTTTTCGACGAACTTCAACTTTCCGAGGACGTGCGTCTCGCCGTCCGCGCCGCCGGCTTCACCGAGCCCACGCCCATCCAACAGGCCGCGATCCCGCTCGTACTCGCGGGCCGCGATGTAATCGGCTCCGCCCAGACCGGCACGGGCAAGACGGCCGCCTTCGCGCTGCCGATCCTTACTCGTCTCGACAAGCCTGCTAAGAGCCGCGCGCCGCGCGCGCTCATCATCGAGCCGACGCGCGAATTGGCCTACCAGGTGGAGGCCGCGTTGCGGACCTTCGGACGCTTCAGCCCGCTCCGGGCCGGAGTAATGTACGGCGGCGTCGGCTACGGTAAGCAGTCTGAACTTTTGCAAAAGGGCATGGACATCTGGGTGGTCACACCCGGCCGGGCATTGGACTACCTCGAACGGGGCGAACTGTCCTTCAAGGAACTGGAAGTTGTCGTCCTCGACGAGGCCGATCGGCTCCTGGACATGGGTTTCCTCCCCGATGTGCGCCGGATGCTCGAAGCCTGCCCGAAGAACCGGCAGACGCTGCTGTTCTCCGCGACGATCCCGCCGGAGATCGACGGCCTCGTCAAGTGGGCGATGAAGGAGCCGGAGACGATCTCCATCGGCATGCGCCGCTCTCCGGCGGAGACCGTCACGCACAACCTGTACCCGTGCGCGAGCGCGCAGAAGTTCGACCTGCTCCACGGCCTACTCGAACACACGAAGTACGAGAGCGTCATCGTGTTCTGCCGCATGAAGATCGGCGCGGACCAGGTGGCCGCCCGCCTCATCGGTGAGGGGCACAAGGTCGCCGTGCTACACTCCGACCGCGCGCAAAAAGAACGTGAGGAAGCTCTCGCCGGCTTCCGCGATGGAACGTACGAGGTGCTCGTGGCGACCGACATCGCCGCGCGCGGCCTCGACATCGCAGGGGTGACACACGTCATCAACTTCGACGTACCGCAGCACCCCGAGGACTACGTGCACCGCATTGGCCGCACAGGCCGCGCGCAGAAGGAAGGCGATGCGTTGACAATCTTCACCGCCGAGGACGTGAACCACGTCCAGGCCATCGAGCGGTTCATCGGCCGCCCGATCCCACGGGTAAAAATCGACAACTTCGAGTATCTTTACACCCAACTCTTCAACCTGAAGGAAGGCGCGAGCCTGGAACGGTTGAAAGTGTCCGGCGGCCGGTCGGGCAAAGGCTACAGTTATTCGAGCGGCCGGAAGCGGCGTTGAGCGAACGCGGTCAAGCCGCTTTCTTGAGCAGGTTGTTTTCCTTGAGAAACGCTTCCAATTGGTCCACGTCGAAGTCTGGCAGCATCTGCCCGGTACTTTCGATGAAGAGCGTCGGGGTTTTCGTCTGTCCGGAGCGTTCCTGCATTTCGGAGTAAGCGGTGGCGTCGCGGCTCACGTCCACCTCACGGAAATCGTAGGCATTTTTGCGCATGTAGTCCATGGCTTCGTGGCACCAGGGGCAGCGGGTCTTGACGTAGAGGGTCCAATCGGATTGAGACATCGTCGGTTAAAGTCGGCGGAGGCTGTCGACTGCGCAAGCACGGAGTGTACGGCGCGCCTCTATCAGGGTCGCGTCATTCCTTGATCCAGTTCTTGTCCTTGTCGCGGTCATACAGCCGCAGGATCGTCCCACAATTTTACGCCGCGGACGATGTTGTTCGCTCCACAGTGTGGGCAGTTCGAGGAGGGGTTTGAGGGCATGGAAGAAGCGGAGATCTTTAGCCACCGCGATAGGCCGTCGTAGCCTTCAATGTCCGGAAATAGGTTGCCAGTTCCGCCGCCACCGCCCGGAAAGAGACTGTTTCCATCGCCCGCGCCTGTGCCGCGCGCCAGACCTCGTCGTAGTGGTCGCGGTCGCTGAGGAGTCGGGTGACGAGAGGCACGAGGGCGGCGGGTTCCTTATCGTGGCCGGCTAGGGTGGGGAAGACGGTCCGCTCGATGGCTCCGTCGCCGCCGACACACGGCACGCGGCACAGGAGCGCGTCTCCTGCCACCTGCCCCGGCACGCCGCTGCGGTCGAGTTGGAACGTGATCCGGTGTCGGGCAACCAAACGCAGGTATTCCGTGTAGGGCCGGGGGCCACCCACGCACCGCAGCGGCGGCCCGTCCGTGGCCGGAAAA
>CAXTQD010000248.1:0-8230 GCA_964246175.1 uncultured Chthoniobacterales bacterium | reverse complement strand
GCCCACCTACGAACCGCGCAACCCTGCCAAGAAAGGCTCCTCGCTCGCCATCAAGGCAAAGGGCAAGCAACCCGCCGCCGGCCACACCAAGCTCGTCGCTGCTCGGCCTGTGAAGACGGCGCGTCAGGAAGACCGCCCCGCCGCCAAGTTGGCCGCCGGCCGCCGCGCCGCCGTGGTGACCAAGGCTCCCGCGCCCTCGACCAAGCCGCGCGCCGCGCGTACGCACATGGATAAGGTCAAGGCCACCGCGCCCGCCACCGTGGGCGGTAAGGCCCAGAAGGGCAAGTACGTCTACTACTTCGGCGACGGCACCGCCGACGGCGACGGCCAGATGAAGCCCCTCCTCGGCGGCAAGGGCGCGAACCTCGCAGAGATGACCCGCATCGGCCTGCCCGTGCCTCCCGGTTTCACGATCACCACGGAAGTCTGCACCTACTTCTACGATAACAAGAAGACCTACCCGCCCGAGTTGGACGCGCAGATCGAGAAGGCGCTCGCCAAGATCGAGAAGTCCGTCGGCAAGAAGCTCGGCGGCAGCGAAAACCCGCTCCTGCTCTCCGTGCGCTCCGGCGCGCGTGACTCCATGCCAGGCATGATGGACACGATCCTCAACCTCGGCATGAATGACACCACGGTCGAGATCGTCGCCGAGAAGACCGCCAACCCGCGCTTCGCCTACGACAGCTACCGCCGGTTCTTGCAGATGTACGGCGACGTGGTCATGGGCGTGCAAAAGCGTCCGGGTGAGGACCACGAGCCCTTCGAGACCGTCATCGAAAAGATCAAGGAAGAAGCGGGTGTTCACCTCGACAGCGAATTGGACGTGGATGCCCTCAAGAAGCTCGTCCAGGCGTTCAAAGACCTCATCAAGGAACGCACTGGCAAATCATTCCCCCAAGACCCGCGCGAGCAGCTCAAGGGTTCCATTGGAGCGGTGTTCGGTTCGTGGATGAACGACCGCGCCATCGTCTACCGCCGCAAGTACGGCATCCCCGCCGAGTGGGGTACGGCCGTCAACGTGCAGACGATGGTCTTCGGCAACATGGGCGAGAGTAGCGCGACGGGCGTGGCCTTCACGCGCGACCCAGCCACGGGAGAGAAAGTGTTCTACGGGGAATACCTCATCAACGCCCAGGGCGAGGACGTGGTCGCCGGCGTGCGGACGCCCGAGCCCGTCGCCCGGTTGGCTGAGCAGATGCCCGCCAGCCACAAGCAACTCCTGAAGGTCCGCGAGACCTTGGAGAAGCACTTCCGCGACATGCAGGATCTGGAGTTCACCATCGAGGAAGGCCGCCTCTTCATCCTCCAGACTCGCAACGGCAAGCGCACTGGCACGGCCGCCATGCGCATCGCCGTCGAGATGGTCAAAGAGAAAGCCATCACCAAGGAGGAAGCCGTCAAGCGCATCCCCGCCGACAGCCTGAGCCAGGTGCTCGCACCGATTTTCGACCGCGCGTCCGCGAAGGGCGCCAAGGTCATCGGCAAGGGCTTGCCCGCCGGTCCCGGCGCGGCGAGCGGCAAGGTCGTTTTCAACGCCGAGGAGGCCGTGGACATGGCCCACCGCGGCGAGCGCGTCGTGCTCGTGCGTGTGGAGACGAGCCCGGAAGACCTGCGCGGCATGATCGCCGCCGAGGGCATCCTCACGGCGCGCGGCGGCGTCTCGTCGCACGCGGCGCTGGTGGCCCGGCAGATGGGCAAGGTGTGCGTGTGCGGCGCGAGCAACCTCGTGATCGACTACGCCAAGAAAACCGTCACCGCCGGTGACACCGTGCTGAAGAAGGGGGACTTCATCTCCATCGACGGCACGAGCGGCGAGGTGTTCGCGGGCGAGGTCAAGACCGCGCCTTCGGAGGTCGTGCAAGTGCTCGTGGAAAAGACACTCGACGGCAAGCAGAGCCTCGCTTTCCAACAGTTCGACGCGCTGATGAAGATGGCGGATCAGTTCCGCACGCTCGACATCCGCACGAACGCCGACTCGCCCGATCAGGTGGCGAACGCGGTGGCCTTCGGCGCGCGGGGCGTCGGCCTGACCCGCACCGAGCACATGTTCTTCGAGGGCGACCGCATCGACGCGATGCGCGAGATGATCCTCGCCGACGACACCGATGCCCGCCGTGCGGCCTTGGCCAAGCTCCTGCCTTACCAGAAGGCGGACTTCGCCGGCATCTTCCGTGAGTTGAAGGGCTATCCTGCTACGATCCGTTTCCTCGACCCGCCCTTGCACGAGTTCCTGCCGCACGAAAAGGCACAGCAGGAAGAACTCGCCAAGAAGATGGGCGTGCCGGTCGAAAAAATTGCCCAGCGCGTCAACGAACTCCACGAGTTCAACCCCATGCTCGGCCACCGCGGCTGCCGCCTCGGGTTGAGCTACCCCGAGATCAGCGAGATGCAGGCGCGCGCCGTCTTCGAGGCCGCCGCCGAGGTGCAGGCCGAGGGCATCAAGGTGAAACCCGAGATCATGATCCCGCTCGTGGGCTTCCCGCGCGAGTTGCAGCTCCAGGTCGAGGTGGTGCACAACACCGCCGCTGCCGTCGCCAAGGAAAAGAAGGGCAAGAAGCTCGACTACATGGTCGGCACGATGATCGAAATCCCGCGCGCCTGCGTGACAGCGGACAAGATCGCCGAGAGCGCGCAGTTCTTCTCCTTCGGCACCAATGACTTGACCCAGACGACCCTCGGCATGAGCCGCGACGATTCAGGCTCCTTCCTGCCGCACTACGCGGAACTGGAAATCCTGCCCGTGAACCCCTTCGCGTCCATTGACCAGACGGGCGTGGGCAAGCTCATGGAAACTGCCGTGGACCTCGGCCGTAAGACCCGTCCCGACATCAAGCTGGGTATCTGCGGCGAGCACGGCGGTGAGCCGGAAAGTGTGAAGTTCTGCCACCGCCTCGGGCTGGCCTACGTGTCGTGCAGCCCGTTCCGCGTACCCATCGCGCGGCTGGCGGCGGCGCAGGCGGCGTTGGAGAAGAAGTAACCGTCGCCCCGGGGGGTATAGATTTTGAATGCGGCGGCCAGCCTTCGGGTTGGCCGCCGCTTCTTTTTTGTCTTGAGCGGCGTGGGGCGGGCACGCTAGCAACGGAGACACCTATGCGCCCTTCTTCTCAGCCGTCGACTTCTCTCTCGCCCGTTTCGCGCCGGACTTTCGCCGTGCGAGCCCTCCTGGCGGCGGCCGGCGGTGTGAGCCTCCTACGTCCGTCCGCACGCGCCCAGCAGGGGCAGGCCATCGATCCCAACGCTCCTAAACCCCTCGCGGAAAACGTCTCGCTGCGCGACCTGATGACGCCCGAACAGTTCCGGGCGGCCGGCTTGAAAAAGCTCTCGCCCGAGGAACTCGCCAGCCTCGAACGCTTCCTCAAAGGCTACCGCGACGAGACCGTGCAGACCGTGACGCAAACCGTCACCAAGCAGGCCGAGGAACGGGTCGCTCCGTCCGGCAAGCGCAACCAGGCAGCCGACCGCTCCTACATCGAAAGCCGCATCAAGGGCGACTTCGACGGCCTCAAGGGCCGCACGCGCATGGTGCTGGAAAACGGCTCGGTGTGGCAGCAGTCCGATACCGACCTGAAGGTCAACATCCACCTTTCCAACCCGGAGGTGATCCTCGCGCGCAACGTTTTCGGCTACCGGATGTTTATCGTCGGCTTGTCGAGGCCCTTCTACGTCAAGCAGATCCTCCTGTGAGGCTGGTGTGGCGTGCTCCCATTTGCCCCCGCTTAAATCGCCGGCTGGGACACCGCCGCGTGGGGAGCGTTCAAAGTTTTCTGCAAAATATTTTTGACACTCCCTGCCGGTTTCGACTAAACACGGCAGCGTTGCGTCCGCCAACGGGGAGCAACAGAGAGAAGAAAGCGCCGCGTTCAGCCGTGTTTGCCATGGGTGGCAAGGGGGGAGGGACGCGGGCCGCCAATTCGCCTTAACCAACACAGACCAAGTACCTCTAATGATCAGATCCTTGCTCAGGAAGAAATTCCCGGCTTCCCGCCTCGTGATGAGCGTCGGGTTGGGTTCGACCCTCTTCGCGCTGAATTTTGCGAGCGCGCAGCAGGTCTCCAATCCCACGACCTCGCAGGCCCCGGAAACCGCTCCGGCTGACCGCGTCGTCATCACCGGTTCCAACATCCCCTCCTCCGAAGAGGTGGGCACCGCCCCCGTTGACACCGTGGACCAGGCCGCGCGCGACCGTACCGGCCAGGAAGACGTGCTCACCGTGTTGACCGAGTCCACCCCGGCCATCTCGTCGGGCGGCGGTAACCTTGGTCAGTCCAACGCGTCCATCAACTCGGGTTCCACGCTCGGTGGTTCCGCCGTGTCCATTCACGGCCTCCAGACCCTTGTCCTCCTCAACGGCCGTCGTTTGACCGACGCCGCGGCCGAAGCGGCCGGTGGTGGCGCGTTCACGGACTTGAACCTTTTCCCGACCGCGCTCGTCAAGCGAGTGGAAGTCCTCAAGGACGGCGCTTCGGCCATCTACGGCACGGAAGCCGTCGGTGGCGTCATCAACGTCATCTTGGACCAAGAGTTCCAGGGCTTCCTGTTCAGCGCCCGCTACGGTGACACGGAGGCAGCGCGCGTCGAAGACCAGCGCTACAGCGCGATCTTCGGCATCGGCGACGCCAAGGGCCACGTCGTGGTCGGCGCGGAATACGTCGAGCAGGACCCAATCTTCAATCGCGACCGTGATTTCGCTAGCCCGTCGTTCGGCACGACCACCTATGCGGGCATCGTCCGCTTGGGTGCGACCCTCGCTGGTCTGCCCGCGGGTACGGCGGTTGCTCCGTACGTCCTCAACCCGGCTCTGAATAGCCCGACGGATGTCGCTGCGGCAAATCCTGGCGTGCCGACGCCGGTCACTGCCCTGCCCGGTGGTACTTACACCCGTAGCACCTCGGGCGCGGTGACCACCGGCTTCGACCTCTCGCAGGCCACCACGATCACCCTCGACCAGAACCGCCTGAGCGTGTTCGCCTCTGGCGACCGCCAGTTGTTCGACAAGTACGTCGTCGCCTTCGCCGACTTCCTGTACACGAGCATTTACACGCAAAACTACCTGAATGCGCAGCCGCTGTCCAACGCCACCGGCGTGGTCATCCCGGCCACCGCGCCGTACAATCCGTTCGGCACGACGATCGACGCGACGACCCTGGTCGGTAACAACGCCATCCAGGTCAACAACCGTTTCGTCGACAATCCGCGTATCTTCCGCACTGATGCGGACTTCTACCGCGTGGTCGCCGGCTTGAAGGGTGAGATCATCCCGAACTACAACTACGAGGTTGCCTTCAACAGCAGCCGCGACGAGCTGTCGTTCAAGAACTTCAACCTGATCAACGGCGTGCAGCTCAACGACGCCATCGCGGGCGGTTTCGACGCGGCCGGCAACCCGGTCGCCGGTGGCACCTACTCGGTGGTCAACGGCAACGTCCAGCCTGCGCTGAACTTCTTCGCGCGCACCAACGATCCGGCCGCCCTCGCGGGCGTGTTCGGCACGGACATCCGCTACTTCGAGACGAAGTTCCAGGGCATCGACGGCAAGATCACGGCCTTCCCCGTGAACCTGCCGGCTGGTCCGCTCGGCGTCGCGGCGGGCGGTGAGTATCGCCACGAGTCGCTCAAGGCGAACATCGATCCCCAGAACTTCCTGGGTTCGGTGCCCATCGGCGACATCGACGTGGGTCGTGACGTGACGGCGGGCTTCGCGGAAGTGCAGGTGCCGGTCATCGGCCCGGACATGCACATCCCGGGCGTGTACTCGCTCGACCTCGATGGTGCGGTCCGCTTCGAAGACTACGATCCGGGCAACAGCACCTGGGTGCCCAAGGCCGGCTTCGTGTACCGTCCGATCAAGGACATCGCGATCCGCGGCACGTTCTCAAAGAGCTTCATCGCTCCGACGCTGTACCAGACCCAAGGGCCTTTGAGCTCGGGATTCTCGCAGTCGATCGACCTTGGCCAAGGGTCCGAACAGGCGCAGGTCGAGTCGGGTTCCAATCCGAACCTCGGTAACATCCGTGCGGACACCTACACGGCCGGCATCGTCATCTCGCCCCGGTACGTCCCGGGCCTGACGCTGAACGCGGACTTCTTCCACGTGGAGGAGACCAACCTCATCAATACCATCAGCACCGTGACGATCCTGAACAGCGTCAACACGTTCGGACCGGCCTCGCCGTTCGCCGGCTTGGTGCACTTCGGCAGCTACACCGGCGCCACCGTCACTGGCCCCGGCCAGTTGGCGGGTAACCTGCCGGCGGTGTTCGTGGTAGACAACGAGCAGAACCTCGGTGGTCAGCGCATCGGTGGCATCGACTTCGGTGCCCACTACTCGCACGACTTCGGGAAGTACGGCGCGCTCAACCTCGGCATCGACGGTACCTACTACCTGCAGTACAAGGAGCAGACGTTCGGCTTCACGCCGTTCTACAACGTCATTGGCTTCTACCAGGGCCAGGCGAACGAAGTGGCCGATTACCACCTGACCCCGGTGGTGGAGTACAAGTTCCAAGGCTTCACCGCCTCGGCGCTGATGAACTACACCCCGTCGGTGCGTGACGCGCATAACGTCTCGCTCGACCCGAGCCAGGGCGGTATCGCGGAAGGCAAGCCCAACACTATTCTGGCTGCCCTCGGTCAGGACTACCTGCCAAAGATCCGCGACTACTACACGATTGACCTGCTGTTCTCCTACGAGTTCGGCCTGAACAAGCCCGTCGACGAACCGGCCCCGGCCCCCGCGCCGAAGGATGGCAAGGGTGGCGGCAAGGAAGTCGTGAGCCACGAGGAAGCCAAGAAGATGATGTCGTTCCACCTGCTCGATGGCTTGAAGCTGTCGTTCGGTATCAACAACGTCACCAACGCGCGGCCTCCGTTGATCGAAAACTCGCCCGACTCGACCAACACGGACGCGTCGATCTACGATCCGTACCAGCGCCGGTACTACTTCGTCGTCACGAAGAAGTTCTAAGCGCGACGTAGAGCAATCCATCTAGAAGAGGCCGGGCCCACAAAGCCCGGCCTCTTTGCTTTTTACAGGCAGGTCCGGACGTGCAAGTTCTGACGAATTTGCTTCTCTTCTCGTTGCAGGGTTGGTAGAAAAACGATCAGGAGCTCGAAAAATGAAAAAAACTTTTGCCATGCTTTACGCCGTCGCCTGCGCTTTAGGGGTTTCCTCGATCCAGGCTTCGCCGGACACCACGGCGGTGAACACCGTCACAAAATCCAAGTACCCGTCAAAGTCCCGTCGCGCGACGGTTTACATCACCTCGGTGCCGGCGGTTGGCTCGCACCTGCCGCTGGTGGTGCGTCGCTACCGGGGTTCGGTCGATTGCATGTCGCCGAACGCCGCCTACAGCGCGCCGCAACTTGATGAGACCGGGCAGCTCAACGTCGGTGCGCAGCTCGTGCAACGCGACCCGGCACTCGCAGGGTTCAGCGGCGGGCGTCACTAATCTCGCCGGTTCTGAAGGCGGGTTTGCGCCTGTGCCTTCCATCGGAAAGGGCGTCGCGGTATGAAGTTCCCCGGCGTCACACTAAGCCGCGGCGTTCCAGCGCCTCATCCATCGCCTGCTCGATGAGCAGGGTGGCGAGGTCCTGGGTACCGGCGTCCAAGGAAGCGTTCGCTGCCTTGAGTCGATCCAGGTCTTCGCCTGCCATCGCCGCTTCCACGTCGGCGGCGAGGGCGGCGATGCGGGCGTGTTCGTCGGCGGGCAGGCGGTCACCGGCGAGTTCGAGCGCGTGGCGCACGGCGGGGAGCATTTCACCGCTTTTCAAGCGAGTCTCGACCAGCAGGCGGGCGTGGTAATCGTCGAAGGCGTACTCGACAGATTCGGCGATCATCGCCTCGACCTTTTCGTCGCTCACGTCTACGGCACTGCGGACCTCGACGATCTTTTCTTGGCCCGTTTTGGTGTCGCGGGCGAGCACGTGCAGGATGCCGTCGGCATCGATCTCGAACTGCACGCCCACCCGCGCCGACCCGGCGTCCACGCCCGGCCTCTGGGTAGACCCCGCGTTGGCCCACGCCCCGCCGGGCTATTTCACCGGCCACACCTTGCGCTGCCGGTTGCCCGGACACGATTGGGTTGAACGCCGCGTCGTGGAACACGGGCCGTCCGGGGCGATGCGCCTCTCGGCGGCTCTCCCCGCCGCTCCGGCGCGCGGCACGCCCGGCGAGCTTTTCTCCGGCGAGGAGGCCCCGGTTGCTGGCATCCGCTGGCTGTTGGGCCGCCGT
>CAXTQD010000247.1:7997-8274 GCA_964246175.1 uncultured Chthoniobacterales bacterium | reverse complement strand
AGGGTCGAAGAAGTGGAGGGTGGTGTCATCCTGGGGTTGGCTCTGCCTTGTGGATGCGAGCTGCCAAGGCTAGGCTTGCCGCTCTGGCAACGGTGCGAGTCATCCACACCAGAGGGGCCGGAGGCGGTTCTGGCAGGAGGCGGGCAACGACCAGCAAAGGCCACGCTCCTCACGCGCTCTTGAACTCGCCCCCCGACTCGCCCCGGGCGGGGGGGGCGCGCCGGGGGCGCCGGGGGACCGGGCCCCCCCCCCCCCCCCCCCCCCCCCCCACCCCACC
>CAXTQD010000247.1:6092-7987 GCA_964246175.1 uncultured Chthoniobacterales bacterium | reverse complement strand
CCCCCCGACTCGCCGCGGGCTGGGCTGGCCGGCCTGGCCCGCGGCTCTACCTGTAATTTTTTTTAATTATAAGGCTTCAACAGTGATCTACACACATCCGCTCATACAAACGCGCTCCAGCGAACGGCCTTCGGCCGTCGTTGAGCGTGGAGGCGTCAGGCGCTACAAACCCCTTCCTGCGAAGCCGCCAGCTTCCAGTCTGCATCTTGTCGGACGCTGCCCACTTCGCTGGAGTCCGTTGCGCGGCGATAAGCAACAGCACTATTGCCAGCTTTGCCGTGTCAGCGTGCAGAACCTCTCGGTGCAATCTGCCGCTCAGCGTGCGGCTCTCGCTACCAAAGTCAGCCATGGCGAGTACACCTGCGTGGCTTACTACCAGCGCCCGGACGGCAGCCTGCTCGTGCGTCCACGCTGGTGGCCGTTGTGGGTCTGGCGTTTGTGGTGGCAGTTGGTCTCCAGGTTTGGTCGTCGGCAACTGCCTTTGGGGCTGCGTCGTCGGCTAGACCAGCCGGTCATGGGTCGCGCCTACGTCCGTCCTGATCCACCGCCCAAAGTTTAATCACGCACTCCAGCGAACAGCCCCTGCGGGTCTGTCGCTGAGCTTGGCGGCGTCAGGCGGTTCGCTTCTTTCCGCGTTCGCTTCGTCCCTTTGCCACTTTGCGCTTCTTCTGCACGGGGGGCAGAGCCGCCACCGCTGCCGTGTGCTCCTTCAGCGCCTGCTTGCGCCAGCGGATCGCCAGCTTGAGCGCCTTCTCCAGCCCCCCGAGCACCCGCGGATTGAACCGCTTGGCTTTCATTCCCAACCGTCCCCGGCCACCTCCCACGTAGGCGAAGAGGACCGGGTAGCCTTTGTCGTGGGTGAGCGACACGCCCACCGGGATCTCGAGTTCGTTGTCTTGCTTCATTGTGCGGACACTCCCGTACGACACCCCGGCTTCCCTGTCCACCGTCTGCCCACGCACTTTCGCAAACAAGTACTGGCGGCCGGGCTGCCCCGGACCTTTTCGCCTTGCCCCACTGCTACCTGTCGCTGAGCTTGGGAACCGTCAGGTCGCCTCGCTTTTCTAATGGAGCACGATGTCCGCCAAATCGTCGACAGCCTCACTCCCGAGCAGCGCGAGTCACTTCGCGCCACACCGGAAGCTGACCTCGTCCGCTTCCACCGCACGCTTGGGCGCGGCCTGCGCAACGGCTTTCGCAGCGGTCGCTTTCCTGCGCTGAGCGCCTACTGCCACGCTGCCGTCCGCGAGAGCGGCACCACGCTGAGCTTCGACACCCTTTCCTCGGTCGCTGTCCGCGAGGTTTGGCGTTCCCTTCAGTCCGCCGCCTGAACTGCCTCCATCCAGCAATCTAACCCACGCGCTCAGGTGAACGCCCTTCGGTCGCCGCTCCCGTCAGGCGCTAAACCCATGCTGCTATGAATGGAAGGTCTTTCACTGTCACGTTACTGGCTGCGGTCAACGTACTGCTCGTTTGCCGCTTGCCTTTGTATCCTTCGTTTACTTCTGCGCAGATGAGCATTTCGTTTACAGCGTCATTGGTGGAGTGATGCTTTTAGCCGCCCTCATTGCGTCTTGGCGTCGCTTCCAGCTTCGTTGACACCCAGCGCGCTCCAGCGAAGAGAGACCGACGCTCTTTCATCAACCGACCCTGCTTCTCCGAGCGCCGAGCACGGAGTCTAGCTGCATCGGGTCGAATCAACTAACGCTTCTGGACCGGCGAGGGTGCCGGCACCGACACCGATGGGGTGGTCTGCGCGAGCGGCGTCGGCGCGGGGGTGTTCGCCACCACCGGCTCAGCGGTGGACTTGTCCGCAAATTCCTTCTTCAAATCCTCGACCAGCGCGGGCAAGCGGCGGGCGCTGCACCGGTTGCGCCCAGAGCAGTACCGAGTGC
>CAXTQD010000247.1:5357-6082 GCA_964246175.1 uncultured Chthoniobacterales bacterium | reverse complement strand
CGGCGTCCATCTTTTCCTGGAGTTCACGCTCCAGCTTGCGGCGTTCCTGGCGGTAGCGCAGGCCGAACACCTCACGCTGGTCCTTGTCCAAATGCAGCCCGCTCTGCCCGTAGGCCCGCTCGATCTCCTCGCGGGTGCGGTCGGTCGCTTCTTTGCGCACCATTTCGCGCTCTTCGGGGGGAAGCTGGCGCCACACCCGCAGGTTGCGCTTGAACGCTTCCCGTTCCTCGGGCGGAAGCTGCTCGATCCGGCGCTGCACCTCCTGCTCACCGGCCGCCAACTCACGCTGGCGGCGTTCGGTCATGCGCTTGCGCAGCGCGGCGTCGGCGGCCGCTGCCCCCGGCGGCGTGATGGCCGCAGCGGCTGTTGGCGGAGTGCCCGCGTTGCCCGGCTGTTGCGCGCGGACGATCCCGGCCGGGGCGAGCGAACCCGCCGCCAACAGGCACCCGAACCGCCGCCGCACCCGGCTCAGAAGCGGGCGGTAGTGTCCTCGTCCGTCCATAGGCGACTCTCCTCATTGGAGAGCAGGTTGTCCAAATCCGCGATGACCTCCACGTCCTGCGCGGTCACGGGCACGTCCGCCGACGCCGGGCTAGCATCTGTCGAATCAGGAGATTCGGCGGGAGCGGCCGGTGCGGCGGCTTGGGCGACACTCACCTTTCCCAGGGTCGGCGCGTGCGAACGCTGGGGCGTGACGCTCGTGCCCACGGCCAGCAGCGCCACGG
>CAXTQD010000247.1:0-5347 GCA_964246175.1 uncultured Chthoniobacterales bacterium | reverse complement strand
GCCACAACCGTGCCAGCCATCCCGGCACGGCCGGTGCGACGGCAGGCTCGGTCTGCTGCAAGGCCGCGACCTCGCGCAGCACCCGGCGCGCGAAATACGGGCTGACCGGCTTGGGCTGCGGGGCGCGTTCCAGCAAGCGCCACAGCGCCGCGTCGTCCTCGGCGGCAGGCAGGTCTTCGGGTTGTCCATCGGTCATCATTGTCTCTGTATTCAACGCGGGCCTCTCGCGCAAGTTGCGGTTTTTCTTGCGGGAAGGATGACCGGCTGCCACCTTCGCGCGCCCGGTATGACACTCCCTAGTTCCGTGTGTGGCCTGATCGCCGCTCTGGCCATCGTCCTTTTGGCTCTGGTGGCCTCCCGGCACGTGCGCGGCGACGACCACTTCGTCGCCGGGTGCGACCGCTTCGGCTACGAGCGCATGGCTCGCGTCATCCGCCAAGCGCGTGAGGCGGGAAAGCCGGTGGACTACGGCTTCCACGACGACCAGACCCGCTGGCTGGTCGACAAGTTCAAGGCCAGCACGGTGCCCGTCGAACAGTGGGACGAGGTGATCACGACCCACGCGCACCATTATTTCCCGGGGACGGGCGAGGTCGGCCCGCAGTATCCACCGGGGACGAGTTGGCTGCTGTCGCTGTTCCCGGCGGCGGACGACATCCAAAAGCTCGACCTGACGACGATCTGGCTCCTGGCGGCCGGGGGATGCGCGTTCCTCGCCTGGAATGCGTGGCGGGGCCTGACGCTGGCGAGTTTCCTGGTCGCCGGAGCCGTGGCGGCCGGGCTGGCGCCGTTCGGTTGGCAGGAGGGGGACAGCTATTCGGTCAACGCGTCGATCCTGCCGCTGTTCGTCGGCACGATCCTGGCATGGTCGGCATCGCGCGTGCGCGAGCGGAGCGTGGCGGTAGCGCTCGGGGTGGGCGCGGGGCTGTGCTTCGGATTGTTAGTCTCGACCCGACTGGCTTCCGCCCTGCTCGCACCGGCGGTGGCGCTGCTGTTCGTGCCGCGGCGGCTGTGGATCGTGCTGCCCGGCTTCGCGGCCGGAGTCATCCTCACCGGTATCGTGCCGGTCCTGCTCCACAACCGGCTGATCACCGGCCGCCTGCTCGGCGCGACGTACAACAACGGCGACACCGCCCAGACGCTCGACCATGTGGCAGCGAACTTTCGCTTCTACTTCGGCCGTTATCCTTATGACTCCGGCTTTGTGCACTTTGCCGGGCTGGTGGTCGTCCTCCTGGCGTGGCTCGCGTTGGTATCCGCCACCTGGCCACGGGGCGCGACCTTGAGGTGGCGCGACTGGCTGGTCCGCCACGCCGGGCTGGTAGCGGCCGTCCTGTGCGCGGCGGGCCTCTCGCTTGCTTATTTCCTGACCCACGATGTGACGGTCTACTATTACATGGTGCCGGCCACCCTGCTGACCTGTCTGCTGCTGGCGCTGCTCGGGATCACGCTGGAAGAACACTGGCAAAAGGAGGCCGGTTACTTCGTGGGTGCCGGCAAGCCGCCCGCCGTTGCCTTGGGGGCGGCGGTCGCCGTCGCGCTTTTGACGCTGGTCGCCGGTCACCGGTTCATCCACCACCAGGTACGCAACGCCCTACAGGCGGACGAGATACTCCCGCCGCCCCTCGAAGTGCCGGTGCCCATGCTTGATCCTCACGCCTGGATCTGGGCAGATTACTTGTCCAGCGCCATCGTCTATTACACCGGCCACCCCTCTTTCAAGATCCCCTTCTCCACTCCCGAGATGCGCCGGCTCATGTACGCGTGGGTTCAGGCCAAGGGTGACCCGCAGTACCTCATCGCCGATTCGGATTACATGAAGGGCTTTGTCGACGAAGCCCGCGCCGACGGCTGGCGGCTGACGCCGGTCGGCGAACTCCGGGAAGAAGTCTGCTACCGGATGGACCGACCCTGAAGGCTCTCGGGCAATGAAACTTCCGAGCCTCGTGTGTTCCCTGTTCGCGGCCTTGGCGGTGGTCGTGCTGGCGCTGTACGCCTACCGGTGCGACCGCAAGATCGACACCTTCGTGCTCGGCTGCGACACGTTCGGCTACGAACGCATGGCGCGCGTGGTCCGCGACGCCCGGACGGAGGATGCCCGGCCCGACTATTTCATCCACGACGCGCAGACGCGCTGGCTCGTCGACCGGTTCAAGGCCAGTCAATTCCCCATGGGGAGTTGGGACGAAGTCGTCACGACTCACGCGCACCATTATTTCCCGGGGACGGACCAGGTCGGCCCGCAGTATCCGCCCGGCACGGGCTGGGTGTTGTCGCTGTTCCCAGCCCCGAACGACGTGAAGGCGCTCGACCGGCTGACGATCCTCTTGGTAGCTGTCGGCGGGTTGGCGCTCATCGCGTGGTGCGCGTGGCGCGGGCTGGTGGCGTCGGGCCTCGTGCTGGCCGGGGCGGTGGCGACGTTGCTTTCTCCTTATGGCTGGATCGCGGCGAATAGTTATTCGATCAACGCGACGATCGGGCCGCTGTTTGCCGGGACGATCCTGGCGTGGGCGGCCGCCGGTGTCCGGGACCAGCGTGCTGCCTGGTTGCTCGGGCTCGGGGCAGGGTTGTTGTTCGGATTGGTGCTCCAGGTGCGGTTGGCGTCGGCCTTGTTGGTGCCAGCGGTCGCGCTGCTGTTCTTGCCGCGGCGGTGGTCGGTGTTGTTTCCCTTCAGCGCGGGCGTAGGGCTGGCCGGCGTGCTGCCGGTCCTGCTCCACAACCGGGCGATCACGGGGAGCTTGTTCGGCGCGACGTACAACAACGGCGACCGCGAGCAAGCCTTGTCGGTTGTTGCCCACAACGTCCGCTTTTACTTTGGTCGCTACCCTTACGAGTCTGGCTGCCTGCACGTGCTCGGGCTGGTCGTCGCCATCGGGCTGTGGCTGGCCCTCGCCGCAGCCCTGCGTCCCCGCGGCGCGGTCCCGGCGTGGCGCGTGTGGTTGGCGGGCCACTGGGGACTGGTCGCAGCTCCGGTCGTGGCGGCCGGACTTTCCGCCGCGTACTTCCTGACCCATCAGGTGACGATCTCCTACTACCTGACGCCGGCGGGGCTGCTGACCGGCCTGCTGCTCGGCCTGGGGTTCGTCGCGCTGGAAACTCATTGGCAGCGCACTGCCGGCGACTTCGTGGCTGCGGGCACGTTGCGCGCCGGGGTCGCGGTCGCCGCCGTGGCCCTGGCCCTCCCGGCGGCGTGCCTTTATCACCGCGCACTGGCGCATCTTGTCCGCGCGGCCGTGGAATCGCATGACGGTCCGCCGCGCGACTTCCCAGTCCCGCCCGCCTTGCTAGAAGGGCGCGCCTGGGTGTGGGCGGACCTTTATTCCAGTTCGCTCCTCTATTACCACGGCCACCCTGCCTTCAAGGTTTCCTTCGGGACGCCCGAGATGCGGCGGGCCATGTACGACTGGGTCCAGGCCAAGGGCGACCCGCAGTACCTCGTGGCTGACTCGGAACAGATCAAGCCACTCGCGGACGAAGCCCGCAACGATGGCTGGCAGCTGACCCCGATCGGCGATGTGCGCGGGGCGGTCTGCTATCGGATGGAACGCCCCTGAATGGCTTGACGCTGTAGGGCGTTGCCCTTACAGTGGTCGGCCCGACTGTTCTGGCGCACCGGGGCGCGCACGCGTGCGTCCCTGGCCGGGAGGAGCCTTCCACCGGCCCCGCCCCGTCTGCTCCCGGATCGTCGGCCGACCCGTTTTTACCCATGAACAGCGAACTGATTGCCGCCCTCGACTACTTCGAACGCGAAAAGGGTATCAAGCGGGAGATCCTCATCGAGGCCGTTTCCAACGCGCTGTTGCAGGCGTCCAAAAAGAGCGTCGGCCCCGCGCGCGACCTACGTATCGACATCAACCCGAAGACCGGCGAAATCCGCGCGATGGCCAGCCTCCTGGTCGTCGAGAAGGTGCAGGACAAGTTTAGCGAGGCGGCCCTCGCCACCGTGCGCAAGTTCCGGCCCGAGGCGCAGATCGGCGAGAGCGTGGACATCGAGGTGACCCCGCGCGACTTCGGGCGCATCTCCGCGCAAACGGCCAAGCAGGCCATGCTCCAGCGCATCCGCTCGGCCGAGAAGGAGATGATGTACGACGAGTTCAAGGACCGCGCGGGCGAGATCGTCTCGGGCACCGTGCGGCGCTTCGAGCGCAGCGATGTCATCGTGGATTTGGGCAAGTTCGACGCCATCATGCCCAGCAAGGAGCGCGTCGTGACGGAGGACTACAACGTCGGCGACCGCCTGCGCGCCTACGTCGCGTCCGTGGACAACGGTGTGCGAGGACCGGAGATCATCCTGTCACGCTCGCACCCAAACTTCGTCCGCCGCCTCTTCGAGATGGAGGTCAGCGAGATCAACGACCGCACCGTCGAAATCCGCGGCCTGGCCCGCGAGGCCGGTTACCGCACCAAGATCGCCGTGTTTTCGGCCAACGAGAAGGTCGATCCCGTCGGCGCGTGCGTCGGGATGCGTGGCTCACGGGTCAAGAACATCGTGCGCGAACTCAACAACGAGAAGGTGGACATCATCCGCTGGAGCGCCGAGCCGCGCGACTTCATCCTCAAGGCGCTGGAGCCCGCGCGCGTCAAGAGTCTGTCGCTCGATCCCGCCAAGAAGACCGCGACCGTCAAGGTGGACGAGGACCAGCTTTCCCTCGCCATCGGCAAGCGCGGCCAGAACGCCCGCCTGACCGCGAAACTAACCGGTTGGGAGATCAACATCGAAAAGGACGAGAGCGCCCTCGTTGTCATGGAGAACAAGGTGACGCAGGCTGCCGGCGTGCTCGCCGCTAACCTCGCCATCGACCTGCCCATCGCGCAGACGCTCGTCAAGAACGGCTTGCTCAACGTCGAATCGGTCACGGAAGTTGAGCCGCAGGACCTCGCCGACATCTTGTCCATCGACCTGGAACAGGCCACCGCCATTTACGACAAAGCCAAACAACACGCCGGATGAGTGCGCCCGGGCCGTAGGGAGCAGGAGGAAAATCGGTTCAGCGTTTCCTCTCTGCGTTCGCACAAAAAAGAAACCTGAGCCTCACCTGAACATCCGTCCTTTTTCCTCCGAATTTTTCCACCATGCCCAGTTCCCGCACTCCTTCCAAAGATTCTTCCGGCAGCAAACGTTCCACGGGAGCAGCTACCGGTAGTTCCGCCCCGCGCCCGGCGACGACTCGGGCGACACCGCCCACCGCCGTTGCGCCCGCGCCCGCGCCGGCCGCGCCGGTTGAAAAGCCGCCGACCGTTTCGCTGATCGACGCGCCGGCCAAGAACGGCGGGGCATCCTCGATGGCGACCGCCGCTCGCCCCGCCCGGCCGGGTCTCAAGCCTCTGCCGACCATCGGAGCCAAGA
>CAXTQD010000246.1:0-8275 GCA_964246175.1 uncultured Chthoniobacterales bacterium | reverse complement strand
TGGGCACGTAGTTCTTGGGTTGCAGGGCGTGCAAGCCTCGTGACGCCATGAGACGGCGGACCCTCGCCGGCGCGCAGACCACCCCACGGTCGCAGAGTTCCTCGCCGATGCGGCGGTAGCCGTAGCGGCGGCGGTGGCGTTTGAAGACGGCCTCGATCAATGGCCCGATCTGGGCGTCCGCATTCTGGGTGAGAGTGGGCGCGGCCGCGTGGTAGAAGCTGCTGCGAGGCAGGTCGAGTGCCGCACACACCGCGCGCACACGGCCGCCAGTTTGCTGGGAGATCTGGGTGATCATCGCGCGAGTAGCGACTGGGGTTTGGTGCCCAGGAGGATGGCGGCCTTTTTAAAATGTCGTTCTCCAGCCGGAGGTGGGAGTTCTCACGCCGCCGCCGGGCCAACTCGGCGGCGGTGGTCTCCTCACCACCGGGCGGCTGCGCTGTCGGCGGCGGGTTCTTGCCGATCCACTTGTAGAGCAGGCTGGTGCCGATGCCCAACTCCTCGGCGACCTCGGGCACCGGCTTGCCGATGGCAACCAGTTCCATGGCCTGGGTTTTGAACTCGGGAGTGTATCGCTTTCTGGTCACGGGAGTCATTGTCGCTTATTTTCCTTGTTCCGTGGTCCAGAATCCTCGCGCACCTCATGGACAGACGACTGCGCCAAGGCGGTGGAAAGAGCCAAGACCGAGAACAAGGTTATCCTTCTCGATTTTACCCGCTCGGATTGGTGCGGGTGGTGCATGAAGATGAAACAGGAAACGCTGAGCACGCCGCAGTTCAACGCCTATGCGCAGCAGAACCTGGTGCTGATGACCGTCGACTTTCCCCACAAGACACCACTGGCGCCGGCCACCAAGCAGCGGAACGACAAGCTGAATGCCAAGTACCGAGCGGATGGATTTCCTACCTTTGTGCTCATTGACAAGTTTGGCCGGGAGCTTGGTCGGCAGTCTGGCTACCTTCCTGGCGGGCCGGCCGCTTTTATCGCCGAGTTGAGTAAGTTCTACATACCTGCTCCTGCCAAGGTGGCGGGCAGCAGCACGGAGAGCGACTTCGAGAAATACTTCAAGAAGAACACGCCACAACCGACCACCAAGTATTAGCCACCTTCGATAGGCTGCACCATCGAGTGTTACCGGCTAAGTGACATGATACGTAGCGTATGGACGATGCGACCAGCGACATCCTACGCTCGACCGTCGCCGACGTGTTCACCATCACCGGTCGCGGCTGCATCATTATTCCTGGGATGCCTTACCCCTCTGCTACCATCCCGGTGCTTCGTCGTGGTGCGCCCATCATCCTACGTCGCCCAGATGGCACCAAGCTGCTGACCAGCATCCGCGAGCTAGAGAGGATCTCCTGCTATCCGGCAGTCCTTTTCATCCCTGTTCTGCTGCCGGTTACTATCACCAAGGGGGATATGCCTGTGGGTACGGAGATTTGGTATTTTCCTGCGACCAGCAGCGACATCCACGATGAGAACAGGAACCCTTAACCGCGCTACCAACAAGTAATTACGGGAGGAAGAACTTGGTTCCAGCACCTTGCCCGGTACGCTTCAGGAGTTTGGTGTTGTCTGCGATGAACTTGCGAATGCGGATGGCGTCTTGGTGGAGATGCTTGGCAAGCTGCCGGGCGTTCATCCCTTCATGTCCATGCTTGGCCATGACGGCGAGCAGTTGGGGTTGAAGGTGTTCGTCCATGATGGATGGACGCCGAGTGCGTTTGGTCTTCGGTTCACTCGCCGGCTTTCCAAAGAGCGTGGCTAACTCTGCTTCCAAGATGCTGACTACCTTCTTGGCATCCGCCAACTTGGTTTTTAGCTCGATGATAGCCTCCTGATCCAAGTCCTGCACCTGCTTTTGCAGAGCTTGGATTTGTTGTTGAAGCCTGAACTTTTTGTCGGACGTGGACCGTTGTGGCTTGATGGCAGCAGTCTTCGCCGCCACTGCCTTCCTCTTGACGACTGGCTTGATTGTCTTCAGTTTGGTGGCAGGTTTGTTCTTGGCCATGGTCGCGCGCTTCCGTTAGTTGATGCTTAATTGAGGAAGAACTTAGTGCCCGGACCAGAGCCTTGACGCTTCAAAACCTTGGGATTGGAGGAGATGAACTTACGTACACGCAGGGCATCTTGATTGAGCTTCTCAGCAAGCTGTTTAGCGTTCAGACCATTTTGTCCATGGTGGGCCATCACCTTGAGGATTTGATCCTGCAACGCGTCATCCGCGATGGAAGGGCGGCGGGTGCGCTTGGTCTTGGATTCTCCTGACGCCGGTTTGCCGGTGAGGGTAGCCAACTCGTCTTCTAGTTCGGACACCAACTTGCGAGCGTCACTCAGTTTCAGCTTTAACTCATGGATCGCTTCTTGGTCCAATGCCTCCATTTGTTTCTGGAGGGATTCGATTTGTTGCTGGAGAGTTTGCTTCTTATCTTTTGCGGTAGCTGCCATGATTGCGGACGTTTAATGCACTAAGCTTTATTCGTCAAGGGGGTCAAGATAGCCCAATGTTGGTACTCATCTGGATACATCCTGCTTGCCACGGTCTGTTACTTTGGTGGACGCAGCCGAAGAGCGTTTTGACGATAGTCGTGGCACCCTCATCTTCAGAGCCATTTGCAACGCGCTCCGAACATAAGGTACAATCTTGTGAAAGATCGTTGTCAGGTCAAAATGCAATGTGCCAGCATTATAAAAGGTGCAGAAACGGCGAGAAAGACACTCGTTGCATCTTCCGATCAAAGGTCCTCTGATCGAGCTAAGCTGTTCGGTAGTCCGACGTAGATAACCCGAGTTCCTGGCTGGCTCTATGCCATCGGAAGAACTGTTCGCTTGAACCGCTTCAGCATGGTAAAGCCGGCTGACAGCGACACCAATCCTCCGGCCAAACAGGTGGCCGGCTCAGGCACTTCCGAGATTGCCAAGCCATTGATGCTGTAGCCGGTGACAAACGAGGTGGTGATGACCGAGGCGCTGTTGTTTGCCAGGTTGAGGGTGTAGTCAGCGACGCCGTTTGAAGCATTGCCATAGGAAACATACAAGGTGTTGCCGGAGATGGCTAAACCGCGAGGAGTGCTCAGACCATTGACAATCGAGGCGTTGAGCAAAGCCCCGGTCGCTGCGTTGTACTCGCTGACCGTGCCCGAGCTCGCGTTGCTCACGAAGAGGTAATTACCAGTGACCGCCACGAACAAGGGGGTGATGCCCTGCGCCGTGTTCATGGTGTTGATGGTGAACGCGGTCGCTTTGTTGGTGGTGTTGTAGGCTGTGACCGTGTTGGTGTTGGCGTCAACGTAGTAAAGGTCCGCAGTGGCGCTCGAAAACGCCAAGCCCTGAGGGTTGTTCAGGCCGCTGATGATGGTGTTGCCCGTGCCAAAGGTCACCGCGCCGTTACTGCCGGCGACGCTGTAGGCAGTCACGGTTCCATCCGTCGTGTTATCGCTGGGCTTGGAAGCGACGTAGAGGATGTTGCCAGAGAGTGCTAAGCCAACCGGGTTGGGCACGTTGAGCAATGAGGAAGCGGCGGCCGTGCCGCCAGCCGTGGAGTACACGCCAACCCGATTGTTTTGGTTGTCGGCCACGAAGAGGTTGCTGCCAGAAACCAACACTCCGTCAGGGCTGATTGTGTCTGTAGGAGCAGTAAAGCCGCTGACGGCAGTTCCGTTCGAAGCGTTGAACGCCCGCACGGTACCCCCGTTGCCGGGATTGCCGCCGATGGCCGTGTAAAGGGTTTGTCCAAGCAAGTCGTGCGTGACACTGCATAGGCACGTTAAAACCGCGAGAGCCAAGAGCACAGGTTTGCAGAGGAAAGACTGGTTAATCTTCATACAGACGACATGATAAAGAACTCGATCCGAACTACTCCAGACGGAACCCCCTCTGCTCCGTTGGCAGCGGATGTGACCAAAACCGGGTAAATAGTCCAATCTTTTTTCCAAGAAACCAGCCAAGCAACCCCAAACGATGTCGCTCACTCCTCCGACCACTTCTCCCGCCAAGCGGTTGGCCCGGTTTGTCTTCACGACCTTCCTGCTGACCTTCATCGCTTCGCGCGCGTTGGTCATCCTCATCATGGCCAAACTCGTGCCTGACATGTTCCTGCATCTGGGCGGCACCCACGTGCATCACCTTAACTACGGCATCTTCTTGTTGTCGGTGGTTGGTGCTCTCCTCTTATTTGTGCCGCTGGATGATGGAGGCAAGCGGTGGGTGGCGTTCTTCTACGGCTTCGGTATGGCGTTGACCTTCGATGAGTTCGGCATGTGGCTGCACCTGGGCGGCAGCTACTGGCAACGTGGGTCGTTTGATGCTGTCATCGTCGTGCTCAGCTTGTTCGGGGTCATCGCCTTTACCCCGACACTGGAACGTTTCCGGGCACGGCCTTACCACTGGGTGACGCTGGCGGTCACCCTGGTGGCCGTGGTGGGATTCTACTGGCTGCTGTTCTGGTCCATGAACCGGTTTGGCAACCGGTACGCCCCACGGTTTCTGTTGTTAGAACAATCAGGGCCGCAGTGAATGATGTTCTCAGTTGCCCATTTAGTAACAAAAAGGGCAGTGGACACATCGTACGCGCATCCACCGCCCTTTCAGATTAAACCGTCGCTTCTTTGTGTGGCGCTTACTTCGTTGTCAGCTTCTCGTCGAGTTCCTTGGCCTGCTTGAGGTGCTCGGCCACGATGGTTTCGGCACCTTCAATGTACTCCGTGAGCAAGTGGTCCTTCGTCTCACCCTTGGCTTTCTTGAGCACGGCCAGCTCGTTGCTGTGCGCCTTTACCATGGCACCCATGTACACCTTGTCGTACTCGGCGCCCCGCATGGCCAGCATCGGCTGGCTCGCCTTGTAGGCGGCCGCCGGCGGGGCGGGCGGGAAGTCGATGTTGTGATCCTTGGCGACGGCCAGCAACTGGTCGTTGGCCTTGCAGTGGGCGTCGATCATCATCTGGGCGTACGCCTTAACGTCCGGGTTCTCCGAGTTCTTGATGGTGAGTTCGCCCAGCCGGATCATGCCCACGTTGCCCGAGCCAAACATGATGACATCCAGCGCATCCTGTGCCGTGATCTTGACCGGACCACCGGGTTCGGCCTGATTGAGTTCGCCCGTCTTGGACTCGATGGGATCGGTGGCTTGGCTTTGGGAAGCGGTGTAAACGGCTGGGTCAGTGTCCTGGGCAAAGGCAGCAACCGGAGTGAGGGCGAGCACGCAGCCAACGCTAACGGTCGGCCAGAAAGAGGAAGCGAGCTTGGACGGGATGATTTTCATGGATGGTGGGGACTTGAGATCAACGTTCAGTTATTTGATACGGCGAACTTGCCGTGAGTGGTCTTGAAAATACCGGACCGCTCCCTCTGCTGGTTCCAACCTTCCCGGCCCCCTACAGCAAAACCCCTGCTTCCTTTCGTCGCCCGAAGTCTGTTGCGTTGCCTGTTCGTTAAACCCTGAAGAAAAGTTGGGGCTAAAACACGACTTTGAACGCTGCCTCAAGAAAGGCTAGAGATATAAGAGTCACTCTCCGCACAGGGCATCAATGAACAAAGCCGAACGCCAGAATCCCGCGCGTGCTGACGTTGATGAGTGCAGGCAAGATCGACGTGAAGCCCCTCGTTACCGACCGCCATAAGTTCGACGACAGCGTGGCGGCGTTTGACTACGCCGTGCGCCCAGACCTGAGTAGCGTGAAGGTCCAGATCGAATTCCCGGCGTGGCGTAGCTACGTGGCGGAGAAGCCGCCGTCCACTTGCAGGGTCAGGCCGTTCAGCATCCTGGCCGCGTCGCTCAGGACGAAGCAGACGACCAAGGCCACGTCTTCGCACTCGGCGAACCGGCCTAGTGGGATGCGCGCCAGCATCGGGCCGCCCTTGACCGGATCGCTCCAGGCACGGCGGCCCATCTCGGTCAGCACCACCGTGGGGTTCACCGAGTTCACGCGGATGCCATGCGCGCCGAGTTCGACTGCCATTACGCGGCTTAACTGATCGAGTCCTGCCTTGGACGCACAGTACGCGGCATGATCTTTCAGAGCCTGGAAGGCAGCCATGCTGGAGATGTTCACGACGGACCCCTCCACCCCACGCGCGATCATGCGTTGCGTGACCACTTGGGTGACGACGAGGACCGACCGCAGGTTGAGCGCCATCGTCGTGTCCCAAGATTCCACCTTGGTCTGCAGCATCGGCTCCAAGAGGGCCACGGCGGCGTTGTTGACGAGCAGGTCGATGTCGCCGGCTTGCTCCGCCATCCGCCGGGCCTCGTCGGCATCGGCCAGGTCAGCGGTGATCGTTTCGCAGCCGATTTCTGCCCGGAGACTTGCCAAGTCGGCCTCCGTGCGGCCGACGGCGACCACCCGGGCATTGAAGCGATGAAGGGTGCGCGCGATCTCGCGTCCGATGCCTTTACTCGCCCCAGTCACCAGCGCGCGACGGTTCTTGAAGTCAATGTGAAGGGTAGAAGCGTCAAATTTTGTTGGCATAGAAGGGGGGTGATGGCTCGTGCCGCGCGGCGGCATCTGTCCATCCATCGGTAGTGCCCGCCTGTCGGTTTGGCAAGGCTGGCTCCGCCACGAGCCCAAACGGTCGTCGGCGAACAATTTTCTACCTGACCGAACATTTGTTATTTGACGCCGCCCCGAAATTGCGACTGAATGGAAATTCCCCCTTCGCCGTTTGTCGCTCCGGAGCCAAGCAGTTTCTCCGCGCTCTTTGACCGCGCGAGCTGCAGGTTCCTTTGGAAACGCAAAAGGCACCACCCCTAACCACCCCCAACGATGCCTGTCGATACACCCATCGCGCCTTCCGTCGATGTCGAAGAATCCGCCGTGCAGATTCCCGCCGGGCTGGCGGACGCCTCCTCACCCGTGCAGGCCGCATGGGCTAAATTAGATCACCGCATCCCGTTGCGCAGCCGCTACGGCAACTACATCGGCGGCCGGTTCGTCGAGCCGGTTGACGGGCGCTACTTTGCCAATCCTTCACCCATCACGGGCCGCGATTTCTGCGAGGTTGCCCGTTCTGGCGAGGCGGACGTAGAGAAGGCCCTCGACGCTGCCCACGCCGCCAAGGATGCCTGGGGCCGCACGTCGCTGACTGAGCGTTCGCGTCTGCTCAACCGCATCGCCGACCGCATGGAGGAAAACCTCCCGCTGCTTGCACTGGCTGACACCATCGACAACGGCAAGCCCATCCGCGAAACGATGGCTGCCGACTTGCCGTTGGCCGTGGACCACTTTCGTTACTTCGCCGGGGTCATCCGCGCGCAAGAGGGTGGTATCAGCGAGATCGACCACGACACGGTCGCCTATCATTTTCAGGAACCACTGGGCGTCGTGGCGCAGATCATCCCGTGGAACTTCCCTTTGCTGATGGCGACGTGGAAGCTCGCGCCGGCGCTGGCCGCGGGCAACTGCGTGGTCCTCAAGCCCGCCGAGCAGACGCCTTTTAGCATCATGGTGTGGCTGGAGTTGGTGGCCGACCTGCTGCCCCCGGGCGTGATCAACGTCGTGCAAGGCTTCGGCTACGAGGCGGGCCGGCCGCTCGCGCAAAGCCCGCGCGTGGCGAAGGTGGCCTTCACGGGCGAGACCACCACGGGGCGGCTCATCATGCAGTATGCCAGCGAGAACATTATCCCGGTCACCCTCGAACTCGGCGGCAAGTCGCCCAACATCTTCTTCGCCGACACCCTGGCGCAGGACGACGAATTTGCCGACAAGGCGCTGGAGGGCTTCGCCATGTTCGCGCTCAACCAGGGGGAGGTCTGCACCTGTCCGAGCCGCGCGTTGGTCCACGAGTCGATCTACGACCGCTTCATGGAACGAGCCCTGACGCGGGTCGGCAAGATCAAGCAGGGCAACCCGCTGGAAAGCGACACGATGATCGGTGCGCAGGCTTCCAACGACCAACTAGAGAAAATCCTGTCTTACATCGACATCGGCAAGGGGGAAGGGGCGGAGGTACTCGCCGGCGGCAAGCGCGCGACACTCAACGGCGGCCTGGAGGGAGGCTACTACGTGGAGCCAACGGTTTTTCGCGGTGAGAACCGCATGCGCATCTTCCAGGAGGAAATCTTTGGGCCGGTGGTGTCCGTGACGACGTTCAAGGACGAGGCTGACGCCCTGCGCTTGGCCAACGACACGCTCTATGGTCTGGGCGCGGGCGTGTGGACGCGCGACATCCACTGCGCCTACCGCATGGGACGCAACATCCAGGCGGGTCGGGTATGGACGAATTGCTACCACCAGTACCCCGCGCACGCGGCGTTCGGCGGCTACAAGCAGAGCGGCT
>CAXTQD010000245.1:6156-8276 GCA_964246175.1 uncultured Chthoniobacterales bacterium | reverse complement strand
CCAAAGACTTCCAGTTCGAAGCCGCCCAGACCTTGCCGAAGGTGCCCGCCGACCCCAAGTGTGGTCGGATGCACGGGCACAGCTTCAAAGTGGAGCTCAGCGTCGAAGGCGAGGTCAATCCCGCCACCGGCTGGGTCTACGACCACGCCGTCATCAGCCGCGCGATGAAACCGCTGGTCGCCGACCTCGACCACGCCTACCTCAACGACATCTGCGGGCTGGAAAACCCGACCATCGAGAACATGGCCGCGTGGTTTTGGCAAAAGCTCGCGCCGCTCTGCCCAGGCCTGTGCGAGATCGTCATCCACGAGACGCCCAGCGCCCGGTGCGTGTACCGCGGCGAATAACCTCGGCGGGTCAATTTGCGGTTTGACAAGCGAACCGGCCGGCGGTTTAGAAGCGTTTACCAATGATGCGCTGCCTCTCTTTGCCCCTTCGTTCCGCTTCTGCTCTCGCCGTCCGTGCTGCGCTCGTCGTGGCGGCGGTCAGTTTGTTCGGGGCGTGCGACCGCCACAGCGCGGAGGAATTGCCCGAGAACTATGGTCACGGCTCCAGCCACGAGCGCGCCGTGCCCGACCACCAGGCCGACAGCACCGGCCGCGACCACTTCTCGGACTCGGGCGGACTGGACAAAGCCGAGACGAAAGAAGAGACGGCCTTCCCCAAGCCAGCACCGTCGGTCACGGGCAAAGGGTTCTGACGGCTGCCCGCCGGCCGGGCGGCGCGGACTTCCCGCATGCTCACGCAGATCAAGCTCCGGGATTTTCGCTGCTTCGAGCGGTTGGAGATTGAACTGGTGCCCGGCACGCAGTTCTTCGTCGGCGACAACGCCCAGGGCAAGACGAGCATCCTCGAAGCGGTGTGCGCGCTGCTGCGGCTCGCCTCGCCGCGTTCGACCTCGCTCCAGCCGCTCGTGCGGGAAGGGACGCGCGGGTTCTCCGTGCAGGGCGTCCACGAGGGGCGCTTGATGCAGTTCTACCTCGGACCGGAACGGCGCAAGCTCGCGCTTGATGGCGTCGAACAATCCAGCACGGGCGAGTACCTCCGGCTCGCCAAGCTGGTGTACTTCAGCAACACCGACCTGGAACTCGTGCGTGGCTCCGGTGAGGGGCGGCGGCGCTTCCTCGACTTTCTCGGCAGCCAAATCGAGCCGATCTACCGCACGAACCTGCGCGCCTACGAACGCGCCCTGCGCTCGCGTAACCGCCTCCTGAAAACCATACCCGGCCGCCGGCGCGAGGTGGAAGCGTACGATGCGCCGCTCCTGGAAGTCGGCGGGCTCCTCACGCAACTGCGCTGCCAACTCGTCGCCGAACTCCAGCCCTGGATCGTCCAGGCGCAACGTTCGGTCCGGGCGATCACGGCTGGCGGGGCAGGGGAAGACCTCACCCTCGAATACCAGCCGGGCAGCGGCGAGGATTTCGCGGCGGCGCTGGCGGAGTCGCGCGAGGAGGAAACCCGTTTGCGCCAGACCCTTGTCGGCCCACACCGCGACGACCTGCGTCTCCTGCTCGGTGGCCGGGCGGCGGCAGTGTACGGTTCGGAGGGGCAGCAGCGCACACTGGCGCTTTCCCTGAAGATGGCGCAGGCCGGTCTGTTGGAAGCCGTCTGGAAGAAACCGCCGCTGCTCCTACTCGACGACGTGTTCGGAGAACTCGACCCCGGCCGCCGCAACGCGCTCCTGGCGACGCTCCCGGCCGGTTCGCAGCGCCTGGTGGCGACGACGCACCTCCAGTGGCTCGACGACGCGCCGGACGGTCCGATCTGGCGCTTGGCTGACCGTCACCTCGCATCGACGGCGCCGGGTTAGGAGAAAAAAGCGCGTATTTTGCCCCTTGCCAGCAGCGGGGGGATGCGCCATAGATGCCTTCCCTTCTGAAGGGCGGCTGGGTAGCTCAGTTGGTAGAGCAGAGGACTGAAAATCCTCGTGTCGGGGGTTCGATTCCCTCCCCAGCCACACTCCGAGAATCCTTGGAGTCTCAGCGAGACATCCCAGCGGAGGAATCGTGCCTCGTTCGCCCGCGGGCGCCGGGCGCACTAGCGATCATTCCCGTTGCTGCTAAGGGGTTCCCGGTCGCCAGCATCTCCGCGCCTGCCGTCGGAACTGAAGAGGTTGGGAA
>CAXTQD010000245.1:5620-6146 GCA_964246175.1 uncultured Chthoniobacterales bacterium | reverse complement strand
TGGTGGGACTCCGAGCCAAACACGTCCTGGAGGGGGCCGACACCCGCTGCCGTCGATTGGTGGTGAGGTTCCTCGCCGGGACCGAAGTCCGTGGTGGCGCGCAGGGCGCAACCGCTGACGGCGAGGACCACGTTTGCAGCCAGGAGCAGGCAGCACGAACGCAGAACCACAAGCTTCTGGGATGACCGTCGATTACTGCGTCTTGGCGGCTTGCTTGCTACGCTGCCCGGCGGGGTGGTCGCCTTCCGCCTTGGCGGCCTCCTCGGTCATGTACTTGCCGTGTTTGGTCTTGCCGTAGTAGGGCGAGCTTTGGTCGTGGTACGCCTTGCTCTCGCTGTTGACCCACACCAGACCCGGGCCGCCGCCGGGGGCAGGGGTCATGGCGGCGAGTTTGTCCTGGCGAGCCTTCTTGGCCGCCTCACGCTCCTCTTTCGTCTTCTTGGCTGGAGAAGGGCTGGCGGCGGGACTGGAAGCGGCGTCCGGGGTAGGCGTCGGTGCCGCGTTGTCCGCCTTCTTGTGGCGCTGC
>CAXTQD010000245.1:0-5610 GCA_964246175.1 uncultured Chthoniobacterales bacterium | reverse complement strand
GTGATGGCGCCGCGGCGGGCGCGGGGGAAGGAGCCGGCGACTGGGCGGGGGCGGATGCCGCCATGGCGAGTAGACCAACGGCGGCGATGAAGGGGAGTGGTGAACGCATGGAACAATGACACAGGCACCACGCGTGGGTGTCAAGGATTCCTGTACGGTGGGCTTGGTCTGTAGCCAAGTTTGTCTCCTTGCCGCCACGGCCTTGAACCTGCTTGGTTCTGGCAGGATCGTCCGCGGCGCATGATCCTCATCCACGACAAAGCCGGCCAGATGTGCAATCGCCTCTGGTCGCAGGCTCCTTTTGTCGCGTTCGCCAAGGCAGCGAGCACCCGGGTGCTCATTCCGTTCTTCGGCGACCTTACCCACTTGTTTGAAGACTTGGACGCGGAGCCAGCCGCCGTTTTCCTCCGGGCGCACGGAGCGTTTTACGACCGGTGCTGGCTCAACCTGTTCCGCGTGTTGCGCTGCCTGCCGAAGCGGGTTTTGCGATGGTTCCGCGTCTACGTCGACCGCCGCCGCTGGTACGCAGAGGATTGGCCGGAGGCCGTGCTGCGCAGCCGGTGGAGCCTCGTGTTCCTGTCCGGCTGGAACCACCCCAAACCGGCCGTTTCGCTGTTGGATCATCACGAGGCGTTGCGGACCCTCTACCGGCCGGCGAAGTCGGCGGTCGAAAAGGTCGAGGCTCTTCTGGCCGAGCAGAGGAAGACCTGCGATCTGATCGTCGGCGTACACATCCGGCGCGGCGACTACAAGGATTTCCGCCGCGGCGTGTACTTCTACCCGGAGGACGTTTACGTCTCCTACCTGCGGCAGTTTACGGACGATCCGCGCTTTCGGGGCAAGAACATCGGGTTTCTGCTGTGCTCGAACGAGCCGGTGCGTCTGGCGGCGTACGCGGGGCTGCGGGTGTTCCAGTTGCCAGAGGCGCGCAGCATCGAGGACCTCTACGCGCTGAGTTGCTGCGACTACCTGATGGGGCCGCCGAGTTCATTCACGATGTGGGCGTCGTTTTACAATCAAGTGCCGCTGCGCATCTTGAAGGACCCTGGCGAGTCGCTCAACGCCGTGCCGTTCAGTCCGATTGTCGCGCTGGACCGCTTCCGCGACGGCCGGGTTTTCGAGCACGTCAACCCACCGCCCCCGTGCCCCCCTGGCTCGAAACCTTCCTGACGGCGTTCATCCCGCTCTTCGTGGCCATCGACCCCATCGGGTTGATCCCGGTCTATCTGGGCATGGCGCAGGGCGTCCCGCAGGACCGCCGCAACGTCGTTGCCAACGAGGCCGCCATCACGGCGCTTTTGATCGCCGTTGGATTCCTGTTCCTGGGCAATTTCATCTTCAACTCGCTCGGCATCACGGTGAACGACTTCCGGGTCGCCGGCGGGCTGATCCTCTTCGGACTGGCGGCGCAGGACATCCTGGCCTCCGACCGGCGCGACGCCGACGCTCGCACGGACTTCGGCGTGGTGCCGCTGGGGATGCCCATCATTGCCGGACCAGCCATGCTCACGGCGCTGCTGACGCTGGACAGCCTGACGGGTCGGGCGGTCACGCTGATTGCCTTGTTGGCGAACCTACTCCTTGTGCTCGTGGCGTTGCGGGCGGCGACGTTCTTCCAGCGCGTGCTCGGGCTGCGCGCGATGCGGGCCGTTTCTAAGATCGTCGCGCTGCTCCTGGCCGCCATCGCGGTCAACCTCGTGCGGCGCGGCCTTGCGCGATAAGGATTTTACGCCGTCACCATCGCCGGGCCGAGCACCTGGAAGATGCCGCGCATCGGGATCGCGAGCCAGTCGGGGCGGTTGTTCATCTCGTAGCCAACTTCGTAGACCGCTTTTTCCAGCAGGAACGCCTGCAACAGGCGCTCGAAAGCCACCGGGTCAGCGGGTGCCAACCGGGCCGAGGCGGTCGTTTGCACGTACGCGCGCAGGAAGCTCCCCGCCACGTAGCTGTACCAAGTGTCCGCCCACGTTTGCAGCAGCGGTGTATCCTCGGGTTGCGCGGAGGTGACGCTCCGGAACAGGGCGCTGGAGATCGCGTAGTGGAACGAACGCAGCATCCCGGCCACGTCGGCGAGGGGCGAGCGTTTCAGCTTGCGCTCGCCGATGGAGCGCGCCGGCTCGCCCTCGAAGTCGATGATGGAAAAATCCTTCCCGGTGAAAAGCACCTGTCCCAAATGGTAGTCTCCGTGGACGCGGATTTTCATGGCGTCAATGCGTCCGCGCAACGCGTGCGTGACCGTCTCGGAAAGCGTCGTTTGCAGGTCGAGCAAACGGGAAACGTCCGCCTGCATGGCCTCGGGCAGCGTGGGCAACTTGCGGCGCAGGCCGGTGAAGACGCGGCGGGTCAGCGTACCGATGGATTGTTCCAGCGCGCGCTGGTAGAGCATGCTGAACGGCTCCGGGGCCATCGCGGGAATGGCTCGGGCCTCTTCCCCGGAGAGTGCGAGGTGGAGTTCGCCCGTACGCTGCCCGAGGAGTTCGGCGCGACTCGGGTAGATGCCGCCGACGATCTCCTGAATGTTCTGCGGGGCGGTGTGGAAGTCGACTTCCAGCAGGTGCGCTGGAGTCTCGGGTGCGGTCTCGTTGGGCGTGTGGCGCGCGGCCAGAACCCGCTCGAAGAATCGTGACGCCGAGTCCTGCGTCAGGGTCCACGCATCGCCCTCGCTGGCAACCCAACTCTGCATCAGGGCCAAGACCTCTGTAGGCTGCTTGCGGTCGGCGGGGCGGTACTCGATCTGCCCGGCGTAGGGCGGCACGTTGGCGAAGCCGGCCTGCTCGGTCAGGAAGCGGGTCAGCTCGATGTCAGGGTTCTCGCCTTCCTCAACCTTGCGGTAGAGCTTAAGGAAAAACTCGTTTTTGTAGACGACCGAGGTGTTGCTCTGCTCAACGCCGAGCGCGCGGCAGGCCACTTCGTCGCCGAGCGAGGTCAATCCCTGGCGGGCCGCTTCCGACACGACGCCGACCAAGGCGCCGCGCGGGCCGTCGGCCACCTGCCGCCCTTCGGCCACGAGCTTGAGCAGGTCGCGCTGGAACGTCTCGTCCGCACTCGCGTCGCAGAGCGCACCGCCGTCTGGTAGCGCGGCGACGGGACTCGTCGGCGCGGCGGAGCGGCGGAATTTTACCGCCTCGGCCGGGAGGATTTGCAGCGGGAGCGCGTATGTCTCGGGCAGACCTTCCGTATAGAAGACATCAATCCACAGCAGCCGTGCCGCCGTCGCCCCGTCGCCGACCGGCACCATGCGGCGCACGTCGGTGCGCTGAATCGTGCGCGCTTTCGAGCGAAACCACCGGCAGGTCGGCAGGTACGCGGGCAGAATTTTGCCTTGCAGCGTCGCGCGGACGTTGTTTTGGAGAAGGTCGTCGTACGTGGCCACTCCCTCAAGGAGGGGCAGCGAACGCTCGGGACCTTCGAGCGCGATGCTCGCCGCCGTCGCTTCGAGCAGCAGCCAGAAGTGTCCATGCGGACCGACGGTCAGCGTGTAAGTCTGATCCTCGCGGACCTTGGGGAACTTGTTCTGGCTGAAAATTTCCCGGGGACGCATCCCGGCGAACGCCGTGAGGTCCAACTCCACCGCCTGCGAGAAGCGCGAGAGGTTCACCACGACGAGGATGATCTCGTCCTCATAGCGGCGCAGGAACGTGAGGACTTTGGTGTTATCCGAGGAGAGGAACTCCATCGAGCCGCGCCCGAACGCCTGGAAGCGTCGGCGGATGGCCGTGACCCGGCGCATCCAGTTGAGCAGGGACGAGAGGTTTTGCTCCTGGTTCTCGACGTTGATCGACTCGTAATGGTACTCTGGGTCGATGATAATCGGGAAGTAAAGCTGCTGCGGGTTGGCGCGCGAGAACCCGGCGTTGCGGTCGGCGCTCCATTGCATCGGCGTGCGGACGCCGTTGCGGTCGCCCAGGTAGATGTTGTCGCCCATGGCGATCTCGTCGCCATAGTAGATGATGGGCGTACCGGGCAGCGAAAACAGGAGGATGTTGATGAGTTCGATCTTGCGCCGGTTGTTGCCGAGCAGGGGGGCCAACCGGCGGCGGATGCCGAGGTTGATGCGCATGCGGTGGTCGGACGCGAACATGCGGTACATGTAGTCCCGCTCCTCGTCGGTGACCATCTCCAGGGTCAGTTCGTCGTGGTTGCGCAGGAAGATCGCCCATTGGCAGTTCGCCGGGATGGGCGGCGTCTGCTCCATGATGTCCACGACGGGATAGCGGTCCTCCATCTGGAGCGCCATGAAGAGCCGCGGCATCACGGGGAAGTGGAACGCCATGTGGCAGCTGTCGCCGTCGCCGAAGTACGCCACCACGTCCTCGGGCCACTGGCACGCCTCGGCCAGCAGCATCACGTCGGGATACTTGGCGGAGACGTGGGCACGCAGTTCCTTGAGGTAGCCGTGCGTCTCCGGGAGGTTTTCGCAGTTTGTACCCTCGCGCTCGAACAGGTACGGGATCGCGTCCAAGCGCAGGCCATCCACGCCCATCTCCAGCCAGAAGTCGAAGATGCGGAAGACCTCTTCCTTGACCGCCGGGTTGTCGAAGTTCAGGTCGGGCTGGTGGTGGAAGAACCGGTGCCAGTAGTAGGCGTTCGCCACCGGGTCCCACGACCAGTTCGACGGCTCGAAGTCCTTGAAGATGATGCGTGCGTCCGTGTACTTGTCCGGCGTGTCGCTCCACACGTAGAAGTCGCGCTCCGGCGAACCCGCCGGGGCGCGGCGCGCGCGCTGGAACATCGTGTTCTGATCGCTGGAATGGTTGATGACCAGTTCCGTGATGACGCGCAGGCCCCGCGCGTGCGCCTCCTTCAAGAACGTCCGGAAATCCTCCATCGTCCCGTACTGGGGATTGACGCCGTAGTAGTCGGCGATGTCGTAGCCGTCGTCGCGCAGCGGGCTCGGGTAGAAGGGCAGCAGCCAGATCGCCGTGATCCCGAGGCTCTGGAGATAGTCCAATTTGCCGATTAGTCCGCCGAAGTCGCCGATGCCGTCGCCGTTGCTGTCGGCGAACGCCTTGACGTGAGCCTGATAGATAATCGCGTCTTTGTACCAGAGTGGGGACGACATGAGAGAAAGCGTGGGGTTGCGGAACAAGGGATACGCTGCTGCCGCCCCGGGCGCGCGCACCGGGGGCGGTTTTCAGAGGCCGGCGGCGTCGAGTAGCCGGACGAACCCGCGCCGGTCGCGGTGGGTCGAGCGGACGGCGTCGCGGTAGTGGGCGAAGTCTTCCGGGCGGCCGAGGCGGGCGTAAAGTGCGCGGATTTTGCCGAGGATTTCGACCGCCTCGCGGTAGGCGTTCACTCCGCCGGTGAGGATCGTCGGTTCCAAACGTGCCTGGTAGACACCGAGCGCGTCGGCGGGACGGTCGCTCTCCCGCTCGGCGGCGAGCCGCAGCCAGAGGTCGGCATGGCAACCAAGCGCGAAGGCTTCTCGCCAGGCGTCGTCGTTTGCGGATTCTTCCAGGAGGATCTCTACGAGGGGGCTGCCGTCGGGCGGATGAGAACGGACCTGACCCTGTGCCGCCGCGTACTCGCGGGCGATTCCCTCGCGCAGAGCGTTGAGGGCGCGTCCGCGCCAGCCGAGCCAGGTGTCGGGCTCGGCGCGGAGGAAGGCCT
>CAXTQD010000244.1:0-8339 GCA_964246175.1 uncultured Chthoniobacterales bacterium | reverse complement strand
CTCGAACGGCGTGAAGAGGAGCGGCAGGTTCTCCGCCGCGATGCCGCCGCCGGTGTCCGCGACCGCGAGCCGCAGGTGGCGGTCGTCGGGCGCGATGCCGGCGCGCAGCGTGACGCTGCCGCCTTCGCGGTTGTACTTCACGGCGTTGGACAGGAGGTTAAGCAGCACCTGCCGCAACCGCTGGCGGTCAGCCAGGATGTAAAGACCACCGGCAGGTTCGACGGTGATCGTCACCGCGCGCTTGTCGGCCAAGGGGCGGATGAGGTCCACGGCCTCGCTCCAGAGTTCCTGCGCGGACAGCGGCTCGGGCACGAGGGCGATGTTGCCCGAGTCGATGCGGCTGATGTCGAGCACCTCGTTGACGAGTTCGAGCAGGTGCCGGCCCGCGCGGGTGATCTGCGCGACGCTCTCGCGCTGGCCGTCGTTGAGGCGCTCGATTTCGAGGAGTTGGCTGAAGCCGAGGATGGCGTTGAGCGGCGTCCTCAACTCGTGGGACATGCGCGAGAGGAAGTCGATCTTGGCGTTGTTGGCCTGCACCGCGCCGAGCTGGGCCTGGCGGACCGTTTCCTCCGCGCGGCGGCGCTCGATGGCGGCGGCGAGCACGTTGGCGACGCTTTGCAGGAAGTGGGCGTCGTCCGCCGTGTACACCCGCCTCCGCAGACAGCGCGCGGCCAGCAGGCCGAACTGCGTGCCGTTGTGGCTGATGCTAGCCGTCGCACCGCTGAGCACCCCGGCCTCACGCATCCCTGGGGTGGGCTGGAAGCGCGTCTCCTGGTCGATGTCTTCGAAGGTGACCGGCCCCGGATGGTGCGCGGCGTAACCCGTGGCATAGGCCGGATCGGTCGTCGCAGTGGCCTGCCCGAGGACGGCCGTGGGCCAACCGACCGTCGCACGCAGGATCAAATCGTCGCTCTGCGGGTCGGCGTGTTCCAGCACGGCGCAGTATTCCAAGTCGAGCACCTCGGCCACCGTGCGGACGGCGCAGTCCATCACCTCCTCGATGGTGGCGCCGGCCAGGGCGTGGCGGCCGAGTTCGGCGACGCTTTCCTGCTGGCGGGCGCGGGCCATGAGTTGCCCGGTGGCGGCGGCGAGTTCGGCGGTGCGGTTCTGCACGACGTTCTCCAACTCGACGCGGGCGGAGTGGAGTTCCTGCTGGGTCTGGAGCCGGCCGGTGATGTCGCGGCACAGCGAGATCATCCGCCGCTCGTCGCCTTCGCCGAGCACGGAGGCGTTGATCTCCACCGGCAGGCGCCGGCCGGTAGCATCCACAAAATCGACTTCCAGGTCGCGCATGAATCCCCGCTGCCAACAGGCGTCAAGTCCGGCGAGGAGCCGTCCGCGATCCCCAGGCACCGTCCATTCGCGCGGGTGCCGCCCACGCAGGTCGTCGAGACACGCGTGGCCGGTGAGTCTGATGTATTCCTCATTGGCGTCGAGCACGCTACCGTCCACGTCCAAGACCGCGTAGCCGGTGTCCGTCGTCTCGATCAGCGTGCGGTAAAACTTCTCCGCGCAACGCACGCCCTCCTCGGCGAACTTGCGGGCCGTGATGTCGTGCACCGCGCAGAGGTGCACGCCGGGCAGGATGTCCAGCCGCGCGCTCATCTCGACGCTGCGCTCGGTGCCGTCGGGCCGGGCCACCAATCCCTCGGCCACGCGGTAGCCGTCGCGCAGGAACTGCCGCCAGCGCGCGTCCAGTTCGGCGGCGTCGACCGACGCCGGATAGCGCAGGTACTGCGTGATGATCGCGCCGACGATCTCTTCCCGTAGGCAGCCCACCAGCAAGCACGCGGCCGGGTTGGCGTCGGTGAACCGGCGTTCGTCGTTGAAGAGGAAGAGTGCTTCCGGTGATTGCTCGAAGACCCCGCGGTACAACCCGGCGAGCCCGTCGCGCTCCCCGGCGGTAGGAGGTGGCAGCGCGGTGGTAGGCTCGGAAGTCGGGTGCTCCAGCATACGGCGGCGAACGGCCTTACACTCTGCGGGTTGGCTTGCGGAGCCGGTTCTCTCCCTTGGCTTTGACGCGCCGCAAGTTCACCAAGACGGCCGGGCCGGTTTAGCCCGAGACGACCTCGCTGAGCTGGAAGATGGGCAGGAAGAGCGCGATGACGATGCCGCCGACGATGACGCCGAGCACCACGATGAGGATGGGCTCCAAGAGGCTCGTGAGTGCCGCAAGCGTCGCCTCGATTTCCTCGTCCCAGAAGTCGGCCATCTTTTCGAGCATCTCGTCGATCTTACCCGTGCTTTCGCCAGCGGCGACCATGCGCAGCATCATCGGCGGGAAGATCGTCTTCTTGGAGAGCGCCACCGAAAGGTTGTCACCCTTTTCCACGTCGGCGCTGACGCTCTTGATGCCTTGTTCGATGACGGTGTTGCCGGCCGAGCCGCCGACGATTTCCAGCGTCTCCAGGATCGGCACGCCCGAGCGGATGAGCTGGGCGAAGGTGCGCGCGAACCGGCTCATGGCGATCTTGTGGATGAGCGGGCCGAAGATCGGGAGCTTGAGCTGCCACTTGTTCCAAAGTTCGTGGCCCTGCTTGGTGCGCAGGAAGTACCTGATGCCGAAGAACACGGCGACCACGCCGCCCAGCAGGAAGTACCACTGGTTCCGCATCAGGTCGCTCAGGTCCACGAGGAACTGCGTGGGCGCGGGCAGCGGCTTGCCGAAGTCCTTGAAGATTTCCGCGAACACGGGCACGACCTTCACGATCAGGAAAATCGTGATGAGGATGGCGATGGAGATAACGGCCACCGGGTAGGTCATGGCCGACTTGATCTTCTTGCGCAGCCGGGCGCTGGCTTCCAGGAAGCCGGCCAACCGGTCGAGAATCTCGGCGAGCAAGCCGCCCGTTTCACCGGCCTTGACCATCGAGATGTAGAGGCGGTTGAAAATCGTCGGGTGCTTTTGGAGCGCGGCGTTGAAGCTGTCGCCCCCCTGCACGCGGCTGGTAATGTCGCCGATGACCGTGCGCAGGTTAGCCTGCCGCTTGGGGTCGGCGGACTCGTAGAGGGCGGTCAGCGCACCGACGAGCGGGATACCCGCGTCGATCATCGTGGCGAGCTGGCGGGTGAAGAGCACGAGGTCGGTCTCCTTGACACTCGTGGCCTTCTTGTTCTTCTTGGCGGCGCTCTTTTGGGAAATGGTCAGCACCATCAGCCCGCGGGACATGAGGCTGGTGATGGCGTTGTCCTCGTTGATGGCGTCCTGGACGCCGGCGATGATCTTGCCGTGGTTGTCGCGGGCTTGGTAGGCGTAAGTGTACATGGCGGCAGGGAAGAAAAAAAGGCGGCTCGCTCACAGCGGCCGTCCATTCACAGAAGCAACTCCCTTGCCAAACCTGCGAACTCGCTTTTTAGAGCAGGTCTTCCGCCGTCACACTCGTTTTCTCGCGGCTGCCGAGCAGGCGGGCCTGGTCGATGATCGCCTGCCGGTTGGTATTGAAACGGTAGCCGAAACAGTTCGGGCAGGTGGACACACGCCGGGCCACGATTGAGTCGCAGCCTTCGCAAATCTTGTAGCGTCCCGGCCGTGCGGCGATGCCGGCTGCCATCCGCGCCCGCTCGGGATCGGCGGGAGCGTTGGCAGGGGTGGGGGCGGGTTCGTCCATGGGGAAGAGTATTGGCAACATCGCCCCGGGACGCCTTGCATTTCAAGGGGCCACGCCGGATTTTGCGCGGTGCGTCCCGCCGCCGAATACCTTGCCCTGCCTGCCCCGACACCGGGGGCGTGGGCGCTCGCGCTCTGGCAGGCATACGACCCGGCCAGCAAGGTCAACCTCCACGCGACCGCCGTAGCCGTGGCAGGCGGCGGGCTATTCTTCGTGGACCCTATTCCCCTGAGTGCGGCGGCACGAGACGAACTACTGGAAGAAGTCGGCACCGCGCCCGCCGGTGTGCTCGTGACCAACGGCAACCATGCGCGGGCCGCGGCGGAGTTTGCCCGGCGCTTCCGGGTGCCACTGGCGGCCACGGCTGCGGCGGCGCAGGCGGCAGGAGTCGAACCGGCGGAGACGATCCCGGCGGCGGGTGGAGCGGTGTTCGGCGAGACCTTCGAGGCGGTGGCGCTGCCGGGTGCGGTGATAGGGGAGGTGGCGCTCTGCCGCGAGGATGGTGGTGGGCTTGCCGTCATCGGCGACGCGCTCATCCACCTGGACGCCTATGGGTTCATCGTCCTGCCGGACAAATATTGCGAGAACCCCAAAGAACTCCGCCGCTCGCTGGCCCGGCTGGCGGAACGACGTTTCGGCACGCTGGCCTTCGCCCACGGCGATCCGCTGGTGGGCTGCGGGGACGAGCGGCTGCGGACCCTGCTCGCGGGCTGAACGATTCCCCCGAGGCTCCTTGCACAAAAACCGCCACCGCTAAACTTGACACTTGCCGTCAGAGCGGATCGGGACAAGATCAAGGCTGTTCCTCCATTCCCCTATGAACAAAACCATCCTCCCTCATTCCTTCCGTCTACTGAGCGCAGCCGCCTTGTGCGGGCTCGTCGGCGCGGGTCCGTCTGCCCCGACCGCGCGTGCGGCGGACAAGAAACTCAAAATCGGCTTCGCGCAGGTCGGCGCGGAGAGCGCTTGGCGCACGGCCAACAGCGCGTCCATGCGCGGCGAGGCCGAGAAGCGTGGCGTCGATTTCTCCTTCTCCGACGCCCAGCAGAAGCAGGAGAACCAGATCAAGGCCATCCGCGCCTTTATCGCCAAGAAGGTGGACGTGATCCTCCTAGCCCCAGTGGTTTCCGCCGGGTTCGAGCCCGTGCTCAAGGAAGCCAAGGCCGCCAAAATTCCCGTCATCCTCACGGACCGCACGGTCACCGTCAGTGACCCGAACCTGTACGTGACCTTCATCGGCTCGGACTTCGTGGAAGAAGGCCGACGCGTGGGCAAGTTCCTCGTCGACAAGACCGGCGGCAAAGCCAACATCGCCGAGTTGCAGGGCACGACGGGTTCCGCCCCGGCCATCGACCGCAAGAAGGGCTTCGAGGAAGCCATCGCCGGCTCGCCCGACATGAAGATCATCATGTCGCAGACCGGTGAGTTCACCCGCGCCAAGGGCAAGGAAGTCATGCAGGCCTTCATCAAGGCCGCGCAGGGCAAGGGCGAGAAGATCGACGCGGTGTTCGCGCACAACGACGACATGGCGCTCGGCGCCATCCAGGCGTTGCAGGAAGCCGGCATGAAGCCCGGCACGGAGCCGCTCGTGGTGAGTATCGACGGCGTCAAGGGCGCCTTCGAGGCGATGGTCGCGGGCACGCTCGACGCCACTTGCGAGTGCAACCCGCTCATCGGGCCGTTGGTGTTCGACACCGCCGACAAGATCGTGGCGGGCGAGGAAGTGCCCAAGAAGATCGTCACCCACGACGACTTCTTCGACCAGAGCAACGCCAAGGCGGCGCTGCCCGACCGTAAGTATTGAGTTAGCGATCTGATGCGGGAGCGTGGCCTAGGCGTTTTGCCGATGGGTTGCGCTCCCGTTCCTTTTTCCATGGTTGACGTGGACTCTCCGCTGCTGACCGCGCGTGGGATCACGAAAGTGTTCCCCGGCGTCCGGGCGCTGGACGCGGTGGACTTCACCCTGCGCGCCGGTGAAATCCACGCCGTCATGGGCGAGAACGGCGCGGGGAAATCCACGCTCATCAAGATCCTTTCCGGCGACCAGCCCGCCGACGCCGGCGAGACGCTGCTTGGGGGCCAGTCGTACCGGCCGCGCTCACCGCAGGAAGCGCAGCGCCTGGGCATCAGCGCCGTGCATCAGGAGGTCAACCTCGTGCCGAGCCTGTCGGTGGCCGAGAACGTTTGCCTGGGGCGCGCGCCGACGCGCCTCGGGTTTTTGCGTCGTGGCGAGATGCGGCGGCGGGCGGCGGCTGCTCTGGAACGGCTGGACGTGAAAATCGACGTGGGCCGCTGGCTGGACCGCTACCCGGTGGCCATCCAGCAAATGGTCGCCATCGCGCGCGCGCTGGATACCGAGGCCAAGGTCCTCATCCTCGACGAACCCACTTCCAGCCTCGATGCGCACGAGGTCGAACAACTCTTCGCCGCCATGCGCCGGCTCAAGGACCAGGGTATCGGCATCCTCTTCGTCAGCCACTTTCTCGATCAGGTTTACACGATCAGCGACCGCATCACCGTGCTGCGCAACGGCAAGCTCGTCGGCGAGTCTCCCACGGCCGACCTGCCCCGCCTCGAACTCATCGCCCGGATGATCGGCACCGACGCGCAGGGAGCCGAGGCGCTCACCGCCAAGCGTGCCGCCACGGTCGCCGACGACAAACCTCATCCTGTGTACCTGCGCGCGGAGAACCTGCGCGAACGCGGCGTCGTCAACGGGATCAACCTCGAACTGCGCGCCGGTGAAACCCTCGGCCTCGCCGGCCTACTCGGCTCCGGCCGCACAGAGACGGCCAAGCTCCTCTTCGGCGCGGGCCGCAAACAGGACGGTAAGTTCTGGATCGACGGGAAGCCGGTCAGCCTGTCGTCGCCGCGCGCCGCCATCGCGCGCCACCTGGGTTTTTGCCCCGAAGAACGCAAAACGGAGGGCATCATCCCGAACCTCTCCGTGCGTGAGAACATCGTCCTCGCCCTCCAGGCCAGCAAAGGCTGGTGGCGTCGGCTCAGCGGCAAGGCGCAAGCGGAACTCGCCGACCGCTACATCAAGGCCCTGCGCATTAGCACGCCCGACAGCGAGAAGGCCATCCGCTTCCTGAGCGGCGGCAACCAGCAAAAAGCCATTCTCGCCCGTTGGCTCGCCGCGCAGCCGCGCTTGCTTCTCCTCGACGAACCCACCCGCGGCATCGACGTGGGCGCGCGCGCCGAGATCGAAAAGCTGACCGTCACCCTGTGCGCTGAGGGCATGTCGATCCTTTTCATCTCCTCCGAACTGGAAGAACTCGGCCGCGTCTGCCAGCGCGTCGCCGTGTTGCGCGACGGGCGCAAGCTGGACGAACTCACCGCCGACGCCGTCCAGCCCGACGAGATCATGCGGCTCATCGCCGCCCCGACCCATGCGTGAGTCCCTCCGGCTGCCCGCCCTCGCCCGCCGGTTGCTGTGGCCGGTGCTCACGCTCGGGGCGCTGTTGCTCTTCAACCTGTTCTTCACGCCGGGCTTCTTCCGCGTCGTGGTGCAGGACGGGCACCTTTACGGCAGCCTGATCGACGTGCTCAAGCAGGCCGCGCCCGTCGCGCTCATGTCGGCCGGCATGAGCCTCGTCATCGCCACGGGCGGCGTCGATTTGTCGGTCGGTGCCATCGCGGCCATCGCGGGGACGTTGGCGGTGCGGGTCCTGACCAGCGGGCATCCCTCGTTCGGGTTGGCGGTCGCGGCGGCGCTGGCGTTGAGCGTCGCGCTCGGGGCGAGCAACGGCCTCTTGGTCGCCGGCTTCGGCGTGCAGCCCATCGTGGCGACGCTCATCCTGATGGTCGCCGGCCGCGGCGTGGCGCAACTCATCAGCGAAGGGCAAATCCTCACGGTTGAAAACGATCCGTTCAGCTTCCTCGCGCTCGGGCACTTCCTGGGTCTGCCGTTCCCGGTGACGATTGTGGCGGTGGTGTTCATCCTGACCGCCGTGCTCACGCGCACGACGGCGCTGGGGCTCTACATCGAGGCCGTCGGCGACAACGTCATCGCCAGCCGCTACGCCGGCTTGCAGGTGCGCGGCATCCAGGGGTTCGTGTACGCGTTCAGCGGGTTTTGCGCGGGCGTGGCGGGCTTGGTCATCGGCTCGGACATCAAGGCCGCCGACGCCAACAACGCCGGCCTCTACACCGAACTCGACGCCATCCTCGCCGTCGTCATCGGCGGCGGCAGCCTGGCCGGCGGGCGGTTCTCGCTGGCGGGTTCGCTCGTCGGCGCGTTGACGATCCAGAGCCTCGTGACGACGATCCTCACCAAGGGCGTGCCGGTGCAGTACACGCTCGTCGTCAAGGCCGTGGTTGTCATCGTCGTCTGCCTGTTGCAGGCGGAGGAGTTCCGCCGGTTGTTCCATTTCCGTCGTCAGCCTGTCGCCGGATGAAGTCGCTTCCCTTTTCGCGCACGCAGATTTCGCTCGGAGCGACGATCCTCGTCTTTGCGGCGCTGTACGGCTTGGCGTCGTGGCGCTACGACGGTTTCGCGTCGCAGACGGTGTTCGTGTACCTGTTGCGCGACAATGCGTTCCTCGGATTAGCGGCGGTGGGTGCGACGTTCGTGATCCTCTCGGGTGGCATCGACCTGTCGGTGGGCGCGGTGATCGGCTTCGTCAACATCTTCGTCGCCTGGCTCATCACGACGCACGGGGTCCATCCGCTCGCGGCGTTCGCGCTGGCGTTGTTGTTCGGCGTGGCGTTGGGAGCGGGGATGGGCGG
>CAXTQD010000243.1:0-8355 GCA_964246175.1 uncultured Chthoniobacterales bacterium | reverse complement strand
CGCGCGTCGGGTTGCTCGCCGGTCCGAGCGTGGCCCCGGCCTCCTCCCCGGCCGACCTGGCATTGCTGCGGCGCGCGATCCGCTCGGAACGCAAGCTGCGCCTGGTTTACCACGATGGCCGCGGCCAACGTTCCCGGCGTACCATCTGGCCCGTGGCGCTCGCGTTCTTCGAGCGCGTGCAGGTCCTGGTCGCCTGGTGTGAACGGCGGGAAGACTTCCGTCACTTTCGCGCGGATCGGATCGAGCAGGCGGAGGTGCTGGCGGAACGGTACCCACAGGGTCGGGCGGCGCTGTTTGGCCGGTGGCGGGAACAGGAAGGCGTGCCGGAGCCGCTTTGATACTTCACTGCTGACAACATTTGTCAGCAGGGCGGCGCTAGGATCGAAGCCTCTACCTTCGACCTCATCATCCATGCCCTACCGCCACACTCACGAAACCATCGTCGACGCTTCTCCCGAGCAACTCTTTGCCGCCATCACCGACCTGCGCCGCTGGCCGGAGTGGGACGCGGAACTTGTCTTCAACGAACCTGACGGCACCCCACTTGCGCCGGGCAGCCGGTTCACGCTCAAGCCGAAGGGTGGCCCGAAGGTCGCCATGCAAGTCGCCGACCTAGAGGCTCCGAGGCGGTTCGCGGACGTGGCGCTGCTGCCGCTTGGCCGCATCCGCACCACGCACGAGTTTACGCCGACGGCGGACGGGACGCAGGTGCGGGTCAGCATTGAAACCACGGGGTGGTTGGCCTTTTTGTGGGAACGCTTGGTGGCCCGCAAGCTGGCAGGTGGCACGCCGCATCAAACCCGTGTTTTCGCCAAGTTTGCCAGGCAATTCTAAGCAGGATGCAGTGACGGTGTCCCGCGCCAAAGACGGTCCTTTGCCGCACCGGCCGGATGCTTTAGGCCAGCGTCTCACCAACAGAGGATTTCCGGGATGAAGGGCTCGCTTGCCGCTTCTCAAGCATGCGTTCGGCAACTTTTCGGTCGCAGGCGTCCAGACAGTGCTCTCTCGCTTGATGCCGCCCAGCTTCTTGCAAGCGTGGCAGCGGCTAGAACGAACCTGCCGTACGCGCTTGAAAGTTGGCTGCCTGCACGTTGGCGGGCTCTTTGGCGTTGAGAGTGAGAACAATGAACCGGATTGGCTTCCCGCCAGCGACTACCGTGCACGATCCGTCTGGTTTGTCGCGGCGGGAGCAAAGCGCGCTGCCTCGGCCGGTTTGTTCCAAACCAGATAAAGATCATGCAAACGCTCGCCGGCCTGTGTGGTCGAAGGGTTCTGCAAACCCAGACGCTTTTGCAGGTCGTCGTAACTGGCCACGAGCAGCGGCTCGGCCTCGGCATAGCGTTTCAGCGCGAGCAGACACTCGCCGAGAGCAGCCTCCGGGTTGCCGAGTGATTGTTCGGCCGGAGCCGGCTTCCAGCTTTTGCCATCGGACGCTGCTTTGCGTAGAATCGACTCTGCTTCCGCCGCTCGACCCGTGCGGGTCAAAGCGATTCCCAAAATCATCTCGTCCCGGATGACTACCTCGTTGTCTGCCGGGTAGCTCGCCGCCACCTTTAGCAAGGCTTGCTGCATCCGGGGGGCGGCCTGTCCGTAGTTCCCGCGCGCGAAGTCGAGCTGCCCGTGCCAGCCCAGAACGGTGCCGTAGTACACGTTGTTTTCCCCGACGCTCTGCCGACAATCTTTCTCGGCTTTCTCCAAGGCCAGGTCTTCCTCGGCAAACTTTCCTTGGCGGAAGAGAATGTTGCAGATGTTGATCTCCGGTACGACGGCCATGACGTTGCCGGGCGAGATCTTCTCGTAGGCAGCAACGGCGATACGGTATTGAGTCAGCGCACCGTCGAGATCGTCTTCCGCCAGCTTGGCGTTGCCAAGCAAGTTCACCGCCATCAGGTAGTCCGTACTCTCCTCGCCGCGGGTTTTCCGGAAGAGTGCGAGTGCGTCGGTGATGAGTGGTTCGGCGTCGTGCGGTCGGTTGGTGGAGGCGAACACGGTGGCCAGCATCACAGCCGTACGGGCGAGCGCGTATTCGTCGGCAGTGCCATGCTCGCGCCGCCAAGCCAGCGCCTTACGCAGCAGCGGCTCGGCTTCGGTGTAGCGTTCGCGCATGTTCAGCGTGTTGGCGAGTTTCTCGGTTTCCAACGCCGTCACGGCGTCCCCTTGTGGATGCAGCCGGCGGAAGATCGCCAGGGCTGCGCGGGCTTGTTCCTCCGACTGCGGCAGAAGTTGCAAGCGCCCGTAGGCCAGCCCGAGCGTGCTGTGGACCTGGGCGAGAACCTCCGGCTCGCCCGCGAGGTCGTGGTCAATGTTGGCGCTGGCGTTGTCGAGCGCGTCGACGACCTTCATGTCCTTGCCACCCGGCTTGCGCGGGTCCGCGCTGGTGAGCAGCCGTTCCAGAAATTTGTTGATGCGCTCGGCCTGTTTCCTGGCGGTCTCGGCTTGTTGCCGCGCGGCGTCGGCTTGCTGGGGCGCGTCCTCCCCCCCCGCCGGAGCCAGCCGCGCGTGGTCCCGTTCCCGGTCAGCAACGTGGGCTTGCCAAGCTGCCAGCACCAACCCGCCGACGAGCGCCAGCAAGACGAGCGCCGTTGCTCCCGTCGCCGTCTTGTTCCGCCGGACAAATTTACCGAGGCGATACCCAACCGTGTCCCGGCGCGCCAGCACGGGCAGCTCTTCGGCGTGCCGACGGATGTCCTCGGAGAACTGCGCGACGCTGCCGTAGCGGCGCGCAGGTTCCTTGCGCAGGGCCGTCGCCACGATGTTGTCCAGGTCGCCTTCCAGCCGGCGGCGCACCCTGGCGGGCGGCTCGCCGCCGGGAGTGGTCGGTGTCGTGGTAGTCGAGTCGGAGTGGACCGTGGTCGCGCGCCCGGCCACGGTGCTGGGCCACGGCGGTTCTTCCTCGCAGATGGCGCGCGCGAGTTCGTCCGGCCTGCGCTGCTGGAGTTGGTGGGGCCGCTGCCCGCAGAGCAGCTCGTAGAGGATCACTCCGAGGCTGTACACGTCGCTGGCGGTGGTGATCGTCCCGCCCCGGACCTGTTCCGGGCTGGCATATTCCGGGGTCATCGCGCCGGTGATCGTCCAGCCGGCATCGGCCCCGGACTCTCCGCCCGCTTCTTCCAGGAGCTTGGCGATGCCGAAGTCCAGCAGCTTGGGCTCGCCGTCGGCCGTCACGCGGATGTTCGCGGGTTTCAGATCACGGTGCACCACCAGGTTCTGGTGTGCGTAGGCGACGGCGGCACACACCTTGCGGAAGAGGGTGAGCCGCTCGTTCACTCCCAGGTTTTTCCTCTCGCAATAGTGATCCAACCGCTCGCCTTCCACGAACTCCATGACGAGGTAGGCCCGGCCTTCCGGCGTGAGGGCACCGCCGTAGAGCCGGGCGATGTTCGGGTGGGTCAGTCCGGCGAGCACCCGGCGCTCGTGGCGAAAGCGGCGCACCAGCGCGTCGTCGTCGATCTGACTTTTCAACAGCTTGACCGCCACCGGACGTTCCAGCGCGGTGTCCTGCGCCAGGTAGACCTCGCCCATCCCGCCCTCGCCCAGCAGTCGGACGATCCGGCAGTCGCCCAGGGTGTCGTCGGGCTTCAGTTCGCCCGCTTCGGCGTCGAAGAGGCGGCCACCCTCCCGGGCAAGGGCCGGGGTGTTCAAGAACTCTCCTGCCACCCACTCCTGTTCGACGAGTGACTGCACCTCCGTCCGCAGAGCGTCGTCATCGCCGCACGCCTCGTCCAGGAAACTGGCGCGCTCCTCCGGTGGCTGCTCAAGCGTTTCGGCCACGAGTTCCAGGATGCGGTTCGCGCGTTCGGGTTCCATGTCATTCCTTCGCACGCGCCAGTTCGCGGTGCAGCCACAGGCGGGCAAACTGCCAGTCCCGCAGGACGGTCTTCTCCGAAACTTGCAAGGTCTCGGAGATATCACGCGTTTCCATGGCGCTGAAAAAACGCAGTTCCACCACCTGTCCCTGACGCGGGTAATCCATCGTCAGGCGTTCCAACGCGGCGTCCAGCGCGACGAGGTCCATCCCGCTCGCGTTGTCGGGCAGGTGCAGATCGCCGGCGTCGGCGATTGACACGGTGAGTTCCACGCCAACCCGCTTGTGCCGTTGCCGGGCGCGGGCGTGGTTGACGAGGACCCGCCGCATCGCGCGGGCGGCCAGGCTGTAGAAGTGGGCGCGGCTCTGCCACGAAATCGCCGCGCCGCGCGTGAGCTTGAGGTACGCCTCGTTGACCAGGGCGGTAGGCTGCAACGTGTGGCCGTCGCGTTCCCGGCGCATGTACCCGCGCGCGATGCGCCGCAGTTGGTGGTAGATGACCGGCAGGAGCCGCTCGGACGCCCGGGGATCGCCCGCCGCCCAGGCGTGTAGCAGGTGGGTCACGTCGTGGGTGGAGTCGGTGCTCATCCGCCGGGAAGATCAGGCTTCCCAGGAGGGCATTGTACCCGCCGTGCTGGGAGAGGAAAACATTTTCGCAGAATGTTTGTCCGTTCCGCCGCGGCGCGGGGCTGTTTTCCATGTGAACACCACGCCCCGTCGAACCAATCTCCTGGTGATCGGCCTTGCCCTTTGCGCCGGGTTTGCCGCCAGCCAGCCTGCCGCCGCGCAAAATCAATTCTACCCCGTCAACGCGACGATCAATTCTTTCGTCAACGGGAACGCCTACGTCGGCTATGCAAACCAGAGCGACTACCAGAACGGCATCAACGGCACCAGTCCCACCGTCGCCCTGGTTGCCGGCGGCTCCGTCAGCGGTTCCATCTACACGTTCAACGGCAGCGTGCTCAATGTCGCCGGCCCGACGAGCGGTTCTGACCTGTATTCGGAGGATACCAGTACGCTCAATTTCAGCAGCGGCACGGTGGCGCAACTCGGTGCCTACGGCAGCAGCACGGTCAACATCACGGGCGGCACCGTCACCTTTTTTGTGCAGGGCGCGGACTCCGCCATCTTGAACGTCAGCGGCGGCCAGCTCAACGGCGCGGGCCTGACGGCGAAGAACACCAGCCGCGCCAACGTCACCGGCGGCACGCTCGCTGGTATCATCGCGCAAAACACGAGCACGGTTGTCATCTCGGGTGGCGTGTTCACCCCGCTCGTGGATATCCAGAACCTCGAGTTCCTTGATGAATCCAAAGGGTCGTTCACCTTCGTGGGGACAGGGTTGACCGCGACGCCGCTGGGCACGGATGCCCAGATCGGTGGCACAGACTACGCGCTGGGCGGCGTCTTGCAAAACGGGCAGTTCCTGGCGGGGGACGAGATCAACGTCCAGCCCGGCGCAACGATGTTCACCTTTGGCAGCCCGTCCACCCTACCGGAACCGGGGACGGCTTGGCTGGCAGGGGTTGGCCTCGCCGCGTTACTCATCTGGCGGAAGGTGCGGGCCAGACAGGCCGACACTTCATCCAGAAACGACCGTCAGAGAAATTTTTTGCAGAAAGTCTGTCCGTTGGGCAGAGCCACGGGGCTTCTCCTTGTAGAAATCCACCATCCGTTACTCCGTAGCCAACTTCGATGGAAAAAACTTGCGCTGATTTTCGCCACGATTGCCTCCACCGCCTTTTATCCCTCGCTCCACGGTGCCGTAGTCACTTCCGGCGGAGTGACCACCGTGGCAGGCGGCGGCATCGCCTCCGGGTCGAGTGCCGACTACAACTTCTTCGGCGGGGGAGCGCAGCCGACCAGTCTCTCCGACTTTACCCTCACGACGTCTCCACCAAACCAGTTCAATGCTGCTGCCTTCGGTGTCACTTATGCATCTTTGCAACCGCCGGGAGGCGGGACGGTTTTTTCTACCGGCATCGCTCAGCCGTCGACGGGTGCAGCTAACGCTCCGTTCACGGTTAGTCTTGCCACCTACACGCTCAACAGCAACGAGGGCACCAACCGGGCGTTTAGCGTCTACGTGCTATTCGGCAACACGGATGGCGTCCATGTTTTCGACCAGAGCATCAGCCTGAGCGTCGATGGGAGCACGGCGTTCACGGTGCCTCTGGCCGACACGACGCAGACAAACGACTTCCTGCGCTTCAACGTCACGGGCCTCAATGCGGGCGACACGTTGACCGTCAGCGCCACAAGTTCCGCCGTGGACGCGCAGGGCTCCACAAGCAACAAGCCTTACATCGGTGGGGTCGACTTCGCGTTGGGCGTACCCGAGCCATCCACCTGGGCGGCCCTGCTGGCAGGCACGGGCTTCCTCGTCTGCGCGCTACGCCGTCGCCACAAAACTCAAGCGACAGCCTGAACTTAGCATCGTCCCCTCCCTCCATCGTCACACGTCCATGATCACCAAATCTACCTTTGCACTGCTCGTCTGCCTTTCGGCGACCACTCTGCATGCCACGCCCACTGTCATCCGAGCGGATTTCCAACCGGCCACCTCCTTCGACGGACGGCCCCCGGTAAACTTCACCGGCGTGGAAAGCAAAGCGGCCGCCGCCGACCCTGTATTCGGCAGCAACGGCACGAACACCTGGAATCATCTCAGCGTCAACGACGCTGGGACCAACGGAGGGGCGCCCCCAGTGCCGCTGACCGTCAATCCCTCGTTCCCCAATCTGCTCGACAGCACCGGCGCGACGACATCTGTAACCCTGTCGTTTACTGGCACGGTTTCCGGCGGCGACGACAGCCCCACCGACTCCAGCGGATCGGATGGCCTGGAAAACGATTATTTCCTGATCAATTACTTGCAACAAGGCATGACCATTGCCAAGTCGGTGAACTACACGCTCAGCGGACTGCCGGCCAATACAACGGTAGCCCTGTTCTTTTACGTGCCCAACTTCGCCCATGCTGACTCCAGCAATCCGAACGACAACGGTGACCGCGGCTTCATTCTGACCGCCAACGGGCAAACCATCAACGTCAACAGCGGCACGTACAACAACGCGCTGGCCTACGTCACTACTGACGCCAACGGGGCAATCTCCGGCACGTGGACGACCGCAGGCAACGAGGGGGATTGGTCGGGGATGCAATTAGCTTATCCCGCATCCCAGACGCCCGCCCCCTCGACGTTCTTCAATGGAGCCAACAATTTGGGTAGCAGCACGTACTATCTGGCATTCCCCGGCGGCAATATTTTCGGCTACTACGCCGTTCTCACCGACCCGCATTACATCTACCACTTTGACTTAGGTTACGAGTACGCCTTTGATGCGGCCGACGGGAAAAGCGGTGTGTACTTATACGACTTCACGAGCAACGATTTCTTCTACACCTCGCCCACCTTCTCCTTCCCTTATTTGTACGACTTCAACTTGCAGGCTGTTCTGTATTACTACCCTGATCCAAATAATCCCCAACGCTACAACACGAACGGCGTGCGCTACTTCTACAACTTCTCTACCGGCCAGATTATTACGCAATAAAAAGCTGTTGAGTTAAACTATCAGTCGTTGAACAAGCAACCGGGTCATCGCGCACCAGAGCCACGCTTCGGCCGAGGCGACCGTCTTTTCGTACTCTTTGCTGAGGAGCCTGCACTGGCCGAGCCAAGCGAAGGTACGTTCGACGCGCCAGTGGAACGCGATGGGCTTGAAGCCGCCCCCTTTTGGATGCGACAGCGGCTCGGCTTGGGCTTCTTGGGCTTGGCGGTGATGTGCAACTCGACGCCGAGTTGCTCGCGGGCCACGCGCTCGGCCTGGCGTTTGTAAGCCGTGTCGGCAGTAAAGCTCTCACTGGAAGGATGCCGCTCGACGGCTTGGACCATGACTGCGCCCACCTCCGCGCCATCAGCCTTGTTGGCCGCGCAGACGTGCACGGCCAACAGCGTACCTTGGCTGTCCACGGCCACATGGCGAGCGCGTCCCTTGACCTTCTTGCCACCGTCCAGGCCGCGTTCCTCGCCCTCCGCGGCGGTCCTTCACTGCCTGGCTGTCTAGGATCGCGTGGCGCGGCAAGCGGCGTAGGCGACCCAGCGCGATCTCGCGCCAACGGCGACCGAGCACCGCCACCGCCTGTGGCCAGAGCCCGCGCTTCTGCCAGCGCCGCCAGTGGTCGTACACGGTGTCCCACGGCGGAAAGTCGTGCGGCAACGCGCGCCAGGGCAGCCTTCGCGCAGGCGGTAGAACACCGCCTCAACGACCCGTCGCTTGGGATACTTGGAGCGAGCACCGCGCGGGTCAGACCTCTCGAAGAATGGCTCCAGCCGCTGCCACTGCCGGTCGAACACTTTAACTCAACAGGTCTTAATATTACAGTGGTAGATAGGCAAGAGCGTGGCGAGTTTTGTAGTGGCAGAACTTGGCGAGGGCCTGGTGGTGGCGTCGCCAGTTGGACCAGCGCAGCACGTGGGAGATGAGCACGCGGGCGGTGCCCCAGAGTAGCGCCACGAAGAAGCGGCGCACCTCGGCCACGCT
>CAXTQD010000242.1:0-8362 GCA_964246175.1 uncultured Chthoniobacterales bacterium | reverse complement strand
GGCGGACGACATACAACGCATCAATCGCGAGGGTGGCGCGCAACGGTCGTCTTGGCGCGGCGGGGGTGGTGCTGTAGAAGAGTGTACCGTGCTGCTCTTCACCGTCATCTCAACCGTCTTCGGCCTCGTCCTGCTCCTGACGGTCGTCTACGACGTGTACGCCACCATCCTGCACTCACGCGCCCACGCCGGCCCGATCGGGCAGAACCTCAACCGGCGCGTCTGGTGGCTGGCGCGCAAGGTGGCGTTCCGCTGTTCACGCTTGCGCCGCCACGCCATCCTCAACGCCATCGGCCCGCTCCTGCTGCCCATGCTGGTGGCTACTTTCATCGTGTGCCTGATGCTCGGCTACGCGCTGATCTACTGGCCGCGGATGCCCGGGCAATTCAACGTGGACGACAAGGCGCGTTCGCCCACATGGATCGAGGCGTTTTACTTCAGCGGCACGACCCTGACGACCCTCGGCTACGGCGACATCTCCCCGCGGACGACGGCCATGCGGCTCACCGCGCTCTCGGAGGTGTCGGCGGGCTTCGCCTTCATCTCCTTGGCGGTGACGTACCTGCTCACCGTGACGAACGCGCTGGAGCGCAAGCGCACCGTGGCTCTGTCCTTCTACCACCAGGCCGAGCGCGGCGCGGACGCCGCCGGCTTTCTCGTGCACCATTTCCGGCGCGGGGAGTTCCAGGGGCTTGAAAACATCTTCGCCACCGCCGCGCGCGATTTGCAGAGCCTCTTGGAAAGCCACGTCGAACACCCGGTCATCCATTACTTCCATCCGGTGGAGGTCCACAAAAGCCTGCCGCGGATGCTCTTCCTCGTGCTGGAAATCCGCGCCGTGATGAAGTGCTGCCTGGACCGCGACTCCTACGTGAGCATCCGCACCCACCCGGAGGCAGAGACCCTGGAGGAGACAGCGCGCTACGTGCTGCGCCAGCTTTCCACGTTTCTGCGCCTGCGCGTGGGGACGGCCGACGAGTTGCCCGACGAGACGCCCGAAATGGAGTTCCCGCGCTGGTTCCGGCGTTTCGACGACACGATGGCGCGCTTTGCCGCGGCCGGCATCCGCACCCAGGCCGACGTGGCGGCCAGCCGGCGGCGTTACGTCAAGAACCGCCTGGAATGGGAACGGCAACTCGGCGCCTACGCCGCCCACGCCGGTTACGACTGGGAGGAGATCACCGGTGACAACGATTTGCAGGACGCCGAGGACCATCCGAGCGAACCCGTTCCCAAGGTGACATGACGGGTAAACCGGTGACACGCGCGGCGGGACCGTCTGCCGAATCCAGAGGCATGAGCAAACCCCACGAAGAAGTTCCCGGCACCGACTCCAACCCCGATCCCATCACCGGTGAGCCCGGTGCGCACCCGCTCGGCACAGGCATCGGCGCGGCCAGCGGCGCGGCGACGGGTGCCGCCCTCGGTGCTGTCGGTGGCCCGGTTGGCGCACTGGTCGGTGGCACCATCGGCGCGGTCACCGGCGGCCTGATCGGTAAGGGCATCGAGGAGCGTTACGACCCGACGGTCGAGGATGCCTACTGGAAGGAAAACCATGCCCAACAGCCCTACGCGCAGAAGAGCGATCATCCCTACGCGCGCTACCAGGGCGCCTACACGGCTGGCCACCAGGGAGCGCGCGAGTACGGCCCGACTGGCTCGAAGTTTGAGGACGTGGAAGACAAGCTCAAAACCAAGTACGAAGAGGCCAAGGACTCGACCGCCGTCGGCTGGGAGCACGCCAAGGACGCCACGCGCGCCGCTTACGACCGCGTCACTCAGCCCGGCACGGGCTCCGTGGTGGCTGGCAGCACCCAGGACCGGGCGGCTGGCACCTACGACCAGGCAGCGGGCACCGTGAAGGAGAAGACGGGCGAGATGCTCGGTGACAGCCAGTTACACACCAAGGGCCTCATCCAGCGGGGCGAGGGGCACGTCGAGGAAGGCGTCGGCGACGTGAAGAAAGAACTTGGCGATTAAGCCCTGTTCGCAGGCAGAACGACGAGGGGCGCCCGGTCGAAACCGAGCGCCCCTTTTTCTTTGCGGAGGTCGGTGCTTGAGCATCCCGGCGGCCGGTTGGCATCGTTCTCCTTGCACCCGATGAGCGTCGAAGAAGAAACCGTCACCGCCGACCAGCCCACCCGTTTTCCGCACACGCGCGCGGAGGCCCTCCAAGCGTGGGAGGAGTTCCGCCCGCGGGTGGCAGCCTACGCCGACGCGCGCAACGGCGTGCGTCCGGGCCACCGCGCCGTCTCGCGCCTGTCACCGGCGATCCGCCGCCGGTTAGTGACGGAGTACGAGTTGGTTGCCTCGGCCACCGATGGGCAGCCGTTCTGGCGGGTGGAGAAGTTCGTGCAGGAGATGATGTGGCGGCGCTACTGGAAGAGCTGGCTGGAACTGCGCCCGAGCGTGTGGAGCGACTATCAGGCCGACGTGACGAGGCTGCGTGGAGGTTTGCGGGGCTACCAGGCCAAGCGCGTCAGGGCCGTCGAAGAAGGCCGCAGCGGGGTGGAGATCATGGATTACTTCGCCGACGAACTGCGCGACACCGGCTACCTGCACAACCACGCGCGGATGTGGTTCGCGGGCTGGTGGATCCACACGGAAAAACTCCCCTGGCAACTCGGCGCGGATTTCTTCTACCGCCATCTGCTCGACGGCGACCCGGCGGCTAACACACTTTCCTGGCGGTGGGTAGCTGGTTTGCAGACGAAGGGCAAGACATACCTGACGCGCCGTTCCAACCTGGAGAAGTACGTCGAGCCTGACCTCCTGGCGGCGCACGCGGGCGGCCTGGACGCGCTTGAAGACAAGGCCGCGCGGCCCGCACCCATCGAGGAGGAAGACCCGCTCCATGCCGAGCCGCCCGCCGACGCCGACGACACGGCGCTGCCCGACGACCTGCCCGCGGAGGTGGGCTTGTGGGTCCACGCCGATGATCTTTGCCTGGAGAGCGCCACGCCGCTGCGTGGACTGCGTCCCCGCAGCGTCTTCGCCGGGCTCGACTCGGGTATCCTGGAAGCGGAGGGGATCAGCGAGCCGCGCCACCGCCATTTGCAGGAAAGCCTGCGCGACGGCCTGACGCGTGCGGGGGAAGGCTTCGGCGCACCGACGCACTACGAGGACGCGCCGCTGCCCGGAGCGTTGGCCGAGTGGGCGCGACGGGAAAATCTGCGCGCCGTGGTGGCGTTGCGCCCGGCGGTCGGCCCGCTGCTCGGGCTGATCCCGGCAGTCCGCGCACGACTGGAAAAAGAGGGCGTCGCTCTGCACCTCGTCTGGCGGCCGGAAGACGCGCGGACGCTGCCCTTTGCCAAGGCGGGTTACTTCGCATACTGGCAGGGGGTGAAGGATGGATTTCGCCGCGATTAGCGGCGCTCGTCCCAAGGTAAGGCTGCCTTTCCGAGGCAGTCCCAGATCGGTTTAGACCACTCGGCCGACACGTTCGCACGGCCTTGGGCCACGATTTAGAGGTTGGCTGCCCTTTCATGGAACCTCTCGCTTCTACCCCGCGCAACGGTTTCGTGCGGGTACGCGGCGCGCGCGAGCACAACCTCAAGAACGTCGACCTGCAAATCCCCCGCGACGCGCTGGTGGTGTTCACCGGCGTGTCAGGCTCGGGAAAATCTTCGCTGGCCTTCGGCACACTCTACGCGGAGGCGCAGCGGCGTTACCTTGAATCGGTGTCGCCCTACGCACGGCGGCTTTTCCACCAACTGCCCGTGCCGGAGGTGGACGAGATCGAAGGCCTGCCGCCCGCCGTCGCGTTGCAGCAGACGCGCGGTGCGCCGACGACGCGCTCCAGCGTTGGCAGCGTCACCACGCTCTCTAACTTGCTGCGAATGCTCTATTCGCGCGCGGGCGACTACCCTACCGGGCAGGGCATCCTCTACGCAGAATCCTTCTCGCCGAACACTCCCGAGGGCGCGTGCCCACGCTGCCACGGGCTCGGCCGGGTCTACGAGGTCACGGAAGCCTCCATGGTGCCCGACCCATCGCGGACGATCCGCGAGCGCGCCATCGCCGCGTGGCCGACCGCTTGGGGCGGGCAGAACCAGCGCGAAATCCTGATGACGCTCGGTTACAACGTGGACAAACCGTGGCGCGACCTGCCGCAAAAGGACCGCGACTGGATTCTCTTCACGGACGAGCAACCGGAGGTGCCGGTGTACTCCGGGTTCACGGCGGAGGAGGTTCGCCGGGCGTTCAAGAGCAAAACGGAGCCCAGCTACATGGGCACGTTCACGAGCGCGCGGCGGCATGTTTTTCACACGTTCGCGCACACGCAGAGCGCATTGATGAAGCGGCGCGTCGCGCAGTACATGCTCGCCAACGACTGCCCGGAGTGCGGCGGCAAGCGGCTGCGGGGCGAGTCGCTGTCGGTGAAGTTTGCCGGCCTGGACATCGCGGAACTCTCCCGCCTGCCGCTCAAGGAACTGGCGGCGATCCTGGGTCCGCATGCGACAGGCGCGACGAGCAAGAAGTCTCCCGAAAAGGCCATCGTCACCCGCCGGATCGCGGAAGATTTGCTGGGGCGTACACTGACCCTGCTCGACCTCGGACTGGGTTACCTCGCGCTCGAACGCTCCACGCCCACGCTCTCCCCGGGCGAACTCCAGCGCCTGCGCCTCGCCACGCAGGTGCGCTCAAATCTCTTCGGCGTCGTTTACGTCCTCGATGAACCCTCCGCCGGGTTGCACCCCGCCGACACCGAAGCTCTCCTGCGCGCCCTGGACCGGCTCAAGGCGGCGGGCAACTCGCTCTTCGTGGTCGAGCACGAACTCGACGTGGTCCGTCACGCCGACTGGATCGTGGATGTGGGGCCAGCGGCCGGCGCGGGCGGGGGCGAAATCCTCTATAGTGGCCCGCCGGAGGGTCTGCGCGCCGTGGAACGCTCGCGCACGCGCCCGCACCTTTTCGTGGAGGAGCCACCGCCGCGGCGCACGCCCCGCCCGGCGCAGGGTTGGCTGAAGCTGGTTGGCGTCACACGGCACAACCTGGACCGACTGGATGCGGAGTTCCCGCTCGGGGTGCTCACGAGCGTGACGGGCGTGTCGGGCTCGGGCAAGTCGAGCCTCGTCAGCCAGGCGCTGGTCGAACTCGCCGCCGCCGTACTTGGCCAGACAACCGCCCCCGAGGAAGAAGCCGACGACGCTCTGGAACGCGCTCCTCAGGAAGCCACTGGCGGCCGGATCGTCGCCGGCCTGGAGCGGGTGAAGAGGCTGGTTGTGGTGGACCAGAAAGCCATCGGCCGCACCCCGCGCTCGAACCTCGCCACGTACACGGGCCTCTTCGACGGTGTGCGTAAAATCTTCGCCGACACCCCGGCCGCCCGCGCCCGCCGCTACGACGCGGGTCGGTTCTCGTTCAACGTCGCCAAGGGGCGCTGCGAAAACTGCCAGGGCGAGGGGTTTGTGATGGTGGAACTCTTGTTCCTCGCCAGCGTCTACACGCCGTGCCCTGTCTGCCACGGCGCGCGCTACAACGCCAAGACCCTCGAAATCAAATACCGCGGCAAGAACATCGCCGAAGTGCTCGGTCTGACCGTGGACGAGGCGTGGAACTTCCTGACGGACGAGGGGCCGGTGCGGCGGGCGTTGGAAACCTTGTGCCAAGTCGGGCTGGGTTACTTGCGGTTGGGTCAGCCCGCGACGGAACTCTCCGGCGGCGAGGCCCAGCGCATCAAGCTGGCGACCGAACTCCAACGCGGCGGACGTGGCGGAACGCTCTACGTTCTCGACGAACCAACTACCGGCCTCCATCCCGAAGATGTGGAACGCCTCTTGGCCCAGTTGGACCGCCTCGTGGACGCCGGCAACACGGTGGTCGTCGTGGAGCACGACCTACGCATGGCGGCGGCGAGTGACTGGATCATCGACATCGGGCCTGGGGCCGGCGACGAGGGTGGACAGATCGTGGTGGCGGGTCCGCCTGCTACAGTCGCCTCCGCAAAGGAAAGCCGCACCGCCCCCTATCTGCGGAGTTACCTCGCACAAAATTCCCGGTGACGAACGCGTTGCACCCGGGTGGACGCGCCGCATTTTCGTACGTCCGTGCCGCCTGCGGCCAGCGGTTCCGAGTTCAGCATGGAACACCAAATCCCTCTTTCTCGAAGCGCCCGTGCGGATTCCTCTGCCACGAACGGCGATGGTACTCACCAAATCGCCTACGACCTCGCCTTTCAGAACCATATCTTCGTCAACGTGGCCTTTGTGGGAGTGCCGCACACTGGCGACCGCCGCTGGGTGTTGATAGACGCGGCGATCCTTGGCGCGGCGGGTTCCATCACCAAGGCGGCGGCGCAGCGCTTCGGCAAGAATGCCCGCCCGGCAGCCATTCTCTTGACCCATGGTCACTTCGACCACGTCGGCGCGCTCAAGGATCTCGCCGAGGAATGGGATGCGCCGATTTATGCGCACCCGCTGGAACTACCTTACCTCGACGGCCGGGCCTCCTACCCGCCGGCGGACCCCACGGTAGGCGGCGGGCTGATGGCGCGGTTGGCCGGCTTCTACCCGACGGGGCCGGTGGACGTGAGCCGTTGGCTGCACCCATTACTGGAGGACGGCAGCGTGCCGGGGCTGCCCGGCTGGCGGTGGCTCGCCACGCCGGGCCACACGCCCGGCCACGTTTCGTTCTGGCGCGAGGAAGACGGCACGCTGCTGGCCGGCGACGCGTTCGTGACGACCAAGTCCGAGAGCGCCTACGAGGCGAACTTCGCACAAGAACCCGAGATGCACGGCCCGCCGCAGTACTTCACCCCGGACTGGGTCAGCGCGAAACGATCCGTGGAAACTCTCGCCGCGCTGGAACCACGCTTGGCGCTGACTGGCCATGGCCATCCCGTCCGCGACCATGAGATGCGTGAGGCGCTCCACCGGCTGGCGCGAGACTTTGACCAGATTGCCGTCCCTGCGCACGGCCGTTACGTTGCCAAACCGGCGCAGGCCGACGAAAACGGCCCGACCCGCATCCCGCCGGAAAACTGACAGCCGGTTCCTCTTCTCCCGACCATGCCGACGACCCTCTCCGTCCAAACCGACCAGCTTTCCATCGCCTACGAGGCGCATGGCCCGGAAGACGGCCCACCTGTGCTCCTACTCCACGGCTGGCCGGACGATGTGCGTGGGACCAAGCCGCCCCGGCGCTCGCCGCGGCGGGCAAGCGCGTGATCGTGCCGCACCTGCGAGGCTGGGGACCGACGCGCTTTCTTGACAAAGAAACTCCGCGCACCGGTCAGCCGACGGCGTTGGCGCAATTGAGCAGGCGGTCGGCAAGTACCCGAACTTCCTCGCCACGGCGACGACCCTGCGCGCGGTCAAGAGCGCGACGATCAACGATTGGAGCGCGGTGGTGTGGCAGGGTGGGGGAAGTTCTACGCGTCGCGTCCGTATCCGGGGTTGGAGATCATCGACCGGGTGGGCGGCGGCGACAGCTTCGCCTCGGAGCTGATTTATGGACTGCTGACAACCGATGACCCGCAGCAGGCGGTGGACTACGGCGCGGCGCACGGGGCCTTGGCGATGACGACGCCCGGCGACACGTCGATGGCGACCTTGGGCGAGGTCAAAAAGCTGATGGCCGGCGGCAGCGCGCGGGTGGTGCGATGGAGAGTTTTGCGCGACATTGGGCCCATGCTGATCCGCCGCCGGGTCGCAAATCATCCCATGCCCGCGCTCGCCGCCTACCTCGCTCCCGTCAGCCGCACGCTGACGTTCATCCGCTTCTCGCACACCGTCTTCGCGCTGCCGTTCGCGCTGGGGTCGATGCTCGTCGCCGCGCGCGGGCGGCCGGGCTGGCGTGTCCTTGGGCTCATCCTGCTGTGCATGGTCTTCGCACGCACGGCGGCGATGGTGTTCAACCGACTCGCCGATTGGGAAATCGACAAGCGAAATCCCCGCACCGCCAGCCGCCACCGGCTCGTCTCCCGGCCGGTCGCCATCGCGCTGCTGATCTTGAGCGCGGCGGGGTTTGTGGTGACCACGGCGTTCATCAATCCCCTGTGCTTCGCGTTGTCACCGGTGGCGCTGGCCATCGTCTTCTTTTATTCGCTGACGAAGCGGTTCACCGACTACCCGCAGCTCTTCCTCGGGCTAGCGCTGGCGGTGTCGCCGGTGGGTGCGGGGCTGGCGGTGCGGGGGCAGTTCAACCTCGCCCCGCTCGTGCTGGCCGGCGCGGTGCTGTTGTGGGTGGCGGGGTTCGATTTGATCTACGCCACGATGGACCACGAGTTCGACCGGACGGCCGGGCTGCGTTCGCTGGTGGTGCGGTACGGGATCAACGGCAGCCTGCGGCTCGCGCAGGGGCTGCACGCGGCGGCGTTCGTGGGGCTGGCTCTGTTCGGAGTGGCGGCGGGGTTGGGCTG
>CAXTQD010000241.1:0-8558 GCA_964246175.1 uncultured Chthoniobacterales bacterium | reverse complement strand
CGCACGCGCTGGTGCTGCCATTTTTGTGTCTGTTGGCGGCGGGGAGTTCGGTGGCGGCGGGCCGGGGGGAAGACCTTCCCGTCCTCGCTCTGGCGAGCGGCTACCTGCTGCAACTCCACGTCGCCGAGCCGCTCTTCGTGTTCCCGACCTTCGCGTTGGCGTACGGCGCGCTGGCGTGGCGGACGCGCCGGCCGTGGCGCGCGTTCAGGCGAGCGCACGTCGTGGCGGGGGTCATTCTCTTGTTCTTCGCGCTGCCGTTCCTCTACGACTTTACTCGCGGGCGCGACGCGAATGTTGCCATCATTTGGCAGCACATGCGCGAGTACAACACGCACAAATCTTTGGAGCGGGCCGTGTTTTACTTCCTGATGTTCGGGGCGTACACGGCATACAACCCGGTCGACAACGAATTCGCCGCCTACGACCACGCGGGGATGTGGACCTACCTGCGGGCGCACACGACGCTCTATCTTCTATGGGCGGTGGTCGCGGCAATCGTCCTGTGGGCGCTTTTCGCCGCGCGCCGCAAGACCACCGCGGAAAGCCGGTTCCAGGGTTGGGCGGCGATCTTCCTCGGAATGATCGTCGCGCTGACCCTGCGCTGGAACTGCAAGCAGGACGACCAGATGTTCTACTTCAATGCTTGGTTCACCTTCGCGGTCTACTACTTCGCCGCGTTGGTGGCGTTGGCGGCGGGCTGTGCGGCGTTGCGCCGGGGTGCGCCGGGCTGGCTAGAACGCCTCTTGTCCGTCGGCGCGGTGTGCTTGGTGGCCGTCGCCTACGCGTCTGCCTTGCGTCTGACCGATTCGAGCTCTGAGGCCACCCATGCACTCCAGGCTGACGTTGCGCGCCTGGAGGCCGAAGCCCGGGCGGCGTTGACGAACCCGGCGGCCAATCCCGTGCAGCTGCTGCACTTCGAATACGACACGTCGCCGGTGGCCGTGGGCGTCGCGCTCCAACTCGCCCGCGACGGCGTGCCCTTTTGCACGGAGAACCGCTGGCATGCCTACCTCGGCGACGCGCAGGACTGGACGCACTCGCCCGCCTCGCTGCCGGGTGCGCCGGTGCAGGTGTGGCGGTTCGCGCACACGCCCCCCGCTCCGCCCGGGATTCACCTGACGACCTCGCCATATCTGCAAGCGTTTTTCAACGAACAGGACGACCTCGCCGTGCGCCCCGGTGACCCACCAGTGGACCCGACGGCAGGATTGACGGTTCACTTCGGACCTGGCGGGGACGCGCCGTACTACGGGGCGGGTGGGTGGTTCACGGCCGACGACGGCCAGACGTGGATCGACGACGCCCACGCGCTGCTGGCTTTCCAGCCCGTCTCGGTTGCGCCCGAGGACGGCGCGGAGGTGGAGATCACGCTCGCAGACTTGGCCTCTGTGTTGGCCCCCAACCAGGAACCTACCCGCCAGCGGCTACGGGTGTTTTTCGATGGACAACTGCTCGGGCCGGAAGCCGTGCTTACCAGAGACACGGTCACCCTGATCTTCCACGTACCCGCCGCCCACTGGAACGCCGCGGCGGTCCCGGGAACGTTGCGCGGCCGACTGCTCTTCGAACTCCCTGACGCCCTGCCCGCTCCCAAGCCCAACGCCTTCGCCGTCCAGCCGTCCAAGCCAGCCATCGGCCTTGGGTTAAGCGAAATCCGCTTCCGGCGCGTGGACGCTCCCGCCTCACGGTGACGGAGGCACAGTCGTCCACCGCGGCTCCCGTACGGCGAAGAGCATCGGCCGATTGTCGCCGGCCGCGGTGACGGTCTTTCCTTGCCCCACGCACGAGAGGACGTTAGTACCCGGCCGCCAAGGTCCGCGCACGAGCAGCGGCGTCCATTGGTCTACCTCCTGCGCGGAAAACGTGCGGCGCAACGCAACCTCGCCGTTGACGGAAACTTCGAGGGTTTGGCCCACCGTGCGCGGACGCACGCTCACCGCGAGGGCCGAGTCAGGCGGTGGCCTAGGCCAGCCGTTGTCCGGCGGCAGGTAGAAGTCGGCGTAGTGCGAGGTCGCGTAGACCGTGCCTTCGCTGTCGAAGTCCGGGTAGTACACCCCCAGCACGTGCGGCGGCGGCGTGCCGCGGTAGACCCCATCCTGTGCCACGTCGGCCGGCAGTTCGGCGGCGAAATCTTGCAACGCCTTGGTCAGGCGCGGGGCGAGTTCGGGTCGGGGCGCGTAGAAGGAAACAGTCTCGGAGGCGCACACCCGGTTACCTAGAATCGTCCAGCGGCCAATCGGCACTCCCCATTCCGGCAACGGACCGCCGTAGAGACCCGACCAGGTATCGTAGACGACGATCACTTGCGCGTCGTAGCTCCACAGCAAACCGCGCAAGTCGTCCTGGTCGAAGGTGCCCGCCCGCAGCCAGCGCATGACCTTCTGGTTGACCAACCCCGCCGTGTCGCAAATGCGCGTGTCCGCGTAAAAAGCGATGTTGCCGATGTCGTTGGCCGCCACGCCCTCGCCGTCGTAGAAGCGGTGGAGGAACTCCGCCATCTGGTGCTGCTGCTCGTAGATGTTGCGGCAGCCATCCACAAGCGTGCCGCAAGATTCGACGGTGCGTTGCCAGAACGGCAGCGTGATCAGCGCCAGCGCCAGCGCCCCGACCGCCGGCACCGGCCACGTGGTCGGCCGTCGCCAATCGCGCGACAGCCACCCGAGCGACCCGTCCGCGAGAGAAAGGGCAATGACGACGCACCCCGCCGCGATCAGGTAAGCCTCATAGCGGTAAAACCAACCCAGCGCGGCGAGTTGTAGGTGGGCTACGGTGGCCGCGAGCGTCAGGCCGAGGAGCAGCGTCGGGTAATCCCACATCCCCCGCCCGCGCGCGAACCGCACCACCAGCGCCCCCGCTAGCGCGAGCACGAGGAAGAGCATGTGCGGGTTGTCCGTCATCTGGACGTAACCGCGCGCCGCGTAGGCGAGCAGGTCGGCCAAGTGCAGGCTGGCAGGCCGGGTGCCTTTCAGAAGAACGGAACACGGCAAAAACGGCCAGCCCTGCGTCAGCGAGAACAGCCCGAACCCCACGATAGGTGCGGCGGCAGCGAGACCGACCGCCAGTGCTTGCCGCCACTCTCGCCGACACGCGAGGAGGAAGACGAGCGTCCCCACGAGGAACGTTCCCTCGTAGCGCGCCATCGTCAGCGCGCACGCCGCCGCCGGCAAGGTCCAACGCGGCAGGTGCTTCTCTGCCCCTTCCGCCAGCGAACGACCAGCCAAATCAAGGAACATCAGGCTGACCAGCGCATGGAAGCAATGCTCCATCCCGACAAGCACGAGCAGCGGCAGCGGCGTGAAGACGACCACGGCCAGCAACCCGGCAACCGTCAGCCCGGACGATGCCCCCACACGGCGCAGCATGGCCCACGCGTACCACAGCAGGCCAAGGGCGGAGAGCAGGTTGAGCACCAGGGTCGCGTACGCGTTGACGCCCGTGAGCAGGAAGCTAGCGGCGAGTAACAGCGGCCACGCCAACGAGGAGATACCCGAGTCGAAGCCGTTGGGCGCGCTGTAAGTCCAGACCCCGTGGCGCACGAGGTTCTTGGCGACGGCGAGGTGGCCGTAGGCGTCGTCGATGGGGTACTCCCAGTGTCCGCCGTTGCGCACGAGGACCGCCCGTACGAAGTAGCCCACCCAAGCCAGCAGGGATATGCCCGCCAACAAGAGCGGCCACGCGGCGGCGCGTCGATTCAGACGGGTAGATTCCGCATTCAAGGCGCAAGGTTCAAGGATGGAAGCCCGAGGTTCAAGGGCGGAAGAACAAGGCTCTTTCTTTTCTACCTTCTGCCTTCATCGTTCCTGCTGATGGCCCCTGATTTTCGCTTCTGCTTGGTGGTGGTGTTCAACCACCGCTTCGAGGGCAACCTACCCCTCTTGCGCACGCTGTACCGCGGACGTTTTTCCACCGTGCGCTTCCTGGTGCCGTTCTACCGCGGCGAGGACCCGGACGTGGTGCCCGTTTTCGAGAGTTCGGCGACGTTCCAAGGGTACTTCGCGCAGGCGCAGCGCCAACTCGCGGCCGAGGGGGTCAGTCATTACGTCTTCGTCGCCGACGACCTCCTGCTCAACCCCGCCATCCACGAGGGCAACCTCCACCTCTATTTTCACCTGCGGCCGGGCGGCGGGTACACCAAGTACCTCGAACCGTTCTCGTCGCTGACCTCGCGCTGGACGCACTTCAACCGCACGTTGCGCGCGTTGCGCTTCGACGAGTTCGTCAACGCCCGCGCCGAGCTTCCCTCGCGCGCCGAAGCCGCCGCCCGCCTGGCCGCCCACGGTTTGACCGTCCAGCCGCTCGGCTGGCGCAACCTCGAAACTGCCCCCGGCCCGTGGCGGCACCGCGTCAAGGAATGGCTGACGGCGTTCTGGCTGTTGCGCCGTCGGCAGGAGGTTTACCCGTTGCTGATGGGGTATGCTGACCTCCTGGTGGTGCCTGCCGCGGCAATGCCGGAGTTCTGCCACCTGTGCGGGGTGTTCGCCGCGATGGGGATCTTCGTCGAGTGCGCCGCCGTCACCGCCCTGGCACTCGCCGCGGAGCACCTCAGCCTGGAACGCGACTTGGACGAGCGCGGCCTCGAACTCTGGAGCGACGCCGACCGGCAAACCTTTTGGGAAAGTCACCGCGGCCGGCTGTCCGACCTGTTGGAGAACTTCCCTGTACACACTCTCTACGTGCATCCCGTCAAGCTCCCGCACTGGCAGGGGGATGGCGGCTAGCCGCACACGGCGGCGAGAAGTTGTCGAATCCCGGGCGACCGCAGGCATCACACGAAGAGAATGTCTGCGCTACACGCCGTTCATCGACACCCCAGCAGTGCGGCGCGAGTCAGGCGAGAAATAACAGCGCGCGTCTCCTTCCGGCTGCGAATCGTACCAACGTGCGCGGCCGTGTTTGCCAAGGGCAACGGGTGCGCTTTGTTTTGCCACTCTACGAACCCGTGCACACCGTTCCTCCCGGCCCCGATCCCGACGATATCCGTGACCTCCTCGCCCGGGGGGCGGCGGTGGCGGAGCGTTGCGCCGCGCACGCCAACGGTGGATCCGCCACCGGGTTCCCCGTGCAGGAATTTGTCTGGCTCGCCGACGCTGGGCTCTTGGCCGCCGCCTTGCCGCGGGAACACGGCGGCGACGGGTTTGGTGCCGGTCCGGGCACGATGCTGCCGCTTTTGCGTCTGCTCAAGCACGTTGGCCGCGGCAGCCTGCCGGTCGGTCGCATCTACGAGGGACACGTCAACGCCCTGCAACTCGTCGCGCTCTTCGGCACGCCCGCACAACTCGCCCGCGCCGCTGCGGACGTGCACGAGGACCACCGGGTCTTCGGCGTCTGGAACGCTGAGGAAGCAGGCGGCATCCGGTTCATCGAGGCGGGCGGCGGGCGGCTGCGAATGGAGGGCAGCAAGCTGTTTTGTTCGGGGGTCGGGCACGTCACGCGGCCGATTGTCACGGGCAAGCTGCCCGGCGGCGGCTGGCAGATGGCCATCGTGCCGATGGACCAAGTTTCCCTGCGAGTGGACCATGATTGGTGGCAGCCCGTCGGCATGGAGGCGACCGTCAGTGCCGCGGTGGATTTCACGGGGGTCGAACTCGGCCCCGACGACCTGATCGGGCCGCCGGACGCCTACTACCGCGACCCATGGTTCAACGGCGGCGCCATCCGCTTCGCCGCCGTGCAACTCGGCGGCGCGGAGGGACTCTACGACGCGGCGCGTTTTTACCTGCAAGACCTCGGCCGCACCGATCATCCCTCCCAGCGTCTGCGGGCCTCGCAGATGGCTACGGCCATCGAGTCCGGCAGCCTCTGGTTGGGAGGCGCGGCAGCGGCCTGGGAACTCCCCTTGGAAGAAGGCGCGCTGACCGGCACCTACGCGGCGATGGTGCGCACGGCCGTCGAGGAGATCGCGCAGACGGTCATCCGCGAGGTGGAACGCACCGTCGGCGCGCGCGGCATGATGCGGCCTGCGCCTTTTGGCCGGATGGTGCGCGACTTGACGATGTACCTGCGTCAGCCCGCGCCTGACGCCGTGATTGAACGCGTCGGTCGGCACGTCCTCGAAGACCACCGCCCCGCGAGCGCGATGTGGCCTTCGGGGCGTTGCTAAGTGCGACCCGCATCTCACCTATGCCTTCATCGTCCGTCTGTGTCGCTGTCGCCATCGTCGCACTGCTCATCGTTTGTGACCGGCTCCACGCAGAACCGGATCCGGCTTACAAAGCTCTGGACGGCTGGCGGATGCTGGGAACGGCGTTGCCTTACGCGTTGAAGGGAGAGCGGGAAGCTATCCACGACTGCTTCTTGGCTTCGTACCTGCGCGCTTCCTCTCCTTTTCTCGGCGGCGAGGACCTGATAGGAATTCGGCTTGGTCTGTCCGCGTTGCTTCTGACCCGCGGCGACGGTGCGTTCTCCCAGGCGCTCGGTGTCGAGCGCCCCGAGGTTGTAGCCGCGGTCAAGTTCTGGATTCGCCGCTCGGCTGGGCTCTACCGTGGGATGGAGTTCAAGCGTTTGAACTTTGGTGATTACCCTCGAACCCGAAAAGTTCTGGATGCGGTTCCGGATGACGACTTCCTACTGAACGAGGATTCTCCGCGTCGGCCTGCCCTGCTCAAGCAATTATCCCGCTGAGTGCGGTGGCGTTCGTCGACCGTCACCGAGTTCTCCTCATGCCTAACCCTACCGCCCCGGACAGCCTAGATTCCCGGTACTTCGACGACGTGTACCGTGCCAACCCCGACCCCTGGGGCTTCGCCACCAGCCCCTACGAGGCCGCCAAGTACGCCGCCACCCTTGCTGCCCTGCCGCGCCTGCACTACCCGGCGGCGTTCGAGGCGGGATGTTCCATCGGCGTGTTAACCGCGCAACTCGCCGGCCGTTGTGGGCAACTTCTCTCCGCGGACATTTCTGAGCGCGCCCTCGCCGTGGCGCGGGAACGATGCGCTGGATTGGGCAAGGTACGTTTCGAGCAACGTACCTTGCCAGGCGAGTTCCCGGAAGGCTCGTTCGACCTGATCCTCGTCTCGGAGGTCGGCTACTACCTGGCGATGCCCGACCTCCTGGCGTTCCGCGAACGCGCTATCAGAGGGCTCGCGCCCGCTGGTCATCTGCTGCTCGTTCACTGGACGCCACTCGTGCACGATTATCCACTGACAGGGGACGAGGTTCACGAAACCTTTCTGGCGTCGGCCGCTCCCGGCGGTCCGATGAGGCATCTGGCTGGTCGCCAGGAGGAAAAATACCGACTCGACCTGTTCGAGCGAGCTTAGCAGCCAGCCGCAACCCCGGCCGGTGCGCCGCCAATCGCTCGCGCAATCCCGCCACAGCCGTGCGTACCTCCATGAGAGGCACCGCCTCCGGCCCGACACCGATCCGCTGCTGGCAGACGCGCAAGGCCTGGTAAAGCGCCCCATGGCTCCCCGCCGCGCGCCAGGCCGCCTCGAACCAATCCGCCCCCACCTGCAACTCGGCCGCCGCTTGCCCGGCCCTCGCAGGGGTAATCTCCTGCCCCCACAACGCCCGCACCCGTGCGCGGTGGACAGCTTCCAGTTCGATGGCCGCGGGCGCTTCCACCAGGCACGGTTCGCCGGCCGCAGCGGCGCGTTTCCAGACCCCGAGCATGCCCGAAAGCCCGAACTCCGCCCGACCCGTGCAGCGCAAGGAGGTCAGTACGACCGGGCGCGGGCTCTGGCGCACGCGCGCGCCGATGCGTTCCAGTTGCTGGTGGAACGCGATGTCTTCCAGACAGTTCACCGCCGGGATGCCCCCAGCGGCGAGGTACGTCTCGACCGTCACTGCCAAGCTCGCGCCGAAGCAGTGGTGATGCCGCGGCCAAGCGTTGAACGGGTCCGGGTCCAGGGCGCTTTCGTACGCCGCGCGCAGGGTGCGGTAGAGCCGGTCGTGGCGGTAGTAGCGCCGCGCCCCGGGGTCGAGCGCCGCCACCTCCGCCGCGCTGGCCTCAATGCGCCCGCCCACCGCGTCCGCGCCGTCGGCGATCTCGTGCAAATTTGCTGCGACCCAGTCAGGTCGCACCTGCGTGTCGCCGTCGGTGGACGCCACCACGCCACGCCGCTTGCCCAGGGAGGCCAATCGCCGGCAGGCCTCGTCCATCACCAACCGCCGCGCCGCGCCGACGTGGGCGTGCGGCGGTTCCAGGGTGATCTCGATGACATGCAGCCGGAACCCCGGATGCACCGCACCGAACGCGCGCGCCACCTGCACCGTGCGGTCCGTGCAGTTGTTCGCCAGGACCAGGGTCTCGTACGAAGCCGGGTCCAGGGGATGCCCCCCATAGTCAACCTGCGCCGCCAGCGCGCCCAGCGTCGCGGCGAGGCCCGCTTCTTCGTTGTGGACCGGAATCGCCACGGACAACTCGCACGCGGCGGCCGGCGGCCGATCCACCAGCGGGAAAAACGCGCTCGGCTGCCGCGAAAAGTCAAAGGAATGGAGCGCAGGACGGTTCATCGCAAAACGGGCGCGGGCACGCACGCTGCGCCGCACGTCCAATAACGTCAAACGCCCCCCGGCGGGATGCCTCTTTGTCCGACCGGCGTCGCAGTCGGGGAAAC
>CAXTQD010000240.1:0-8559 GCA_964246175.1 uncultured Chthoniobacterales bacterium | reverse complement strand
AGGCCTGGCCCGTGACGGCGGCCTGTACGTGCCCGGCGCGCTGCCGTCGCTGACGGCGCTCAACGCCCAACTCAACGATGCGGGCTTCGCCGCGGGGCGCACGTTCCGGGTCCGTACCGGTGACACGACAATCGGCGGCGTCAGCCAGAGCGCCGGCTTCGACGTGGCGGTGGACGGAGGCTCGATTGATGTCACCGGGACCATCGACAGTTCCGGGGGGACAGGCGGCGCGATCAGCCTGACCGCCAGCGGAAGCGTGACCCTGGAAGCGGGGTCGCTGCTGACCGTGGCGGCCGACGGGTTCGACGCGGCGGGCAAGGGCGGCTCCGTTTACCTCAGCGCGGGCGCGGAAATCAACGGGAACATCGACCGGACCGCGAGCCTCAACTTGCTGGCGGGGTCGAGGATCGACGCCTCCGTCGCGGCAAACACCGCCTCGTCCGCGCAGGCCGGGGACTTCGCCGGCACGGTGCATCTCCGCGCTCCGCAGACCATCGACGGCACCGATGTGCAGATGAGTCCGGTGGGTGCCACCATCACTGGCGCGTCCGCGGTCGTGGTCGAAGGCTACGCGCTCTACGACCTGACCGGGGACGGGAACATCACCAGCTACGTGAAGGGCTTCGTTTCCACCAACGGCGCTACCTTCGGTAGCAACGCCCTGCAAATCGGCACCCGGCTGTTCGGCAGCAATGACGCGTTACAGGCAATTTCTCTCATCGAACCCGGCGCGGAGATCATCAACCGCACCGGCAACGTCAACCTCGGCTCGACTACGTCAGACGCCACCGCCGACTGGGACCTGTCGACCTACCGCTTTGGGCCGCAGGGGACGCCCGGCGTGCTCACCGTGCGCGCCGCCGGGGACCTGGTCCTCTACAACGCCCTGAGCGACGGATTCACTTCGAGCGCCTACAACGCCACGCTGCTCCCCGTCAACCCGCAACTCTTGCCCAGCCAGCAGTCGTGGTCGTACAACCTGACGGCGGGCGCGGACTTCAACGCGGCCAGCCACGCTGCGGTGGTTCCCGTCGGCACGAGCCCCACGGCGGCCGGTTCGGTGTTCCTCGGGAAGGATTACGGCAACAACGTGTTCAGTCCCTCGGGGGCGCGTGCGAGCACGTCCAGCGCCGTGAGCACCCGCTTCCAGGTCATCCGGACGGGCTCGGGCGACATCGACATCGCGGCGAGCCAGGACGTGAAGCTGCTCAACCAATTCGCCACAATCTACACCGCCGGCACCCAGGTCGCGGACGCCACCCTGGGCGGGACGTTTGATCTTCCCGACACCAGCGCGACCGGTCAGATCGCCGCGTTAGGGGCGGTCCAGCAGACCACGCCCTACCCGGCGCAGTACAGCATGGCGGGTGGCAACGTTTCCATCCATGCGCAGAACGACATCGAGCACCAGACCCTCATCAGCGGCGTGCCCACCGACGATTCTTCCCACCAGTTGCCGGTGAACTGGCTGTACCGCCGCGGCTACGTGGACCCGGCGACGGGGCAGTTCGGCATGGTCACGCGCACCGCTGGCGGCACGGATGTGGGCTCGACGGCGTGGTGGGTGGACTTCAGCAACTTCTTCGAGGGAGTCGCCACCCTGGGCGGCGGCAACGTCAGTCTCTCCGCCGGCCGCAACGTCACCAACGTCGACGCCGCCGCCCCGACCAACGCGCGCACGCCGGCCCGGGACGCGAGCGGCGTCCCCCTGGCCCCCGGCACAGCCGCACCCGTGGAACTGGGCGGAGGCAACGTCACGGTGAGCGCCGGCAACAACATCGACGGCGGCGTGTACTACGTCGAGCGCGGCGCGGGCAAGCTGGACGCCGGTGGGAGCATCGTCACGAACGCGACGCGCTCGCCCTCGCTCGGGCTGACCATTTCGCCGTCCGTCACGCTGGACGAACACACCTGGCTGCCGACCACCTTGTTCCTCGGCAAGGGCAGCTTCGACGTGACGGCGCGCGGCGACGTGCTCATGGGGCCGACCGCGAACGTGTTCCTCCTGCCCGAAGGCATCAACAACAGCTTCTGGTACAAGACGTATTTCTCGACCTACGACCCAAGCGACGCGGTGAGCGTCTCCTCGCTGACAGGATCAGTCAGTCTGCGCGAAGGCGCGACTCTACCCGGCACCAGCGGGACCACGCCGCTGCTGGGTATCTGGTTGGACCAGGTGCTGCGGGTGGATGTCTCTGCGCAGTCCCTGCAATCGCCATCCTACTACCAACCGTGGCTGCGTCTGGACGTGGTCAGCGTGCAGGCGTTCAACACCGTGGCGACGGTCTCCCCGGGCAGCCTGTTCGTCACGGCGTTCAGCGGCGACGTGAATCTGGTCGGCAATCTGACGCTTTCCCCCTCGCCGACCGGGACCATCGACCTGATCGCCCAGAAGGCGATCAACGGTTTGCAGCCAAGCGGCATCGGCTCGGCAGTGCAGAACTATAGCGAAACCCAGATCAATCTTTCGGACGCCGACCCGGCCCGGATTCCTGGCGTCACCTCGCCCTTCGCCTTCCGCACGACGCTGGCGAACCCCACCTCGGCCCCGCTGAACCAACCGCTCAAGGAAGGGAGCAACGACAGCTTCCTGAACTCGGTCAACGCGATCTTTGAGGAGACGGGCTCCACGTCTGGAGACGCCGCGGTTCTTCAGGCGAAGCAGACTCTCCACGCGACAGGGCCCTTGCACGCGGACGACCCGGAGCCGGTGCATTTGTACGCCGCGTCCGGCGACCTTTCCGGGATCACGCTCTTCAGCGGGAAGACTGCCCGGATCGTGTCGGGAGAGGACATGACAGATATCGCATTCTACGTGCAGAACGTCCGGCCCGACGACACGACGATTATCCAGGCAGGCCGCGACCTGACCGCCTACGACCTGAACTCCAAACTCCGGGCCGAAGCCGGGGTCGGGGCCGGCGACCCCGCGACCGGCGACATCCAGATCAGCGGCCCGGGCACGCTCGAAGTCTTGGCGGGGCGAAACCTAGATTTGGGCATCAGCGCCACCGCCAACGGCGACACCGGCCTAGGAATCACGAGCATCGGCAACGCCCGCAATCCCAACCTGCCGTTCGCCGGCGCGAACATCATCGTGGGCGCGGGCACCGGGATGGCCGCCGGGCTTTCTGGTTCTGCGGTCGACTTCGCCGGCTTCATCGGGAAGTTCCTGGACCCGGCCGCGGGTGCCCTGCCCGCGCGGTACTTGCCGGCGCTGGGAACCCTCCTCGAGATGGGCGACAGCGATCCAGGCCAGGTCTGGTCCACCTTTCAGACCCTCCCCCCCGAGCGGCAGGATCAACTCGCGCTCCAGGTGTATTATCTGGTGCTCCGCGACGCGGGTCGGGACCACAACAATCCGAGCAGCCCGGGCTTCGGCAACTACGCCAACGGCGAGGCCGCCGTGGCTGCGCTGTTCCCGGGCACGACCTGGCGCGGGGACGTCACGTTGACCTCGCGCGAAATCAACACCAGCAACGGCGGCGACATCAGCCTCTTCGCGCCGGGCGGCCAGCTCGACGTGGGAGTTAACTCCACCATGGGTAACGCTGTGGATCAGGGCATCCTGACCGAAGACGGCGGGAACATCTCGATCTTCACGGCGGGGAACGTCAACGTGGGCACGTCGCGCGTATTCACGTTGCGCGGCGGCAACGAGATCATCTGGTCCACTAACGGCAACATCGCGGCCGGTTCTGCCCCCAAGACCGTGCTGGCGGCCCCTCCGACGCGCGTGCTGGTCGACCCGCAGAGTGCGGACATCCAGAAGGACTTGGCGGGGTTGGCGACCGGCGGCGGCATCGGCGTGTTGGAAAGCGTCGCGGGCGTTCCGCCGGCCGACATTGACCTTATCGCGCCGACTGGAACCATCGACGCGGGCGACGCCGGCATCCGCGTTTCCGGCAACCTCAACCTCGCCGCGGTTCAGATTATCAACGCTTCTAACATCTCGGTGGGAGGAACGAGCGCCGGCGTGCCCACAATTGCGGCTCCTAATATCGGAGCAATCACCGCCGCCTCCAACAGCACGGCCGCCGTCAACAACACCACCAGCAACATCGCGAACCAGAATCCGGCCGCCGCAGTGGTCCAGGAAACGCCGTCCATCATCACCGCGGAGGTCGTGGGCTACGGCGGCGGCGAGGGTGAAGACGATCAGGAAGACCAGCGCAAGAAAAAGCGCGGGGAGGCAACGCAGCTATAGCGAAACTTTCGGCGGTGAGTCGTTCAGGCGGTATCCGAATCCACGGACGGATTCGATCATGCCGCTCGAGCTTCCAAGCTTGGCGCGCAGGCGGCGGACGTGGGTGTCCACCGTCCGTGTGTCCACCGAGTGTTCGTACCCCCACACGCAACGCAACAGGTAGTCGCGCTCCAAGAGCTGACCCGGCGACTCCATCAATTTGGCAAGGAGCTTAAATTCGACCGCCGTCAGGTGGACGGCTTTGTCGGCGACATAAACCGCGTGGCGCAAAACATCCACCTTGATGTTGCCAGCCCGGATCTTGTAGTCGGATGAGTTGCGGCCTTCGCGGTGAAGGATTGCCTTCGCGCGCATCACTACTTCGCGCGGACTGAACGGCTTGGTCACGTAATCCGCCGCGCCGAGTTCGAAGCCGAGCAGACGGTCCACTTCTTCCCTCTTCGCGGTGAGGAGAATAACGGGGATAGCGCGAGTCAGAGGGTCGAACTTTAGTGTCTTGAGCAGTTCGAGCCCGGCTAGGCCAGGCAGGAGAAGGTCGAGAACGATCAGCGAAGGCATCTCCCGACGCGCTTGCAGAAGAGCGGCGAGACCATCGCCCGCCGTAGAGATGCGGAAGCCGCCCGCTTTTTCGAAAGCGTACACAAGTAAATCCAGGATATCTATCTCGTCGTCGACGAGCAAAACGTGTGGGAGGAGGGAAGCCTTCATCGGCGGGGACAGGCCCGATGTTAGAAAGAGCCCGGCCATCGGAAGCAATGGAAGTGTCACGTTTGCGTAACGTTCCGTAAGCAAGATTGTTACCAAGTGAAAACTTGCACGACTGCCGTCCGGCAATTAGCAAGATGAATGTCACGTTTGATCCTCTCTGCTGCTCTCGTGGCCGCAACCGTGTGTCATGATCCGACGGCGGCGCACGCCGAGCCTTCGCCGGACGAAATTTTTTGTGAAGGTCTCGCCTTTGCCGAAGGCACTAGCGGGATAACGCGGGATGATCAACAAGCCGTTCTGCGGTTCCAGAAAGCCGCGGAAGCGGGGCATGCGAAAGCCCAGCACGATCTCGGCTTAATGTGCGCGGAAGGACGCGGCACACCGAAGGACGATCACGAAGCACTGGGATGGTTTCTCCGCGCCGCCGACCAGGGACTGGCCCCCTCGGAAGAGGCGGCGGGCATGTTTCTGCTCTCCGGTCGCGGGGGCGAGAAGGATGTGCGCAAAGCCGCGGAGCTTTGGAAGAAGGCCGCGTCGCAGAACTTTGTGGCGGCGGAGGCCGATCTGGCTCGGCTGAGTTTTCTCGGCGCGGAGGACTTCCCCAAAGACGACGCCGTGGCGTTCGGATGGGCGTCGAAGGCGGCCGAGGCCGGGGATACTCCATCCCAAAATATGTTGGGAGTTCTCTGTGAAAGCGGGCAGGGGACGGAGAAGGACATCGCTAAGGCGCTCCTCTGGTTCCAGCGGGCGGCCGAAGCGGGTGATGCCAAGGCGCGGGCGAACTTGGGCCGACTCTACATGGGCGGGGCCGGAGTAGAGCGCGATCCCGTGCAGGCTTACGTCTGGCTGTCCCTGAGCGAGGCGCAGAAAGGGGGGACGGGTATCGCCGTTCTCAATGAACTGAAGCGCAGCATGTCGCCCGCACAGATTGAGGCGGCGCAGGAGGCGTTGCGGGAACGTCAGCAATCAGCCCGACTACCGAAAGATTGGTGAGAGGCTTTCGCTCGTGTGGAGAGGCCGGCTTAACCGCATGCGGTTTGCTAGGAGGCGCTCGCACGCGGACACAAAAAAGCGGTGCGAGAGTTCTGCTCCCGCACCGCTCGTAGTTGTTAGTTGCTAGTTGCTAGTAAGTTTTCTCCTGCGGAAAAGCGCCGGTGGTTAGTGCAGCAGGGAGCTGACCGGCCCGCCGTCAGAGAAGCGTTGCACGAGCATGTCGTTCACGGAGACGTTCGGGCTGAGCGTGGCGGAGGTCGAGTTCGTGATCTGGGACGCCAGCCGGGTGGCGAAGGTCGACTTGACTCCGGAGATGCTGCTCTTGTAGTCGAGGTGCTCATAACCCCAGAAGGTGTAAGGCCCCCGGATGATCTCGGCCTGCGACTCCGCGATCCCGTTGTAGCTCAGCGCGACCGCCCCGCTGCCGGAGACCGCGTTGAAGTCGCTGACTCCCAGGTAGGTGACCAGGAAGCCACCGGTCAGGGTGCCGTCCACGTTCTGAGCGGCGGCCGCGGTGACGGTGTCCGTCAGGTAAGCGCGCAGGCTGCTGCCGCTCGACTCGCCGCCGTCACCCGCACCATAGTTGACGCCATTGATCGTCTTGGCCGGGTAAGGGTTCAGAGCGGTGATCGTCCCGCTGGAGACCGTCGGCTGATACTGCTTCAAGACCCCCCGCACACCGACGTTGGTTTCGGCCACGGTCGTCAGACGCGTGCCGGAATCGGCGTCGCGGCCCGTGGCGATGACACCGGTGTTGTCGTCGTTGGAGGAGTCGGTGAACTCCGATAACGGCACGAGACCGCCCGTGAAGAGGGTCTGCGCGATCTGCGGAGTCATCGTCTGACCGGCGGGGAATCCCTTGCTCCCCGCGAAGGTGAACGCCACCACGCCCACGACGTTGTCGGTCAGCGCGGCGTAGGTCACGCCGTTGAAGGTGCGGTTGAAGGGCGTGGAAGCCTGGAAAACGTCGGACAGGGCAATGTCTGGCACGGCCAGTTCGCGCGGGACGCTGGTGTTCGTACGCGGGTCGGGGTTGGCGGTGCCGGTGGCACCGTCAGGTAGGAAGCCGACGGTGAAGGTCCCGGTAGGAGCGGCCACGGTCTGAATGCCCGCGCCGGAGCCGGAGAACGACGCCTTAATGGTCACCGCCGTGCCACCAATGTTGCCGCCTGTCCACGTGATGACGTTGGCGCTGGTGAAGGTGGCGTTGTCGGAAGCCTTCGTGATGGTGCCGCCGTTCGCGGCCAGCAGGTTATCGATTTCGTTGTTCGCGGAGGCGCGGAACGCGGTGGAACCGGTGAGATAGATCTTGGTCTGAGCCGAAGCGAGTCCGGTCATCCCAAGAAGGGCGATGCTGCCCAGCAGGGTAATGGAAATTTTCATGTGCACGTGTCGGTTATGGTCGGGTTTGGGTGAGTCGAACAGTCAGGCTATTTCATGCGAACTGCTGCTGCTTGGAGAACTGCCGTGCCTTGTTGATCTGGAAGCCGAGGAGAGCGAGCGCCCCGAGCGCCATCGCGGCGTAGGTGGAAGGTTCAGGAACCGTGCCGGGCGCATACGTGATCATGTTGCCGTCCGCGCTGAGCCGGAAGTAGCCCAGGTCGGTCCCTGGCCCGCTGCCGGCCGTGATCTGGATCAGGTTGAGCGCGACGCCGGACGTGCCCTGGTCGAGCGTGCCCTCGCTGGTGGGATTGAAGAAGCCCCACGCGATGTTGCCGCTGGTGGCATGTCCGGCATCCGTCGTGCCGCCCGGCATGTAGTTTGCATAAGCGTTGGCGTCCGTTTTAGGCTCCACCTGGCCGCCGCTGGTGAACTCGCCACCAAAGGCATTGATCTTGTTCTGGAGGATGCCGGAGTTGGTGTTCGTAAGGCGGTTCCAGATTTTGGCCGGGCCGACGTTGGGGCCGGTCAGAAACTGGGGCGATGTCACGTAGCTCGTGTTGTTGGTGGCGCTCGTCGAGATCAGGCTGAAGAAGACGTTGCCGTCGGTCGCCCAACCGGACCCGAACTCTGACGAGAGGGTCGAGCCGAGGCCGATCGCGTAGGAAGAGGGGCTGGTGAAGCTGGCGATGGGCCCGAGGTCAACCACGACGCTGTCGGTCTGAGTTCCCTCCTGGCGGAAACCCAAGAGGAAGTCGCCTTGGGTGTAGGTGGTCGGAAGCGCATTGACAGTGGCAGCGAACGTCCAGGCGCAGCCAAGCGCCAAGAGGGTTTTTGTGATAGGATGCTTCATATAGTTAGCGAGTGTTTCAGTGAAGGTGAGGTTCGTGTAGTCCGAGCAGCCAACAACAGAAGTGACCTCTCGGAAGTGAATGCATCTTGGTGGCTCGGACGGAGCGGAGTCGAAAGGTTTATTGCAACGTTTCAGACGCACAGACGTGTTCGTCCCGGGGAGATCACAACGCGGATTTCCTACCCTGCGGGTGACGGTAAAAACGCCGGTGCGGCAAGTGCGTGCCGCACGGTGCCAAACTCATCGCTTGTGCTTCCCGGGTAGTCGCGTGCAAGAGGATTCACTTGTCTATCTTGCACGAGAAGTTTTCAATTCTTCGTCTGTTACAGTTGCGCGAATCTGTTGCTTATTTGTAACACGGATTTTAGTATTACAGTTGTAGATAGGCAAGAGCGTGGCGAGTTTTGTAGTGGGAGAA
>CAXTQD010000239.1:0-8619 GCA_964246175.1 uncultured Chthoniobacterales bacterium | reverse complement strand
AGCAAAAGGTGCCGAGCACAGCCCGCGCGCACCAGGTAGAAGATCGCGTCGCAGATCAGACGGCGCGCGTGCTTGGAAACCGGGCTGCCGTCATTTTCGAATTGTTCCGCGCGGTAATGGACGGGGATGTCCGCACGGCGGCAGATGTATTCGTAATAGGCACTCTCGTCCGCGTCCTGGAACCGACCCCAGCGGCTCACGTCGTAAATCAGGATGCAGGCAAAATCCGTGCTACCGCTCTCCACGTCGCGGATCATCTGTCCCGAAGAATCGCGGCCTTGGATGTTGAGCCCGCTCTTTCCCTCATCCGAATACGTGTGGACAATCTCCATGTTGCGCTACGCCGCGTACTCACGGACCACATGCATCTGGTTGTTGGTGGAGTACTGCTGGTGCTCCGTAGACATGCGGACGTACGCCGCCGCGCGAACCGGTTGATTTGGCGCGGATTCCGAGTTGTTCATACGCCGCGAGGTGACGGAACTGCGGCAGGGCAATGCGCTGCTTTTGCAGGCTCAGAAAGGCGACCATGGCGAGTTCCAGCCACCGCGCGCATCCAAGGGCGAGTGACGTGGGGGCTTCTGTTACGCACGGCAACAGATCAAACTGGCGCGGCTGTCGCAACGGCGTGCTCGGAGGGTTTCTCATTGGCGTGAAAGACCAATTTCATGTCCTTGCCTTTTGATAGACAAACAAGGTGTGTGGAAACGCTTCGAGCTTTCTTCTTACGGAGAGTTCGGATGGTGACAGCGATACCTGCCAAAGAGGGTAATTTGCAGCCTTGTGACCAAGCCCTGCGTGGCAACCACCAGGTTTCCAAAGCGCACGATGATGATCGCCCACCACGCGGCGGGTGAGCATGGCGGCGAAGCGTGGTCGAGTTCTCTGCGGAGCAACGCATCCGTTTGCGAAATCCACCACGTGAACCGTTTCCAGTATCGCTTTAAAGTGGGATCCAGGGTGCCACCTCCTCCCCTTTTTATATAGCCGCAGAAGAAGCGGTCAACCGTGTGGTTTTGGACGAGCCGATACGGCTGGGCGAAGGACGGCAGAATGCTCACCGTTTTGCGGCACGCCCGGCAGCGGAAGCGTCGAATCGAGAGCCGCAAAACGGCAGACCCTTTGTCGGTGACGTTTCGGGTGTAGTACCCTAATATGTCTAACACTTTTATCGCGTGACAATGCGGACGGGCATGGGGTGGAGAGATGCAGCGCTGAAAACCCTGCGAAACGTATTGTTCCACACTCACTGAAACTTCAACGATGAGTTTCACTTAGCCTAATTGCCATCGATCTGGATAAAAAACGGATGAGAAAATGCATCCCCATCTTTCTGGCTCCTCCAACAGGCCGTTCATCAAAACAGCAGCCACCACGGTCTGCAGGATGTCATGACACCGACCGGCTTCGTCGAATGAGCGAACCAATCTGAGCAAGCACGCCGCGAGCATACAGCAAAATCGTCATTTCCTCCCAGCGTTTCATGAGGGATACCGCATAGGCAAATTTTATGCGCTTTAACCGATAGTGACGAACTATGGCCTTACGTGCGTAATTTGGGTCAATGAGCCAGGTAGCCCGCAGTGCCGCGCACATCAATGGACCTTCGACAACAGCGTTTTCCACCTTGGAAAGCGCTCGCCGAAGTAAGGCGCTTACGCCGAGCCGATGAGAATGCCGACGAGGAAAACGAGCACTCCGACGACGACTACTTGGAACGTGGCGCTGAGCAGCGGAGTGTCCATGTAGCGGTGCCTGATCCAGGCAATCACGGCCAGTTCGACGGCGACGACCCCACGGCCACGCACATGGCGTAGGGGAAACTTGTGATCAAAAACGGCAGCGTGTGCCCGATGCCGCCTGCCGTGGTCATCGCGCCGCAGACCAGCCCTCGCGTCCACGGATGCCCCCGGCCACTGAGCAAGCCGTCGTCCGAGAGCGCCTCGGCAAAGCCCATGGAAATACCGGCACCAATCGATGCTGCCATGCCCACGAGGAACGCCGTCCAACTGTTGTGCGAAGCAAGCGCCGCCGCGAACACGGGAGCCAGCGTGGACACACTGCCGTCCATCAACCCGGCCAAGCCCGGCTGACCACCTGAAGCACGAAACGCCGCCGCTCGCTTTCGTCTTCCTTTTCTCGTGCACCGCTCGTTTTCTGCTGTGCCTCCATCGATCCGGCCAGGTCGTAATGCCTGGACTCTTCCGCCGCCAGGTCACCGAGCAACTGGCGCACGGCGGCATCGGCGGTTTGGGCAACCGCGGCCTGGTAAAAGGCCCGGGAATCGCTTTCCATGTTTTCCACTTCGCGGCGCACCATGGCCACCGTCAGAATCGAACTGAGCCAGAGCGGCTTGCGCACGATGAAGCCGTCCACGTCCTGGCGGCGGATGAGCGGGATGTGCTCGCCGTAGCGTGCACGGTAAAGCTCGATGAGCTGGTGGCGGTGGCCGTCCTCGTCGTGCATGGCTTGGAGCGACCTGCCGGTTTCCGGAAAGTCGTCACCGATGCGTCGGGCAAGATCACCGTAAACGCGGCCATCCTCCTCCTCAGCTTGGATCGCCAGCGCGAGCACTTCCTGGACGGTCAAAGCTTTGAGTGTTTTTGGCATGGTCAAGCGTGCCGGTAGGGACAAGGGCTGACCATCCGGCTATCATTCTACCTTCATCAATCTCCAGAGCCCATTTTCCGCGCGAGCAAAGCCTCGATCTCTCACAGTTCCGCGGCGGCCGTGAGTTGCCGGGCCTGGACCGCTGCGACCAACGCGGTATGGTCTTGCGTGGTTTGCGCGGCGTAGGCCAGGGCGAAATTGGCCAGCGCGCGGTCCAGATGATCGGTTTTGCCGCAGTACCCGGCGAGAGCCGCCGCGTCGCCGGTGCGGGCATGCGCTTTGGCCAGCGTCTCGCCGCAGACCTGCGCGTACTCGATGAGCACCTCGCCCTCCAACTCGGCCGGGTCCAGCGCGGCCTTGTGGTCGGACAACTGCCGCACCAGGTAGTCACGTCCTTCGATGGTGGTCCAGCCCACGAAAGGATCGGTCGCGCTCTGGCAGCGGTGTTGTCCTTCGGCCACCCGCCTGCCTTGATGCATCCCGGCACCTGCTTTTTCGGGGTACGTCGTTGCCCACGCGCTGGGCAACTCTTCTTTCACCTGCAAGAACAAGGCATCGTCCGGCCCGTTGCCAAGCAGCACCACCACGTAGTCACGGGTGCCGACGCTGCCGGTGCCAACGACCTTGAAGGTGACATCCACGGGGCGGTAAGCATCCAGCGCCTGCCGCCGGTCCAACCCGAGGGTGTCGCGGTACGCACCGAGCGATGCAATCACCTCGCGAGCCTTCTCGTCCTCCACGTGGCTGAGCAGAGGCGGTTGATCGTGAAAGCGCGGCTCACCGTTGGGGCCAGGCACCGTCAGCTTGGCGAGGTTCCTGGCCGGCGTGGCGCGTTCCGCCTTTTGCAGGATTTCCTGGACACCGCTGTGTTTGGGGTAGCGGCGGACTTCGTAATTCATCAGGTCCAGGACGTGCATCGCGGCAAAGCGGCGCAGGGACTGGCGGTAGCAGTGGGAGAACTCACGCACCGCCGCCTTGCCTTCCGGGTCCTGTCCGCCTGCCTCGCGGTTGGCGAGGATCAAGCTGGTGGCGAGGCGTTTCACGTCCCATTCCCACGGGGCGTCGGCCAAGGTTTCGTCGAAGTCGTTCAGGTCGAAGACCAAGTGGCCGTCGGGTGCCGCGTAGGCCCCGAGGTTATGCACGTGTGCGTCGCCGCAGAGTTGCACGGTCAAGCCGGTGACCAGATGGCCGGCGAGGTCCATGGCCATCAAAGGAGCCGCTCCGCGAAAGAAGCCGAAGGGTGAAGCTGCCATCCGAGCCCACTTGATCGGCAGCACCCCGGAGAGGCGGCCGGTGTTGGCTGTGATCAAGGTTTGCACGGGGTCGGGCCGGTCAGGCGCGGGCGACCATGCGCCCTGTTCTCTGCGCGTGATCACCTTGCGGCCAGCTGCGCCGTTGGCCCACCGGGCAGCGACCGTGCCGATGGACGGGTGGGTGGGTAAAAGCGGCAGATCGGTCATGGCAGGTCAGCTTTTACCGCGATGGCTGTCCGGACATAGAGAAGATCATCTTTTCGTTCGTTTCCCTGGTTTGTCTAGCAGCTCCGCGCAAGGATGATCTCTTCGAAGCGGGATTTTTGCCCGGCCGGGAGATTATGTCAGCGGAAGCCGTTGTCGGCGACGAATGATCTTCCGATGGCAAGCACACCGCAAGCCGATCGGAAGCAGCCTCCTGTACGCAAGGCATCGCTGCGGCCGAAGTTCTTTGGCGGTTTTCATTTTGACTCGCTCGGTCCCGACGTGCTCGCGGGCCTGACCTTGGCGGCGGTGGCGATCCCGGAGTGCATGGGTTACACCAAGATCGCGGGCACCCCGGTGGTCACCGGGCTCTACACGATCCTGCTGCCCATCCTTGCGTTCGCACTGCTGGGCTCCTCGCGTCATCTGGTGGTTGGTGCCGACTCGGCCACCGCCGCCATCCTTTTCTCCGGCCTGCAGAACCTGGCCCAGCCGTTCTCGGCCCACTGGCTGGCGCTCTCGAGCGCATCCGCGTTGCTGACGGCGGGTTTCCTGTTTCTGGCGGGCATCTTGCGGCTGGGATTCCTGGCGGACTTTCTCTCGCGCACCGTGCTGGTGGGTTTTCTGAGCGGAGTGGGCGTTTCGCTCCTGTTCGGTCAGCTTCCCGACATGCTGGGAATTTCAGTGACCAGTCACGGCTTGATCAGGCACCTGATCGAAATCGCGTGTGCGTTGCCGCAACTTCAGTGGGCCACCGTCTGGATGGCGCTCGGAGTGGGTGCGGTGATCGTGGCTTGCGAGCGTTTCGCGCCGCGGGTGCCGGGCTCGCTCCTCGCGGTGGCCCTAGCGATCACGGTGACCTGGATCTTCAAGCTGGACCAGCACGGCATCGCTACGGTTGGCCGGGTGCAGGCGGGGCTGCCGGTGTTCGGTCTGCCGCACGTGTCTTTGGCCCAAGCGAAAGGTTTGCTCACCACGTCCGCTTCCATGTTTCTCGTCATCGTGGCGCAGAGCGCCGCGACCTCGCGCTCTTTTGCCCAGAAGCACCGCGAAGACCTGAATGAAAACCGCGATTTCCTCGCCTTGGGGACCGCGAATATTCTAGCGGGCTGTTCCAACACCTTCGTGGTCAACGGCAGCCCCACCAAGACCGCCGTGGTGGAAGCAGCCGGGGGACGCACGCAGACCGCGCAGGTGGCGACCGCCGTCATGACCTTGGCCGTGCTCCTCTTTGCCACGGCGTTGATCGAGCGGCTGCCCAACGCGGCTCTCGCCGCCATTGTGTTCCTCATCGGCGTCAAATTGATCGACGTGCGTTCGTTGCGCCAGATTGCCGGCTTCCGCCCGGCGACGTTCGCGGTGGCGCTGGCCGCACTGCTGGGCGTGGTCTTCCTGGGCGTGGAACGGGGCATCTTCATTGCCATCGGCCTGTCGGTGATCGATCACCTGCGCCAAGAGTACCACCCCAAGGACGTTGTACTGGCTGCGGACGGCAAACATTGGAAAGCACCGGGGTCCAAGATGGGTTTGGAAACCGAACCCGGGCTCATCGTGTATCGCTTTGAGGCAGCCCTCTTCTTCGCCAACGCCGACTATTTTGCTGCCCGGCTTCATCGGTTAATCGAGCAGGCACCTCACCCCGTGCGCTGGTTGGTGCTCGACCTCGTGAGCATGGACGACATCGATTACACTGGGGGCCTGACGCTTGCCGCGACCCTGAAAACATTGCGCGGCCAAGGGCTGACGATTGCCTTGGCCCAAACCGAAGATGTTGCAGAGGAGCTGGAACGCTTTGGCATCGTCACCTTCATCGGAGCAGATCGTATGTTCGACACCGTCTCGGCTGCGAGGAACGCTTTCAGCCATGATGGTCGTATGGATAAAGCAGAGTAAATGCAGCGGTGTTCAGCTTCGAAACCGACAACCCGAAAGAATTCACGATGAACATACCTTCTGATTTGTTCCCCGAGGAATCGTTTGCAGCCAATGTTCGCCGGATTGCTGACAGGAGCCTGGAGCAGGCGCAGCTCACGCTCACCTGTGACGGCGTGGGAGGGCACTCTGCGCCCAAAGAGGTCCACGCCGCCCGCAAGGAGCTAAAGAAGCTGCGTGCTCTGCTGCGGCTGGCACGGGTGGGCGTTGGCGAGCGCGTGTTCGAGCGGGAGAATCTTTGCTGTCGGCAGGCCGGTCAGGCGCTTTCCGCGGCGCGTGACGCTACTGCGCCGGTCCAAACGTTCGATAAGTTGCGCCCGAAGCTCCACGGACTGGTCGCTCCGGAAAGCGTCGCCAGCATCCATGGGCAGCTGCTGGCGAGCATGGAAGCGAATGAAGCTCGCATTGACCTGCCTGCGGTCACGACGGAATTGCAGGCGGCGCGCGAGCGGGTCACGGAATGGCCGTGGCTGCACGGAGAAGACGTGTGGCGTGTGCCGCGGGACGGGGAGTGTGGAGCGTGTACCGGAAAGGTCGCCGCGCGATGCGCTCCATGAGTGGCGCAAACAGGTCAAGTTGTTGGCGGCGCAGCTTCGCTGGCTGATCCCGTTGGATCCAGGAGCGCTCCAGCCGATGGTCAAGGAACTGGATCGACTCGGAGAATGGCTGGGGGAAGAGCACGATCTATTCGTCCTCTGCTCCGTGCTTTCCGGGTCTGGGTTTCATCTGCGAAAAACGGCCGAACTGCAAACCATTCGTCGTCTGCTTGACACACGGCGAAACACGCTGAAGAAAAAGGCGATCAAGCAAGGTGCGCGGCTGTACCAAACTAAACCCGCGCCTTTCACCCTACGATTGAAAGAACCTTGGAAGCGGTGGAGCAAGGCAAATCCCAGCCACAAAATGCGTGGGCAGGAAAGAACCTAGCATCGTGCGTCGTGCAGGTTCATGGGAACGGAGAAGAAAGTGGAAAGTAGCAGGGGCTGCCTGACCGCTGGCCTGGCAACCCCTGTCTGTTCCCCCCAGAACAAGCGGCAGGCTAGCGGTCAACAAATCAACGCACAAGCAACGTTCTTGTCACTGTCGGCCCTCTTGCCTAGGGCGACGTTTTAACCCGCGGTCTTGTCCCTTCCAACGGAATCTGGCGCAGCAGAAATGCTTGGCGGGCGGACTCTGCCGTGGAGGCCGTCAAATTCCCACTTGCTACCATCGTCGTATGATCAAAACCCAGATTTTCGTGGTCGAGGATGAGCGCATCGTGTCCCTTCGTCCTGCCGCGGGCCTGTAACAAGCTCGGCTACACCATTACGGGCGTGGCGGCCAGCGGCGAGGCAGCTTTGGAAAACGGGGCAACATCAACACTTCGCGTTCAGCGCCGGACGGCAAACCCCACATGCACGATTGGCCCATACCTCGTAGGGCCCTCTAGGGCTTGCCTCCCGCATACCAGCCGCGTACAGGAGGGTTTCGCCACATCCCGCCGGTATGATCATGCTCCGCCAAGCCACCTTGTCCACCCTCGAACGTGGAATGCTCCTGGCGCTGCCTGAGACCATCGGGCAAATTTCGTGCCCTTCGGGCGCCTTCACGCGCTTACTGCCTATCCGAATAACCTGGCGGCGCGGTAAGCGATGAGGTCGCAGACGAATTAGAGCATGCCCAGGTAGTTGCGCTCTTTTTTGGCCCAGCGCGTCAGGACGCTGCGAAAGCGGTTGAACCAGGAGTGGGTGCTTTCCACCACCCAGCGCCGTGCCTTCTTGCCGGGTTACTTTTTCTTGGCCCTGGCCTCCTCGCCGTGCGTGCGGATGTGCCCGGTACAACGAGGCCACGCGCGACACGCCGGAAAATGAGGAAGTGATTTATCCGGCTCTCCCGTGTTCCGCCAAAAGCCTCCGAGGTTGTGTGAAAACGCTGGCCCGGCGGTTCGTTTAGGCGAGCAGGCCGGCCGCGACGAAGTCTTTCTCGCGGCGAGCGATCAAAGCGAACAGGCGGGCGTAAAACCAGCCTCGCAAGCCGTGGGCGCGCTGGAGAGCCCGTGCGAGGGCGCGTAAGCGTCGCCGCAGGGCCTCCACCAGGGCCTTGACGCCCACGATGCTCACGGCTCGCAACAGGTTGCAGGCAAGCGCGCTCAGGCTAAACTCCGCGCGCACCTGGCGCCGCCCCTTCATCAAGAAGTGGCCCTGGTGCATGGCGTGTTTGATCGTGCCGAAAGGATGCTCGACCGTGTTGCGCCGCGTCCGTGTCATCGGCGGGTTGGCGGCCAGGCGCGCCGCCATCGCATCAAGCACCGCCTCGCCCTTCCAACGGTGGCCGTCCTTGACCCAGCCTGTGCGCGGCGACAAGGTCTCGCCGTTCGGACAACGGTAGGTGTCCGCTTGGGCGTCGTAGAGGAACACTTCCTTGGGGGAAGAAGCCCTTGCTGGCTGCCGCCCCACGGCCCAGCGGCTTGGGCACGAAGGCCACGATGCCCGCCGCTTCGCAGGCGGCGATGTCCTCGCCCGCAAAGTAGCCGCGCTCGGCGGCGGCCTGGATCGTCTCCACGCCGAGGGCTTCCTTGGCCGGGAGGGCCGTGGGGGCGAGTTGCCCCGAGATCGCTGCCCAGGTTGGTGACTTCCTGTTC
>CAXTQD010000238.1:0-8638 GCA_964246175.1 uncultured Chthoniobacterales bacterium | reverse complement strand
GAGCAGGGGAGGCCGGGCGGGGCACGCGGGATGAATGCTAGCGTGCTGCCGCCAACGTAGGCAAGGGGATTCAGGCGTGGTTCCAGGCGCTCCGGAAGCCTCGGTCTCATGGAACGAAGACATGCCGCTGAATCCCACGTTTGGGACGGGACGGTTCCGGTTTCGGGATAGCAGGGGCGTACGAGTCGGAGGAGAAAATATTACAATACGTTCGGAGAGAACGAGATAAAATTATTACGGTTCGCTGGCACGAATCATGGTTAGCCATCCGCTCCGATCATGTCGGAACTCTTCCAAAACATCCGCTACACGTTGCGCCTGCTGCGCAAGTCGCCCGGCTACACCTTGGTGGTGGTCCTCGTGCTCGCCGTGGGCATCGGCGCGAACACGGCGCTCTTCAGCGTCGTCAACAGCGTGCTGCTGCACCCGCTGCCCTACCCGCAGGCGGACCGGCTCACGGTGCTGCTCGAACGCGACCACGACCGGGTCACCGGCGCGGCCAGCCTGCCCAACTACCTAGACTGGCGCGCCGGCCAACACAGCTTCACGGACCTGGCGCTGGTGCGCGGCGACCAGTTCAACTGCTCCGCGCCGGGGCAGACGGCGGCACGTGTCGCCGGGGCGACGATCACCGCCAACTACCTCGACGTGCTGGGCGTGCGGCCGACGCTGGGACGCAACCTCACCGAGGCCGAGGACATCCCCGGTGGTCCGGCCGCCGTGCTTATCAGCGACGCCTTGTGGCGGCAGCGATTCGGCGCGAACCCGGCCGTGCTCGGCGCGCGCATGGTCCTCGACGGCGTCCCGCGCGAGATCGTCGGCGTCCTGCCGCCGACGGTGGAGTATCCGTACCGCGCCGGGGTTTTCGTGCCGCTCGGGAACCTGCGCGCGGACAAGGAGTACACCAACCGCGGCAACCACGAGGGCTTCAAGACCCTGGGCCGGCTCCGGCCGGGCGTCACCCTGGCGCAAGCCCGGGACGACCTCAACGCCATCGCCGCGGAACTGGAACGGCGCTACCCGGACAGCAACACCGGCTGGCGGCTGGAGGTGCGCTCCCTGCTCGACTACAAGGTCGGCGGATACCGCCGGGACCTCCTCCTGCTCTTAGGCGCGGTGGGCTGCGTGCTGCTGATCGCCTGCACCAACGTCGCCAACCTCCAACTCGCCCGCGCCACGACGCGCCGCCGCGAACTGGTGGTCCGCGCCGCGCTCGGCGCCGGCCGCAGGCGGCTCGTGCGGCAGACCCTGACGGAAAGCGCCGTGCTCGGCGCGCTGGGCGGCCTGGCCGGGCTGCTGGTGGCGACCTGGGTACTCGACGCCATCCTCGCCCTGGGTCCGGCGGGGGAACCACGTTTCCAGGCCGCACGCCTGGATGGAGCGGCGTTGGCGTTCGCGTCCGTGCTGGCGCTCGGCTCGGGGCTGCTCGCGGGCGTCTGGCCGGCGTGGCGGATCACCGGCAACGCGGCGATGGCGTCGGCTCTGCGGGAAAACAGCGCGCGCGGCGCGAGCGGTGAGGCCGGACAGGGGCGGTTCCGCGCGGGTCTGGTGGTCGTGCAGATCGCCCTGGCCGTCGTGCTGTTGACCGGATCGGGATTGCTGCTGCGCTCCTTCTGGCGGGCGCGCCACGAGCCGCTCGGTTTCCGGCCGGAGGGCCTGCTGACGGCCTGGTTCTCCCTGCCGCTGGCGCGCTACGATTCGCCGGAAAAACAGGCGGCGTTCCTCGCCCGGCTCGTTGAGGGCGTGCGCGCGGTCCCGGGCGTGTCGGCGGCGGCCGTGTCGGCGACGGCGCCCTTCAGCGGCGACGAGTCCGATGGTTCGTTCCACGTCACCGGTACTCCGCCCGACGCGCCCGGCCAGGAGCAGTATGCACTCTACAACTGCACCTCGCCCGGATATTTCCAGACGATGGGGATGCCGCTGCTGCGAGGAAGCGACTTTGCGGCGCAGGACGGTCTCGGACGAGCGATGAAGGTGGTCATCGACGATGCGCTCGCGCGGCGTTACTTCCCCGGGCAGGACCCCGTGGGCCGGCACCTCGACAAGGACTTCGGCAGCGGGGACGGCACGGTGATGACGGTCATCGGCGTCGTTCCGCACGTCCACACGGAGGCTCCGGGTGGGGACCCCGAGATGACCAACATGGTGCAAATGTACTTCTGCGCCGCGCAGGTTCCCCGCCCGGAGATGTCCTTGCTCGTCCGTGCGGCGGCCGGCGACCCGGCGGACCTGATCGAACCGGTGCGCCGGGTGGCGGCTTCACTGGATCCGGAACTGCCGCTCTCGCAGGTGCGCACGATGGACGAAGGCGTGGCGGCCGACTTCGCCTCGCAACGCTCCACGGCGGTCCTGCTCGGCGGGCTGGCGAGCGTGGCGCTGCTGCTCGCCAGCACGGGCCTTTACGGCGTGATGGCGCTCAGCGTGACCCAGCGCACGCGCGAATTGGGTATCCGCCTGGCGCTCGGCGCGCCGCGTGCCCGGGTACTGCGGCTGGTGCTGCGGCAGGGCGCGGTCCTGACGGGGATCGGGGTGAGCGGCGGGCTGGTGGCAGCGTTGTTTGCGGGAAGGCTGCTGGCCAGTGCACTCTACGGCGTGACGCCGACCGATCCGGCGACGCTCCTCGTCGTGCCGGGTGTGCTCGCACTGGCCGCGCTGCTGGCGTGCTGGCTGCCCGCGTACCGCGCGACCCGGGTGGACCCGATGGTGGCGCTGCGCGAGGAGTGAGGGGCCACGGCGGCATCAAAAACCCGCCGCCTTGCCGAAGGTGTGCCGCCGGTCCTGGCCGCCGGTGAGTTCGCCGGTCTGCGGGTCCACTGCGATCAATTCACTGTCGCCCCAGGTGCCGGGGGACTTCTCATCGAACTCGCCCTCGCGTTTCACGGTGTAGCCCGCTGCGGAGAGCGCGTCGGCGGCGGGTTTGGGGAAGCGTTTTTCGAGTTGCAGCACGTCAGGCAGGTACTGGTGGTGGAACCGCGGCGCGTCCGCGGCGGCCTGCACGTCGAGACCGTTTTCCAGGATGGACAGGAGGTCGTTGGCGACCGTCGTGATGATGGTCGAGCCGCCCGGCGAACCGAGCACCAGCCGCACCCGGCCCGGCGTGCCGTCGGCGGCGGGCGGCGCGCTGACAATCGTCGGCGTCATGGAGGAGAGCGGACGCTTGCCGGGCGTGATGGCGTTGGCCGGACCCTGGATCAGCCCAAAGCCGTTAGGCACGCCCATCTTGCTGGCGAAGTCGTCCATCTCGTCGTTGAGCAGGAAACCGAGGCCCGGCACGGTCACGCCCGAACCGAAAGGAAAGTTCAGCGTGTACGTGTTCGCCACGGCGTTGCCTTCGGCGTCGACCACGGAGAAGTGCGTCGTCTGTGGCGACTCGTGGGCAGCGGGCACGGCGGGCGGCGGGGGCAGGAAGCCTTCCGGGCGCACGAGCGCGGCGGAGGCGGTCGGCCGGATGGGGTCGATGGTTTTCAGCCAAGCGACGGCGTAGTCGGCGCCCGCCATCTGGCGCAGGGGCATCTGGACGAAGTCGGGGTCGCCGAGGTATTCGTTGCGATCCAGGTACGCGCGTCGGAACGCCTCGGTGATGAGGTGAACCTGTGTCGGCGAACGGTCCGGCCCGGCGTGGGGCAGGTCGAAGCCGGATAGGATGTCGAGGATTTCTAGGAGCACGATCCCGCCCGAACTCGGCGGCGGTGCGGTCAGCACCTCGTAGCCGTGGTAGGTGCCGACGAGCGGGACGCGTTCCTTGCACTCGTAGGCGGCGAGGTCGGCACGGGTGAGGAGGCCGCTGTTCGCCTGCATGTAATCAGCGATCTGCCCGGCCATCTCGCCGCGGTAGAAGTCCGTCGGGTTAGCGGCGATGCGTTCGAGGGTGTGCGCGAGGTCAAGCTGGACGAACCGTTCGTCCGGGGCGAGGAACTTCCCGTCGTGTAGGAACACCCGCCGCGACTCGGCGAAAAGCGGCAGGCACTGGCTGTCGCGGAAGGTGCCCAGCTCTTCGGCGCTGGGCACGTAGCCCTCGCGCGCCAACTTCACGGCGGGGGCGATCACCTTTGCCAAACCCAGCTTGCCGAAGTGCTGCTCGGCGTACACCATCCCCGCCACGGTCCCGGGCACGCCGACCGACAGCATCCCGACCGTCGAACGCCCCGGTACGACGTTGCGCTGGGCGTCGAGATACATGTCGGCTGTGGCGGCCGCAGGGGCTTTTTCGCGGTAGTCGAGGAAGGAGGGCTTGCCGCCGTTGATCCGCCCATCCGCCGGCCGGATGAGCATGAACCCGCCTCCACCAAGGTTCCCGGCTTGCGGGAGTACCACCGCCAGCGCGAAGCCGATGGCCACGGCGGCGTCCACGGCGTTGCCGCCTTCCTGGAGGATCGCCACGCCCGCGTCGGTGGCGTCGTGGTGGATCGTCACAACCATCGCGTGCGCGGCGCGCACTGGCGGGGCAGGGGACGGCTCCGACACCTGCGCGCGGCAGACGACAACGGGCAAGCAGACGGCGAGGAGGCAAACGGGCAAGCGCATCGTGTGGACAAATCGGCACCGGCCGCCGGGTCGCGCGCTTGCGTTCGCGCTGCGATGGGCAAAGGGTGGGGGCGCACGACGCTTCTTCTCTCTATGCGCTGGAAAACCTGCCTCCTCGCCTTCGCTCTCACCGGGGCTTCCTTGTCCGTTCGCGCTGCCGACAAGCGGCCAATGACCTTCGACGACCTCATGGCCGTTCGGCGCGTCGGTGAGCCCGTGCCCTCACCCGACGGCAAGTGGGTGGTCTACGACGCCGTGGACGTGAACCTCGACGCGAACACCAAGAAGAGTCACCTGTGGATCGTCCCGAGCGAAGGCGGCGAGTCGCGCCGGCTCAATCCAACCAGTGAAAACGGTGAGTCGCGCCCGCGATTTTCGCCCGACGGCACGCGGTTGATCTTCACATCAAACGCAACAAATCCAAGCCAAGTCTGGACGGCGGGCTTCGACCCGGCGGCGGGTGCCCTGAAGGGGTCGGCGCGCCAAGTCACCGCGCTCTCAACGGGTGCAGACGGCGCGATCTGGTCGCCGGACGGCAAGAACATCGTGTTCGTGTCAGCCGTTTACGCCGATGCCAAGGATGATGCCGCGAACAAGGAGCGCGATGAGGCGCTCGCCAAGAGCAAGGTGAAGGCGCAAATCTTTACGCGCCTTTTCTACCGGCACTGGAACGCGTTCACCGAAAACAAACGCAGCCACCTCTTCGTGGTCGGTGCGGACGAAGGGGCTGCCGTTCCGCGCGACCTGACCCCGGGCGACCACGACGTGCCACCGTTTTCTTTGGGCGGGCAGGACATGTACGCCGTTTCGCCCGACGGCCAGGAACTCGCCTACACCTCCAACATCGACGAGGTCGAGGCCACCAGCACGAACAACGAGATCTTCCTCGTGCCGATGGCCGGCGGCGAGCCGAAGAAGATTTCCACCAGCCCCGGCAGCGACTCGACGCCGCTGTATTCGCCGGACGGCAAATACCTCGCGTGGCGTTCGCAGGCACGGGCGGGATTTGAGAGCGACAAGTTCGCGCTGATCATCTACGACCGGCAAACGGGTCAACTCACCGATGCCACGGCCGACTTCGACCGCTCGGTGGAATCCATCGCGTGGCTGCGCGATGTCCCGGCGGTGGTGTTCACGGCCGAAAACCATGGGGAAGCGCCGATCTACGTCAAGACCCTGGACGGGGCCGGCTCGCACAAACCCCTTCCCGTCAAGCGGCTGCACGCGGGTGATCTCGCGCTCAGTCCGGACGGCAAGCGCCTGTTCTTCTCGCGCTCCTCGCTGACCGCGCCGAGCGAGATCGCGTGTCTTGACGGCCGGGGCTGGTCGCCCGAACAGGGGATGGACGCGCTGCCGGTCGTACCGATTACCCATGTCAACGACGCTCTCCTCGTCGGACTCGACCTGCCCGCTTGGGAGTCGTTCACCTTCAAGGGCGCAGAGGACGCCGACGTGCAGGGTTTTGTCCTCCGGCCGCCGGGGTTCGACCCGACCAAGAAGTACCCGGTCAAATTCCTCATCCACGGCGGGCCGCAGGGCGCGTGGAGCGACAGTTGGTCCTTCCGCTGGAACCCGGAGCTGTTTGCCGCGACGGGCGGGTACGTCGTGGTGATGGTCAATCCCCACGGCTCGACCGGCTACGGGCAGGCGTTCACGGACGCAGTCAGCGGCGACTGGGGCGGTAAGCCGTACGTCGACCTGATGAAGGGTTTGGACTACGCCGAGGAGCATTACCCGTTCATCGACAAGAACCGCGAGGCCGCCCTTGGCGCGAGTTATGGCGGGTACATGATCAACTGGATTCTCGGGCACACGGATCGCTTCAAGTGCCTCGTCTCGCACGACGGGATGTTTGATTCCGTGGCTGCCTACGGCCAGACGGAGGAACTCTGGTTCAACGAATGGGAGTACAAGGGCACGCCCTGGGACAATCCCGAGACGTACGCGAAGTGGTCGCCGAACCTGTTCGCCAAGAACTTCAAGACACCCACGCTCGTCATCCATGGCCAACTCGACTACAGGCTCGACGTGGCGCAGGGCTTCGAGTTGTTCACGACGCTCCAACGCCTGAAGGTGCCCTCGGAGATGCTGTACTTCCCCGACGAGGGCCACTGGGTGCTCAAGCCGCAGAATTCCCGCCTGTGGAACCAGACGATCAGCGCTTGGGTGGACCAATGGACGGCCGCGAAGGGGGGTTGACCCCCGGCGGGGTTCCGTTGTAGAGGGTGTGCAAGCATGACGCCGAGCCCCCGTGCCGCCGCGGCCGACCACGCCACGGCGCTCTTTTGGCTTCGCCGGGCGCGGCGCACGGCCGGGCGGCACAACTTCGGGCGCGTGCTGGGTGACTTCCTGCCGACGGCCTTGGTGGCGAGCGCCATTTTTGCCTGCGTGCTGCTGGTGGCGCGCCAACACGGCCCGGCGGGGCGCGGACCGTGGGTCGTCTACGGCGTGTCGCTCGCCCTGTGCGCGGGCGTCGCCGTGTGGCGGGTGGCGCGACGCGGGTTCTTCACGGTGGCCGATGCCCTCGTGCGGCTGGAGTGGCACCTCGGCCTCCACAATCGCCTGAGTGCCGCCGCCGCCGGGGTGGGGACGTTCCCGCCGCCGCAAGCCGCACCGCATGGGTACGCATTCCGTTGGCAAAAGATTGCGCCTCCGGTCGCCGGAGCGTTGGCGCTCGTGCTGGCTGCTGCGTTCATCCCGGTCAGCCGTCCGGCGGGCGACCTCTTCGTGCCCGCAACGCCGCCCGAGTCCCTCGCGCAAACCGCCCAGTGGCTCGACACCCTACAAAAGACCGATCTCGTGCAGCCGCCCGCGTTGGAGGACTTCCGCGAGCGTCTAGAGGAACTCCGCCAACAGCCCGCCCGTGATTGGTACAGCCAGAGTAGCCTCGAAGCCGGCGACAACCTGCGCGGCCAGACCGAGCAGTCTCTGCAGATGCTCCAACGCGACCTGCGCACCGCTGCCAGCAGCCTGACAACGATGGACCGTCCGCCCGAAAGCCTCGGCCCGGACGAAACCAAGGCCGCCACTGACCAGATGCAGGAGGCGCTCAAGGGCCTCGAACTCGGCACCCTGCCGCTCAACAAGGACCTGCTTTCCCAACTCAAGGGCCTTGATCCGTCCAAGCTCAAGAGCCTGACGCCCGAGCAGTTGGAGCAACTCAAAGAGAAGCTCAAAAATGGCGTCAAGATCACCGAGGCCATGCTCAAGCCCGGCCAACCCGGCGATAAACCGGGCGAAGCGATGGCACTCGTTGCTGCGGGTGAGACCAAGGACCGCAACAGCCCCGGCGGTCCCGGTGGCGGCAAGAGCAGCGCGCCGCTCGACCTGCACGACCATCCGACCGACCTGCATACCACCACCGTCGAGGCCGATGCGAACGCCGCCAACCTCGACCATGCCCTGCCCGGCGACATCGTCGGCGTGGGTAAGGGTGAGCACACCGTCGATCCCAACGCCTACGCCGGCCCGGCCGCTGCCGGCGCGACGGCGTCCGAAGGCACCGGCGGCGAGACCGTCTGGCGCGATGACCTGACGCCTGCGGAGCGCGAGACCCTCGGCAAGTTCTTCAAATAAATGACCGACCATCTCACCGAGCCGGAACTCGCCGCAGCCACCCCGCGCCTGCGGGCGTTGCGCGACGCCCTCAACGCCGTGCTCTTCGGCCAGGAGGCGCTCGTGGACAACGTGGTCACGGCGCTCCTCGCCCGCGGCCATCTCCTGCTCGAAGGCTTGCCCGGACTCGGCAAAACCGAACTGGTCAAGGGACTCGCCCGTGCGTTGCGCCTCGACGCCAAACGCGTACAGTTCACCCCGGACCTCCTGCCGGGCGACATCACCGGCAATCCCGTTTTGCAGGAGGAAAACGGCCGCCGCCAGTTCGTCTTTCAGCCCGGCCCGCTCTTCGCCAACCTCGTGCTCGCCGACGAGATCAACCGCGCCTCGCCCAAGACCCAGAGCGCGCTCCTGGAAGCCATGCAGGAACGGCGCGTCACGGTCATGGGGCAGACACACCCATTACCCGAGCCGTTCTTCGTGCTCGCCACGCAGAACCCCATCGAACTGGAAGGCACCTACCCGTTGCCCGAGGCGCAATTGGACCGCTTCCTCTTCA
>CAXTQD010000237.1:4868-8641 GCA_964246175.1 uncultured Chthoniobacterales bacterium | reverse complement strand
CCCAAAGCCCGCCCAACCTTTTCCAACGCCCTCGCGGCCGTCCGGCGCGCGATCAAAGCGGGTTAGCAACACGTCGAGCGTCGCGGATGCTTCCCCAAGTCCGGGCAGGGTCAGGGTGTCACCCCGGGTCACGGCGTTGTCACCGGTGGCAGCGAGTTCGGGTAGGTTGAAGGCCGAGCGTGTGCCCGGCGCAACGGTGTCCTGATCGCGCCCGTGGCTCTGCACGCTGCGAACGTGTCCGGCGCGTCCGGCGGGCTGCACAACGACCGCCGCGCCGCATGCGAGCGTGCCGCCTGTCAGCGTCCCGGTGACGACCGTGCCTACCCCGCGCAGGGTAAATACCCGGTCGATCGGCAGCCGCGGCTTGCCCGCGTCGCGTGGCGGGGGCGCGTCGGCGAGGGCATCCGCGAGCGCCGCGCGCAGGGCGTCGAAGCCTTGTCCTGTCACGGTAGAGGTCGGGATGACCGGCGCTCGCTCGAACGGCGTACCGCGCAGGTGCGTGCGAACCTCCTCCACTGCGAGGACGGGAGAAGGCGTCAGGTCGCTTTTCGTGAGCGCAACGACGGCGCGGTCCACCCCGAGGTAGGCGAGGATTTGCAGGTGTTCTTCCGTCTGCGGCATCCAACCGTCGTCCGCCGCGACGACGAACAGTGCCACGTCCACGGAGCCGACGCCCGCGACCATGTTCTTGACGAAGTCCTCGTGCCCCGGCACGTCCACGACCCCGAGGTCGAACCCGCCTGGCAGCGCGAGGTGCGCGAAGCCCAGGTCGATGGTGATGCCGCGTGCCTTCTCTTCCGGCAAACGGTCGGTGCCGGTGCCGGTCAGGGTACGTACGAGCGCACTCTTGCCGTGGTCCACGTGCCCGGCGGTGGCGACGATGAAGTGTCGAGCGGCCATTCAGGCGTTCAAGCCGGAAGCGGTGATCTCGTAGCGGAAACGTTCCGGGTCCGTGCTGGGACAACTGCCTTCCGACGTGAAAGCCTGTGGATACATTAGAAATGGGAATTCCGGTTGGTGTGACCCGTCGGCTCTAGGCAACTCGATGTCCATGGCGCTGTTGTAGCCGATCCAGTTGGTCTCCCAGCTGCCGAACAAATGGTCACGCAAGGCGCGCACCTCCCCGGCGTCGAGCGGGATTTTCTCCGTCAGGACGACCTTGCGCACGTCGGCGGGATCGACCGGTAGCCAGCCTTCTCCTTCCAGGAAAACCTCTGCCCGGCAATGTTGCGCTTTGGACAAATCGCCGCTCGCCCCGAGTGAGGAAAACAATTTGGAGGGAGCGACGCGCAGGCCGAACACGTCGCGCGCAGGAAACCCGGCCGCACGCGCGAGGCAAACCATGAGACCATTGATGTCAGCGCATTTGCCGCCAAGCGGGTCTTCTTCGAGCAAGGTTCTGATGTCGCCCCGGCCGCAACCAGGCACGTCGGGGTTGCGGTAAGTGTGATCGATTACCCAGTCGTAGATTGCGCGCAGACGGTCGCGCGCAGTGTCGCGGCCGGCGGTGATCTTCGCGGCGGTGGCGAGCACGTTCCCGTCGAGAGGGGCGCTCGCAGTCGGAGCGGTCCAGAACCGGCGCTCGGCTTCGGTCAACGCCAGGGCCGTCTGCGAGGTGGTCACCCGAGCGCGCACGGCGACGAACTGCTCGGTCTCGACCATGCGGGGCCCGCGTTCGTTTTCCTCCCAGACAGCCCGCAGGATGGGGGCTCCGTAGCGCGCGTCGTAGACGACCCGGGCGCCCTCCGCGCCGATCCAGCCAGGGGCGGAGGCGATCTGGTAGTCACCAGCGGTCTGGGCGAGCGGGAGCCAGAGCTGCGCGGACCCGGGCGCATCGGGCAGGGTCGCGCGAGTGGTGAGCTTATATTGATTCCACTCCTGGGGATAAAGCGGGTGTGGAACCTCCCTGCCGATGGCCTGCGACAATGGCACGGCCAACGAAGCGGCGAAGGTGGAAGCGAGGAAGTGGCGCCGATTCATGGGAACAGGGAGCGAAGGGCACGGACAAGCGCATCGTCTTGACGCGGGAAGACCGTTCTTAAATCCAGGCGGAAGCAACCCTGGGCGACGTAGCCGACCACCGGCGGCGTGCCCGTGCGTAATCGGGCGGCGAACTCCCCCAGCGCCACTCCGAGCGGCGGTCGGAAGTCAAGGGTGACCGACGGCAGTTCGGCGCGGGGCAGCGTGCCGCCGCCAACCTTCGCGTGCGCGGAGCCGATTCGCGCCGCACCTGCGGGCAGGGTGGCAAGGATCGTTTTGGCGCGGGCGCGAAGGGCATCCAGAGGGATTCGCATCATCGCCAAGGCGGGGATTTCTGTTTCGTGCGTGCCGGCCAGGTACAGGTCGGTCGTCGCCTGGAGCGCGCCGAGGACAAGTTTGTCGCAACGCAACGCCCGGAAGAACGGCTCCTTTTTGAATCCCGCCACCCAGCGAGCCTTCCCGACGATGATCCCCGCTTGCGGTCCGCCGAAGAGCTTGTCCCCGCTGAAGCACACGGCGTCCGCGCCCGCGTCGATGGCCTCGGCAGGGGTGCGTTCGTGCTCAATGGCCGCGAGGCGTTCGGTGGGAGCGACCGCGCCGCTGCCGAGGTCTTCGGCGAACGGCACGCGCCGGCGGCGGGCCAGCGCGGCGAGCGCGGCGGGGTCGGGTGTTTCCTCGAAGCCGCCCAGGTAGAAGTTGCTGCGGTGGACGCGCAGGAGGAGGGCGGTCTGCGGAGTAATGGCGCGTTCATAGTCCTCGACCGCGGTGCGGTTGGTGGTGCCGACCTCGCGCAGGACGGCGCCGGCGGTTTCAAGGATCTCGGGCACGCGGAAGCCGCCGCCGATCTGGACGAGTTCGCCACGCGAGATGACAACCTCCTTGCGCTCCGACCGCCGCACGAAGTACCGCAGCATGAGCACGAGAGCAGCGGCGCAGTTGTTAACGACGGTGGCGGCCTGCGCGCCGCAGAGGAGAGCGAGGTTGTTTTCCAGGTAACCGGCGCGGGACGCTGAACGCTCGCCGGTGGCGAGGTCATATTCGAGCGTGTTGTAGTCCCCGCCGAGCGACGCCACGGCGGCGAGCGCGGCAGGGTGCAGGGGGGCGCGGCCGAGGTTGGTGTGGACGATGACGCCTGTGCCGTTGATGACGGGCTGGAGCCGCGTGGCGCGCAGAGCGTCGAGTTCGGCGCGGACCTGCGTGAGGATCGCGTCGAATGCCGGGGGCGGGGCGGCGGTTTTCGCGTCGGCGCGCAGGGTGGCGAGCGTGCGGCGAACGGTGGCGGTGACAACCGCGCGCGGCAGGTCCGATGGGCCGAGCGCCTGGAGGAGGCGTTCGACGGAGGGGATGGCGCGCAGGACGGTGTTCACGCGCCAGGAAGGTACGCGCGGAGCCGACGGCTGCCAAGTTAAGCGCTTGGCCAGGGCGGCCTCGTGATAGCCTCTGTTCACTGGAGCGCGTGGTTTGGTGTTGGCTTACAGGAGGTTGTCTGCATGGCAACGGGGTGCCAGGCTGGTGGTGGAAGAACACACCACTGCCCACCGTTCCCCATGGCACCTCTGCACGCGAACGCTACCCTGACCCCGCTGCGCCGCGCCAAGATGATCGCCGAGCTCTCCTCCTCGGGCGCTTCGTTGCGCGCGGTGGCCGCCTGCTACGGCATGTGCGAGAAGACCGTGCGGCGCTGGCGCGACCGCGCCCGGCTTCTCGGCTCGCCCACCCGCCTGCCCGACGCTTCCTCGGCTCCGCGCCGCCAGCCCACGCGCACCAGCGAGCTGGTGGAAGCGCGCCTCGTC
>CAXTQD010000237.1:0-4858 GCA_964246175.1 uncultured Chthoniobacterales bacterium | reverse complement strand
TCGTCGCCCTGCGCCGCGAGCGGCGCACCTACGCGCAGATCCGCCTAGTCTTGCCTGGCGTGTCGATGGCGACGCTCTCGCGCCTCCTGCGCCGACTCGCCAGCCTGGAGCCTTCCCGGCCGCCGCCGCTGCGCTACGAGTACCCGGCAGCGGGCAGCTTGCTGCACCTCGACCTCAAGAAGCTGGGCCGCTTTGCGCAGCCGGGCGTGCGCGCCACCGGGGTACGCACCGCCCGCCACCCCGGGGCGGGGGTGGAGAGCCTGCACGTGGCCATCGATGACCACAGCCGCGTGGCCTTCGGCTGCTTGCACCCTGACGAGAAGCAGCCCAGCACGGTAGAGGCCCTGCGCCAGGCCGTCAGCTTCTACGCGAACCGCGGCGTGTCGATCCAGCGCGTGCTCACCGATCGGGGCGCTTCGTATCGCTCCAAACTATTCGCTCGCGCCTGCCGGGAACTCGGCCTCAAGCATCTGTTCACGCGGCCCTACCGTCCGCAGACCAACGGCAAAGCCGAACGCTTCATCCAGACGCTGACCCGTGAGCGGGCGTATGCCTGCGCCTACGCCTCCAGCGACCGGCGCGCTACCTTCCTGCCCAGCTTCCTGCACGACTACAACTACCATCGCCCGCACTCCGCGCTTAACCACCTGCCGCCCGCCTCCCGACTACCAAAAACTGCGGACAACGTCTTGACCTACAACAGTTAGGTCTAGACGCCGAGGGCACGACAAACGCTTTCCACCGAGAGGATAAAGGGCGGCAAAAACGTCTGGTCTGTGTCGAAGCCAAACTGTAGCCGCTGACTCTGCGCATCGAAACGCTCGAAGTGGCCGGAGACACCAATGTGACCAAGCGAGGTGGCCGTAAGTGACAAAGAGTCGTGCTCGTAACGATGACCAACTGGGCACTACCCGACAGGGTTTGGTAGAGGCGACGCACATCGGACAAATACTGTTCCAGACCCTCGAAGTAGAAGCTGTGGCTGTGCAAGCCGAACGCACCAGAGCGGAGCGAGATGCGACCTAAGAACTCAGACCCACCTGCGAACCGCTCCACACTGGCAATGCGGAAGAAGCAGGTGTCACTGACGATAAGCTCGATGTCTTTGGATGCGGTCACAAGGAAGGAGACCTAACATGATAATAGACGCCACGACGCAGCAAAAGACTTGTCTAGCTGCGCACCTGTAAGAATACCTCTGCCGACCGCACCACCCGGCCGATGATCGCCGCGCAGAGCGTGCGGTGTTCCTTCAACATTGCCAACATGGCCGCCTGCCGTTTCGGCGGCACGCACAGCAGCAGCCCACCGCTGGTCTGCGCGTCGGCGAGGATGGAGAGACCTGCGGCGGTCGCGCCTTTGTCATGGCGCAACAGGGGGCGTGCGGTGGTGAGATTCTGTTTGCTGCCGCCGGGCACGCAACCGCTCTCCGCCAGCGTGCGGATTTCCTGGCTGAGGACCGGCACCGCTTGCGCGTCGATCTCCGCGGCGACGCCGCTAGCCCGGCACATCGACGCCAGATGCCCGAGCAGGCCGAAGCCCGTCACGTCTGTCGCCGCGCGCACCAACCGCGCCTCGGCAAGGTCGGCCCCGACCGTGTTCAGCCGCGCCATGGACGCCACGGCTTTGCGCGCCAACGCCGATGTCGCCAACCCGCGCTTGATCGCCGTCGTGGCGATGCCAGTGCCCAATGGTTTCGTCAAAACCAGCAGGTCGCCCGGCCGGGCGGCGGCGTTGGTCAGCATCCGGCGTGGATCGACCAGACCTGTCACGGAGAGTCCATAGATCGGCTCGGGATTGCGGATTGTGTGTCCGCCGACTAGCGCGCAACCCGCCTCGCGCACCGTCCGCGCCCCGCCTCGCAGGATGCGCGCGATGACCGCCGGCGGCAACCGGTCAGTCGGCACGCCGAGCAGGTTGAGCGCGGTCAACGGCCGGCCGCCCATCGCGTACACGTCAGAAAGCGCGTTAGCCGCCGCGATCCGCCCAAACGCAAAAGGGTCGTCTACGATGGGCGTGAAGAAATCCACCGTTTGCACAAGCGCACGGCCGAGACCGAGGCGATAAACACCGGCGTCGTCGAGAGCGTCGGCCCCGACGAGAATGTTCGGATCGCGCCGGGAGTTTTTCTTTTCCCCAGACGAAGCACGCGAAAGCTGACGCAAAACTTGCGCCAGGGCTGTTTGGCCGAGCTTGGCAGCTCAACCGCCGCTCGAAGCGAGCGTGGTCAGACGGACAGACGAAGATGGCATCAGTGGTTCACCCCCTTTCTCGGAACGAAAGAAAGGTAGAACGGCCGGCACCTGCGCGCGAGGACGGAAACGCGGAAAAGGTCGACGGCGCAGGCGGTGTCCAGGCCGGGGCGCTCGGCGGTGTCGTCGGCGCGAAAGGTGCGGGCGTTGCTCCCGGTACAAACGGTGCGGACGGCGCGGCGAAGGAGGGTGGGGGCAGAGGAGTGGCAGTCGTAGGTGCGGACGGAGACAAGTCCTCCACGGGCAGCGTCTGCGGATACGGACAATCCCCCTTGCGCAGGTCGGGCGCGAGCATTGCCAGTTCGTTGAGGAACCGCGTCTCACGACGGTTCTTGGCCTCGCGCTCCCAACCGGGTTCCTGGCGGTCGAGGGATTCGAGGGTGGTCAGCGCTTGATGGAGAGAAAGTGGACCAAAGCCGCCGCTGTAGACGGGATCGTCAGCAACGCGCGCCTGCCACCATCGCGCCTTGCGGAACGAGCGTTGCGGCAGGGTGAAAAGTTCGGGGTGCAGCCGGTACTTGTCGCGGTGCCAAGATTGCAGGCGCTCGCGGTTGGCAGGGTCATTCTCCGCTTGGCTGATGAGCGCGGCAGCCTGCCCACGGGAAAGCGTGTCGTCGGAAGGCAGGTTCAGATAACCCAGGATCGCCGCTTGTTCGGGCGTCAGGCTCTCGCCCCCAGGCGTCACGAAACCAAGGATTTGCCCGTCAAAAGCTTGCTCGTCCATGCCGCCCAGGATTCCACCACAAGCGTGGGTAGGACGGCAACCAAAATCCAGTGGGATAAAAGCGGAGAGGGACGGAATCGAACCGCCCCCGCCTACCGCGAGGGCAGGACGACAGCCGTTTTGAAGACGGCGGGGGCCACCAGGCACCCTTCACTCTCCTTTTTAGAGGTAAAACGGCCAGTTTTCCCGCTCCCGATTTCCGGGCTGAAAACTGCAAATCACCGTTATTTACCGATTGGACTTTCCGTGGTACACCTTCCGGTCACCATGGGTCGCCGCGCTGCTCCTCTCGTCCCCAGGAAGGTCGTCGTCAACGGCGACGTGCAATGGGCCGTGCGCGTGCCGCTGCCGCTTCGCAAGCAGGAGGGCGTGAAGGACGGCCGGAAGCACCTCGGGACGGAAGCCATCGCCAAGGGATACTGCAAGAAGCTGGAGGGCTTGCTGCGCAACTATTCCGACAAGGCCCACGGCCTGACGGACGCGCAGAAGATCGAGGCGCAGGCGTGCTTCGAGCGGCTCTTGGAATCGTCCGGCGCCAGCCTGAGCGCCGCCGTCGAGATGTACCTGACGCACCGCGCGCAGGCTCAACGTTCCGGCACGCTGGAGGCCTAGGCGAGAAGTATCAGGCCCACAAGGCGAAGGTCGGGGGGAAGGGGAGCAAGCCTCGGACGCTCGCCGAGCATCGTCTGGAGTGGTCCCGGTTCACCAAAGCTTTCCCTGGGCGGCTGGCCAGCAGCATCACGGCCGAGGAGGTCCACGACTGGCTGTTCGGCCTGACGAAGCTCGACGGCACCGCGCCGGCGCTTCAATCTCTACAGAACACTCGCCGAATCGTCCATGCAGAGTTCGAGTTTGCTCGGGAGCGGGTACGCCGCTGGGTGAGCGAAAATCCGGTTACCGAGGTGAAGCTGCCCGAAGCTCGCCGCGAACGGGTTATCCTGCTGCCGATTCGCAGGTCGAGCGCATCCTCTCCATTACCCATCCCCGGCTCGTTCCGTACCTCGCTATCTGTGCGTTTGCGGGCGCGCGGCCGGATCAGGCCAAGAAAATGACCTGGGAGCAGATCCACTTCGACCGCGGCGTGGACGGGGCGGGCGAGCTGGAAGTTCCGGCCGGTACGGACAAGACGGACCGCAAACGGATCGTGCCCATGAGGCCGAACCTTCGTGCGTGGCTCCTGCTCACACCGGAGGCCCAGCGGACGGGCAAGGTCTACTACTCGAAGAATTTCTTCCGGGCGGCGCGGGACACCATCGGCTTGAAGTCGTGGCCCCAGGATTGTTTGCGGCACGACTACGGCACCTACCGACTCCAAGGTCACGGGCAGCTTTGGCACGGTGGCCGAGGAGATGGGCAACTCGGAAGCGGTGATCCGCGCCCGGTATCTGCGCTCAGTGTCGGAAACCGAGGCTGTCCTGTACTGGCAAATCTTGCCGACCGCCACCGCCGAAGTCAACGCCATGGCGTACTGGCAAATTTTTCAGGATTCCGCGACCGCTCTCAAAGCGGAGTGGAAGTGGCGCACTCATCCGCGCGCCGTGTAGATATTCGATGGGCGACCCGGTGCCATGTAACACACCGCACGCTCCGCTGTTCAATCAGCGGCCCGAGTTTTACTCAGATCATAACTCTTCGGCTGACCCAAAAGGGTTGCGCGAACGACCCCCACCAAAAGAAAACCGGCTGACCCTCCTTGCGGATGTGGCAGCCGGCTCTCGGGACGCAAGCCGAGAATGACACCGGGCAGCCGCATTTGCAAGGGCAACCTCTTTGCCCTGCATGAACAATCGTTCTTGGGCTAAACCCACCGTTGCTCGTACCACAACCAGAACTTATCCGCGGTGTAGAAGCGTGGTCGCACCAGCCGCGCGCTGCAGTCCCG
>CAXTQD010000236.1:0-8676 GCA_964246175.1 uncultured Chthoniobacterales bacterium | reverse complement strand
CAGTTCAAGATCGTGTACTACGGTCCCGCGCTCTGCGGCAAGACCACGAACCTGGCCTACATCCACTCGCGCATCAATCCGGACAACCGTGGCGACCTCGTCTCGCTCGCTACGGCGGCCGACCGTACGCTGTTCTTCGACTTCCTGCCGCTGAACGCCGTCGTCATCAAGGGCTTCAAGACGAAGTTCCAGCTCTACACGGTGCCCGGCCAGGTCATCTACAACGCCACCCGCCAACTCGTGCTGCGCAGCGTGGACGGCCTCGTCTTCGTGGCCGACTCGCAGTGGGACAAGATGGAGGAGAACGTCGAGAGCTTCAAAAACCTGGAGGAAAACCTCGCCAAGCAGAACATCTCCATCGACGAGATCCCTTACGTCGTGCAATACAACAAGCGCGACCTGCCCAACATCGCGCCGGTCAACTACCTGGAGTTCTTGCTCAACAACCGCAAGCGACGCGTCAGCTCCTACGAGGTCGTGTCCAGCACGGGCCAGAACGTCTTCGCCGCGCTCAACAGCGTGTCCCAGCTCCTCCTGCACAAGTTCAACAAGGAAAGCGAACCCACCCGAAGTCCGGCTGCGTCTGTCGCTCCCGTGTCGATGGCCGGTCGCTAAAGTTTTGCAACCGCCTGTGCCATTATGGAATCTATTCCCGTACTGACCATTGAGGACGTTGCGAACATCGACGCCGTCCTGCAGGAGTACTTGGCCAAGTCGGAGAGCGACCTCGCGGTCATCATCGACAAGGGCGGCAACGTCATCTCACAGAGCGGCGACCACGAGGTCATGGACGTGACGATCATCGCCGCGCTGGCGGCGGGGAGCTTCGCCGCGACCAAGGAACTCGCCCGGCGCATCGGCGAGGTGGAGTTTAACGCGCTTTACCACCAGGGCAACGGCTCCCACATCTTCATGAACTCGGTCGACGACGACACGATCATGATCACGGTCTTCGGCAAGGAGACAACCGTGGGGCTGGTGCGTTTTTATTCGACGGGTGCCAGCCAGAACCTCGCGGGGCTCCTGCGCGGGCTGCGCGACCGGCCGAACGAATCGAACTTCCGCTTCGACGCAGCCGACATCGCGGCCTCGGCGATGTCGGAGCGGCGGTGAGGAGGAGAGTTCGCGCTTTGCGCTTGGTTTGGACGATGCGATGATGTCCCGCTTCTATAGGCCACAGCTTCCACCAAGCTCGCTCTAACTAATCCCCGTCTTCCTGAGTTGCCGGCCGTTGAGGTGGAAGCCCTTGCGGACACGGCGGCAACTTTCCTGTGCATCCCGGTCGACGTGGCGGAGGTGTTGCGCCTGGAGGCCGTCGGGGAGCGCAAGGAGGTCGTGTTCGCTGACGGTCGCCGCCAGTCGCTTTCCTACGTGGGACCGGTGCAGATCAACTTCAAGGGACGCACAGCCTTTGCGGGTGCGCTGGTCACAGGAGAGCAAGTGCTGCTCGGGGCAATTCCAATGGAGGATATGGACCTGGTCGTCAGCCCGCTCAGCCGGCGGGTGGATGTCAACCCGGCCAGCCCGGACATCGCCACCTGCCGGATATGAACGCTAGCCAGCGGCCAGCCGCCTAAATTTTTCCGCTGGACAGCCCCGCGGCCCGGCGGGATGCTTGGCGTCGGGTCAGGTTTATGCCTGAAGGGCGTTTGCCTTCCCCGTTGCGGCCAGCATGAAAGATTTCGTTGATAAAGGCGGTCCCCTGATGTGGATCATCCTCGCGGCCAGCGTGGTCGCGGTGGCCGTCTTCGCCGAACGCCTGACCTACCTGCGCCGCGTTTCCGTCTCCGTCGAGGACCTCCTGACCGGGCTGGCCAACCTCATCCGCAAGGGCAAGTACGCCGAGGCCCAGATCATCAGCCGCGGCACGCCGGGACCCGTCGCCCGGGTGATCGTCGCGGCCTTGGTGCGCCACGACCTGCCGCGCGCCGACCTCAAGCAGATCGTCCAGGAAGCCGGCCAACTGGAGGTGCCGCACCTGGAGAAAAACCTCCGATTGCTCTCCACCGTCGCGCAGTTGGCCCCGCTCGTCGGCCTGCTCGGCACAGTCTCGGGCATGATCTCGGCGTTCGTCACGGTGTCTTCGCAGGGCGGCTACGTCACGGCCAACACGCTCTCCAACGGCGTCTACCAAAGCCTGCTCACCACCGCCGGCGGGCTGGTCGTGGCCATCCCGGCGTTCGCGGCCTACAGCTATCTCTCCTCGCGGGTCAACGCGCTCCTGCACGACATGGAGCGCGCGGGCATCGAGATCGTCAACCTGCTGGTGGACCACCGCGGCGGCACGGCGGGCATCATCCCCTTCGGCGCTCCGGCTGCGGTCGAAGTCCCGGCGGTAACCGAATTCCGCAAGGCCAAGCCCGGACGCGAGTAGCCCGCCGTGAAGCTCACCCGCACCGCCGCCACGGTTTCCGCGCTGCCGCTGGGGTTGGTCGCGGTGGTCAACGTCGTCCTGATCCTGCTGTTTTTTTTCCTGTTGGGTTCGTCGTTCGTGCTCCAGCCGGGCATCTCGGTGACGCTGCCCTTCTCGGCGTTCAACCTGCCTCCGCAGGTCAACGCCCGCCTCGTGACGCTCCAGCCCGGGCCGCCACTGCGCATCTTCTACCAGGACGAACCCGTCACCCTGGAACAACTCGGCCGCCGCCTGGCCGAATACCGCGGCTCGCCCCGCTCGGTCGTGCTGCGCGCGGACCGCGGCACGCCGTACGAGTCCGTCGTCGCCGTGGTCAACCAGGCGCTCCGGCAGGACTACAACGTGGCGCTGGCGACCGTTCCTCCACCCCAGGAGGCGCCGTGACATGGCCGAGGCGGATGCGGACGACGGCGCTGGCCTGATCTTCCAGTGGGAGCGCCGGGCGCGCTCCCGTTGGCGTCTGGCGGGGATGCTGGCGGCCTCGCTCCTGGTGCACGCGGGCAGCTTCTACGTCTTCCAAGTCGCCTACACACCGACCGGCACGCAACTCCCCGCGCTCGCGCGGGTCGTGCTCGTGCCGCTCGACCGTCCCGAGAATGCCCCGCTGGCCCACTGGCTGGCGACGAACGACCCTGCGCTGACCACGCGCCCCGCCGTCGTACGATGCCGCGCAGCCGCCCTTCAAGCCCTTGGATCGTGCCGACGCCGCCGCCAACCCCGCCCCACCTCGCCTGTACGCGCCCGGCCTGGTGCCCGTTCCGGCGCCGGTCGTCGGGCCGTCCACCCGCATCCGGGAGTTCGGCCAGACGACGCGGGTGGTGCTGACCGGCCCCATCGGTCTGCGCGCGGGCACGACGCTGCCGCCGGTGCGCTTCCGCGTCAGCGGGGGGACCAATGTCTTGGACCCGACGACGTTCCTGGTCGGAGTCGGTGCGCCAGACGGCGCGCCGTTGATTTTTCGGCAGGGCACCTCGGGCAGCGCGGCGCTCGACGCCTACGCGCGCGGATACCTGGCAGGCCTGGCTTTGGATGCCGCGACGCCTGATGCCAATCCGGTCTGGGGGACCGCGACCTTTTACTGGGGTAACGACGTGTACCAATGAGGCCGCGCTCCCGCCGCGTTGCGCAACATCCCAAACCAAGGTAGGGACAACCGGCTTCGCCCATGATCCGCGTCCACCTCACCGTTCTTGTTTTCCTGTACCTGACGGTGTTCCTGCTGGTCGTCGGCGCGGCGGCCCTGCTCGACGCCCGCCGCCGCGCCCAGCGAGCCCGGCGCGCGTTGCATTTTCGGTTGCGTTGCGCGATATGTGGGCTTGAATTCGAGGACCGCACCGAGGCCGCGTTACCGGTTTGCCCGTGTTGCGGGCGGCCCAACGAACGGGTCGCCGTCGATCCTCTCTAACCCCTGACGTTTCTTCCCCTTCTCTTTCTTCTATGGGCATGTGGATCGGCCGCAACCGCAAAGCGCGGGTCACCTACGGATTTGACGAAATCGCCCTCGTGCCCGGCTCGGTGACGATCAACCCCAACGAGGTCGACACCACCTTCCTGATCCCGCGCCGCGACGCGGAGCCCATCAAGCTGCAAATCCCGATCCTCGCCAGCGCCATGGACGGCGTGGTGGACGTGCCCTTCGCCGTCGAGATGGGTAAGCTCGGCGGCCTCGCCGTGCTCAACCTCGAAGGCGTCCAGACCCGCTACAAGCATCCGCAGGAGGTTCTCCAGCAGGTGCTCGAAGCCGACAAGGTCGAGGTCACCAGCCTCTTGCAGCGTCTCTACCAGGAACCCGTTCAAGAAGGCTTGATCGCCATGCGCGTCAAGCAGATGAAGGAAGCCGGCGTGGTCGCCGCCGTGTCGTCCATCCCGCAGAAGGCCGCGCAGTACGGCCGCATCGCGCAGGAAGCGGGTGCAGACGTGTTCGTCGTGCAGAGCACGGTGTCCACGGTGCGGCACATCTCGACCGAATACCAGTCGCTCGACCTGGCAAAGTTCTGCCAGGAGCTAAAGATTCCTATCATCGTCGGCAATGCCGTTGGCTACGACGTGACAATGGAACTCATGGACTGCGGCGTGGCCGGCGTGCTCATCGGCGTTGGCCCCGGCGCGGCCTGCACCTCGCGCGGCGTACTCGGCCTGGGCGTGCCCCAGGTAACGGCGACCGTGGATTGCGCCGCCGCGCGCGACGCCCACCACAAGAAGACCGGCCGTTATGTGCCCATCATCACCGACGGCGGGATGCGGACGGGCGGCGACGTGTGCAAGGCGCTCGCCTGCGGCTCCGACGCCGTGATGATCGGCAGTCCCTTCGCCAAGGCGCAGGAGGCACCCGGCCAAGGCCACCATTGGGGCATGGCGACCCCGCACGCCAACCTGCCCCGCGGCACGCGCATCAAGATGGGCACCACGGGCCCGCTCAAGCAAATCCTCTTCGGCCCGGCCAGCGTGGACGACGGGAGCGAGAACCTCGTCGGCGCGATCACGACCTGCATGGGCAACGTGGGTGCCGCGAGCATCCGCGAGTTCCAGGAGACCGAGATCATCATCGCCCCGAGCATCAAGACAGAAGGCAAACTGTTCCAGACCGTTCAGAGTGTCGGGATGGGTACGCGCTAACCCCGAGGAGGAAGTTCTATGTTCGAGCGTCGCGTTGTCATCACGGGCTTGGGGGTCATTTCGCCGGTGGGCAATGACCTGAAAACTTTCTGGCGCAACCTCCTGGCCGGCGTCAGCGGCATCGGGCGCACCACGGCGTTCGACACGACGGACTACGACTGCAAGATCGCCGGCGAGGTCCGCGGCTACAATCCCGCGCAGTTTTTCAACAACCCCAAGGACGCCCGCCGCTCCGACCGCTACACGCAACTGATGATGGGCGCGGCGAAGATGGCCTTCGCCGACGGCGGTCTCGACCTCGCCACGGTGGACCTGACCCGTTTCGGCTGCATGCTCGGCAGCGGCATCGGAGGGCTGTCCACGTTGGAGACCCAGCACACCATCCTCGTGAACAAAGGACCACACCGGGTCTCGCCGTTTATGATCCCGATGATGATCTCCAACATGGCGAGCGGGATCGTCAGCATGGAGTTCGGCCTCCAGGGGCCGAACATCTGCCACGTCAGCGCGTGCGCCACGGCGAACAACGCCATCGGCGAAGCGTGGCGGGTCATCAAGTTTGGCGACGCCGACCTCTTCCTGGCCGGCGGCAGCGAGGCGAGCGTGGTCTCGCTGGGCATCTCGGGCTTCGACGCGATGAAGGCGATGAGCAACCGCAACGACGAACCCGAGCGCGCCAGCCGCCCCTTCGACAAGGACCGCGACGGCTTCGTGCTCAGCGAGGGCGCGGGCGTGCTGGTCGTCGAGGAACTCGAACACGCCAAGAAGCGCGGCGCGCGCATCTACTGCGAACTGGCCGGCTACGGCCTGAGCGCCGACGCCTACCACATGACGAGCCCGCTCCCCGAGGGCGACGGCGCGGCGCGCTGCATGCAGATGGCGATGCGCCACGCCAAGGTCAATCCCGAGGACGTGGATTACATCAACGCCCACGGCACGAGCACCGGCATCGGCGACGTGTGCGAGACCAAGGCCATCAAGAAGGTCTTCGGTGACCACGCCAAGCCGGGCGGCTTGCTGGTCTCTTCCACCAAGTCCATGACTGGCCACACCCTCGGCGCGGCCGGGGCCATCGAGATGGCGGCGTGCGCCCTGGCAATCCGCGACGGCCTCGTGCCGCCGACGATCAACCTCGACCACCCCGATGAGCAGTGCGACCTCGACTACGTGCCGCACAAGACGCGCGAGAAGGCGGTGCGCGTGGCGGTGAACAATTCCTTCGGCTTCGGCGGGCACAACGCGACGCTCATCGCCAAGGAGTTCGCGGATTGATTCCACCCAAGGAGGTAGGGACAGCTCTCCGAGCCGTTCCCTCTTTTCTTTGCGGGCTGGCCGTCGTCGCGACGGTTCATTTCGCAGAAACGCTCGGGCAGGCTCAGGAAGACAGCGGGAACTTGGAACAAACGACCCCACCGCGGCAGGAATCCGCTTCCTTGCCCCTCCCGCTGCCCGCGCTCTCAGCCAACGAACCGCCCGCCGTCGCGCCCGAGTCGATGCCTGACTCGCTCGACCGCGTGGCCGACGCCCGTTCCCGACGCGGCACGCACTTGGCGACCCTCTTCCGGGCGGCAGGCGTAGCCTACCCGGCGTGCGAAGCTTACCTGCGCGTCTTCAAGCGCGAGGCCCAACTCGAACTCTGGGCACGTTCCCGGCCTGCTCCTGCCCCCTTTCGGCTCGTGCAGACCTACCCGGTCCTGTGTGCCTCCGGGCACCTTGGCCCCAAACGCCAGGAGGGCGACGGGCAGGTGCCTGAGGGCTTCTACGCCGTGGACCGCTTCAACCCGCGCAGCCTCTTCCACGTTTCACTGGGGCTGGACTACCCGAACGTCGCCGACCGCCTCCTGACGACCGATCCCGAACACCCCGGCACCGACATTTTCATCCACGGCAACACGTTGTCGGCCGGCTGCCTGGCGATGGGCGACGCCACCGCGGAAGAGATTTACCTGGCGGCCGACGACGCCCGCACCCGCACCGGCAACATGCCGGCGGTACATATTTTTCCCTGCCGGATGAGCGAGGAAAACTGGCAAACCACACTCGCCCCGCTCTGCGCCAGCCGCCCGGCGTTGGAAAAGCTCTGGCGTTCATTGCGTGTGGGTTACGACCGGTTTGAGCAGACGCGACAGGTGCCCGCCGTCCGGGTGGACGGGGGTGGCGACTACCAAATCGACTGACTCCTGACAAACTTTTTCTTGGTTGCGCACGATCACCTCCCGCGCTATCTGCGAATCCGCACCGATCCACGGCCTAGCCGTCGGTGCTGAGAAAAACAAAAACACCGCATGTTACTTCCATCTATTCGTTCCCTGAAGACCGGCTCTCTGCTGTTTGCCACCTTGGCGGCAGCCGCGTTTCCTGCTTTCGCGGGCGACACTTACTCTGCTTCTTCCAAGGACAAGAACCCGGTCATTGAAAAGCCGGCCACCGAACCCCGCTTCTTCGTCGACCTGATGGCGGGCGGCGAATTTGATTCCGCGGTGACGAGCTTCATCTCCAACGGCGCTGGCTTCCTGCCGGCGCGTCCCGGTAGTCCCGGTCTCGGGATCAGCAGCTCGAACATCCAGGCCCGCGACTGGAGCGAGGCGCATGACCAAGCCGTGATCAACGGTCGGCTGGAACTCGGCTACAAGGTCAAGCCTTACCTGAGCCTGTTCGTGGGCTTCACCTACAGCCATTCGGGTGGCGACAGTCGGGCCGACGTGGGTTTCGTGCGGACGACGTTCGCAAACGGGAACGGTGCGTTCCGTGACGACGCGTTGTACGCGGGGGTCGGCCAGTACCAGGCGTTCGCGGGCCGGGCGGGCTTCAAGATCACGACGCCGCGCACGCTGCTCAACCTCCTGCACATCCCGCAGGCGATCAAGCCGTACGCGAGCTTCTCGGCGGGTGGCAAGTACCTCGACTCACAGTACATCCGCTTCTACACGGATAATCCGGCCGTCGTGGACACGGGCCGCCTCAAGCTGTACGACGACTCGTGGGTATTCTCGGTGGAAGGCAACCTCGGGTACGACCTCCAGTTGACCCGTAACATCGACATCATCCTGGAAAGCGGCTACGGCTACGACACCGCGCCCGAGCACGGCAACCTGCCCGTCGCGGGTGTGGACCGCGTGGGCAGCCGGGTGTACTCGACCGTCAGCCTCGGTGCGAAGCTGACCTTCTAAACGACCGATCCTAAGTTCAAGGCGGCTGCTCTCTCGGGAGTAGCCGCCTTTTTCGTTTTTGTCACCCTTCGCCCGGCACCGTTTCCAGGTAGCGCGTCCACGCTTCCCACGCTTCTGACCACCGGCCCGCATCCGCGGCGGCGAGGGCTTCGAGGTAGCGCAGATATGCCGGGCTGCCCGGCCGCACGGCCCCCGCGTGCAGGGCTGTCCACGCGCCGGCCTTGTCCCCCATGTCCGCCAACGCGCGCGCCAGCCGCCAAGCCGCACCCGCGTCGTTCGGCGAACCAGCCACGGTGGCGCGTAATTCGGGCACGGTGCGACGTTCCGCCCCGGACGGCTCGGGCGGTACGACGGGTCGCGGGGCGAACTGCGCGGCTACCCGGCAGGCGCGTTCCGGCTGGCCGACCGCCGCGCAGGCTCGCGCCCAGCAGCGCCAGCCGGCCTCCTGCCAAGCGGGATAATTTTCCATGAAGGCCA
>CAXTQD010000235.1:0-8683 GCA_964246175.1 uncultured Chthoniobacterales bacterium | reverse complement strand
CTTCTTGATGATGTCGTAGACCCGGTCGGCCCACTCGTCCATCTGCGGGCCGACGAAGTGCTCCTTGTCCGCTTCCATGTGCTTGTACGGAAAGGTGAAGAACGGCCGCGAGTCGATGAGCGTCACCCGGTCGCCGACAAGCTTTTTGATGCGCTGAAAGACGAACTCCTGGATTTCCTCCGACACCCGGCCGGAGATCGGCGGCGCCACCCAGTACACGCGCCTTAAGGTGGTCGCCGTGCTCAGAAAATCCACGAAGGGCTGAAGGTTGCCGTCCAGTTCGACCGTGTGGCGCTCAGCGTCGATGGTCTTCTGGTCGCGGAAAATGTCGAAGAGGTTGTTGCCGGTCTGGAGGATCAGGATGTCCGGCTTGTGCTCGGCAAGCAGGTCACCGAGCTTGGGAACATCGTGGGCGGCGGGCTTGTGGCCCTTGGTCATGCCGTAGATGTCCTCGACGATGTCGGGCTTGGCGTCGCCCTCGTGGGTCTTGATCGTCAGGAAGCCGCACAGCGTCTTGACGTTTTCGTAGGGCTTGCGCTTGAGCCACTTCACCGGAGTGGTCGCGCAGGCGACATAGGTGTAGACGGCGCGGTCCTGCGGATCGTCACGCAGGCGCTCATCGAGGTGTTGGGCAAATCCACAGAGCCCCATCGAATCTCCCAAGTGCAGGATCGTCAGCTTGCCATTGTCCGGCGGGTCGGCGCGTAACGGCGAACAAAGGGCCAGGGTCCAGAACGCGAGGCAGCCGAGACGGCGAAAAAGTGGGTGCATTTGCCCAGAGAGAGGGTCGGCGGGACCCTCGGGAGTTCGCCCCTCAGCGTCAAGGGAATATCCGCACCCGGAAGGGGTTTGCCGCACGATTTTTACTAGGTGAATTGTCCGCGTCGCCTCGTCTTGTGGGTCCTCTTCGGTTTGGTCGCGATTGGTCGTTTGTCCGCCACCCCATCACCGGACGCCGAGGAAGCATATCGGCAAGGCCGCAGTTTGTACGCCGAAGAGGACTACGCCGGTGCGCAAAAAGCCTTTGAGAAGGCACTCGCTCTCGCGCCGGGCACGTCGCTCTATGCCCAGTGGCTCGGTCGCGCTTTCGGCCTGGAAGCGCAGAACGCCAGCCTCCTGTCGCGGCCGGGGTTTGCCACGCGCTCACGCGATGCGCTGGAAAAGGCCGTCGCATTGGACCCCGACAACGTCGGCGCGCGCTCCGACCTCGCCGCGTACTACCACGCCGCGCCTTCGCTGCTTGGCGGCGGGCTCGCCAAGGCACAGACGCAGGTCGCCGAGATCGGCCAGCGCGACCCGTACCTGGGTCACGTTCGGGCAGGTGACCTGCTCGTGGACGACGGCAAATACCTCGACGCCGAAAAGGAATACCTCACCGCCCTTGCGCTCGATCCCCGCCGTGCGCAGGCGCACGAACGCCTTGGGTACTTCTACACCGAGGGTAAAATCTACCCCAAGGCATTCGCGCAGTACGACACGCTCCTCGCCGCCGACCCGGCGCAACTCCACGCGCTGTACGGCCTCGGCCGCGTCGCGGCACTCACCGGCCAACGCACCAACGAGGGCGAGGTGGCTTTGCGCCGGTTCCTGGAACACTACCACCCCGACCCCGATGGCGGGCCGACGCCGGCACGGGCGCACTACTTTCTGGGAAAACTGCTCGCCGCCCGCGGCGACCGCGACGGTGCACGGCAGGAGTACACCGAGGCGCTCCGCTTGCGGCCGAAGCTCGACGATGCCCGCAAGGCGCTCGACGCACTAGGAAGGTGATTTTTGCCCGCGCCGGGAACGAGCGTCCGCACGTATTAGGGCCATCATGCCCGCCGACCTTTCCAATCCCTTCGCCGCCCTGTCCCCCTTCGATGAGGACGACGGCGACCTGCTCAACGTCGTCATCGAAGCCCCCAAAGGCAGCCGCAACAAGTTCGACTTCGACCCCGGGCGCGGGCTTTTCTACATCGGCGGCGTGCTGCCGGCAGGGGCGGTCTTCCCGTACGATTTCGGGTTCGTACCGGCGACGCTCGGTGACGACGGCGACCCGCTGGATATCATGGTGCTCACCGACGACGGCTCGCTGGCGTTCGCGGGCTGCTTGATCGCCACGCGCCTGCTCGGCGGCATCAAGGCCGCGCAGGGCAAACCCGGCGAAGAGGGCGAGCGCAACGATCGCCTCATCGGCGTCATGCACCGGTCGCGCGAGTACGGCAAGGCCCGCTCGCTTCATGACATCCCGGTGGAGATCGTCGAGGATATCGAGCACTTCTTCCGCTCCTATAACCAGGCCAAGGGCATCGAGTTCAAACCGTTGGAACGCTGCGGCCCGAACGAGGCATTGGACCTGATCAAAGCCGGCATGGAGAAGCACCGCGCGGAGAAGCGTCCATCGAAATAACCGAAGAGGGCATCCGGTTTGATCGATTTGCCGGCGTGCGGCCCGCAACGCACCGTCCGGCAACATGAAATGCCTCCTTCTCTGCCGCCTTGGACCACCTCACGCTCGTGCCCAAGTTCAGCCGCGTGTCGTGGCGGCGCATCCTGGCCGAGACCGACGACGGCCGCGAGTGGATCCCCGACCCGCGGCAAAAGGGCGCGCTGCCCAACGCTGGCGTGACCCAGGAACGGGTGGACGCCTGGCTGCGGATGCTCGACGAGGCTGACGCGATCCTCGCCGGCCAGAAGCTGATCCCCTTCTGGCGCGGGGACAATCCCAAGCTGGGCCTGAATCTGCGGCGCGCCTTCACGCAGCCCGCCCCGTTCGACCTGTTCCTCTGGATGCAGGGCACCGCGGCGACCCCGTACCTGGAGGAAGGCCCTCTCACCGACCCGGAGGTCTGGCGTGGCTGGCGTGATGCGTTCAGTGGCGAGGCATTGGGGTTCTCGTTGTATTTCAACTAGCGCCATGCGCCGGTACGCATAAACTGGCCGCCGTGCCACGCCTCGTTCCCGCCCTCCTCGCCGCTGCCGTCCTGCTGCCTGCTGCCGTCACGCGGGCGCAGGACGCCGCCTTGCCCGAAGTCGCCTTCGCCAAGCTGACCGACGAGATCCTCGCCGAGCAGTTCCGCTTCCAGCCGCTCAACGCCGTCGGCCTCGGGCTGCACCAGTACGACGGCAAGTTCGTGGACTTCAGCCGCGCGTCGATCCAGGACGAGATCGGGAAAATGCACACTCTGGAAAAACGCCTCCAGGCCATCGACCCCGCCCGGCTCAGCGCCCCGTCGGCTCTCGACTACAAGCTTCTCTCCCTCGGCCTGGCGAACAACCTCTTCTACCTGGAGGACGCCGGCACGTACGACCGCAACCCGATGACGTACGCGGGCACCTTCGACCCCAACGTCTACCTCAAGCGCGCCTACGCCCCGCTGCCCGACCGCCTGCGTGCCATCGTCGCCACCGAGCGCCAGGTGCCCGCGCTCTTCGCCGCCGCGCACGCCAATCTCGCCGCGTCCCTCCCCTCCTCGGAGATCGAACTCGCCATCGCCATCTCCAAGGGCAGCGCGGACTTCCTCCAGCACGACCTCGTGGAAGCCGTCAAGGACGTGGCCGACCCGGCGCTGCAAGCGGAGTTCAAGGCCGTCAACGACCGCGCCGCCGCCGAACTGAACGCCTACGCCGACTGGCTCATCAAGGAAAAAGCGCCCCACGCCGACCCCAAGGGCTACGCGCTCGGCGAGGAGAAATACCGCCGGATGCTCTACGTCAACGAGGCGCTCACCCAGGACCCGGCGCAAATCCTCGAAGTCGGCCTGGCCGAGCTGAAACGTGAGCAGGGCGAGTTCGCCGCGGCGGCGAAGATCATCGACCCGACCAAACCGCCCATCGAGGTCTTCAAGGACATCCAGCACAATCATCCTACCTCCGAGAGCCTCCTGCCCGACATCCGCAAGCACCTGGAAGTGATCCGCGGCTTCATGGTGGGCCACAACATCATCGACATCCCCAGCGAGGTGCGCGCCAACGTCGAGGAAACGCCCAAGTACCTGCGCGCGGGCAGCTTCGCATCCTCCGACAACCCGGGTCCCTTCGAGGTGATCGGCGCGCAGGCGTACTACTACGTCACGCCGACCGAGGCGCAGTGGCCCCAGGCCGAGAAGGACGAGTGGCTGACCGCCTTCAACTACTACACGGCCGACATCATCAGTGTCCACGAGGTCTATCCCGGCCACTACGTCCAGGCGTTGCGCGAGAACGCGTCACCGGTCAGCAAGGTGCAGCGCATCTTCGGTTCCTACGCGTACATCGAGGGCTGGGCGCACTACTGCGAGCAGATGGCGGTGGAGGAAGGCTTCGGCAAAACGGAGTTCCCGCGCGAGGGCGAGGACCCGGCGCTCCAGGGGGCGCGCTACCACCTGGCGCAGTCCGACGAGGCGCTCCTGCGCATCTGCCGGCTGTGCGTGTCGATCAAGCTGCACACCCAGGGCATGAGCGTGGAGGAAGCGACGAAGTTCTTCATGGAGAACTGCTACTACGAGGAGAAGCCCGCCCGCCAGGAAGCGCTCCGCGGGACGTTCGACCCTGGATACCTCTTCTACACGGTCGGCAAGCTGGAACTCCTCAAACTACGCCGTGAATACCGGACGCAGGAGGGCGCGAACTACTCGCTGAAGCGGTTCAACGACGCGATCACCGACCACGGCTCGCCGCCGGTGCGCTACCTGCGCGAAATCCTGCTCAACGACAAGTCGAAGGCGGGCGAGACGCTGTAGCAGATAGCCGCGCCGGCGGCCGGTTTGCGCTTGGCGCAACGCCCAATCGGGTTTTAATTGCCCGCCTTCGCCGACATGCCGTCCGCTTCCTTGTCTCCCGATGCCCTCTCGCGCCGGGCGTTCCTGGCGTCGCTGCTGGCCGTGCCGCCCCTGTGCGTGGCCGGGGCGCTCTTCGCCCAGGAATCCACCTACGCCAACGGCTTCAACATGTACGGCAGCCGCGGCTACCTGCGCGCCTTGATGATCGGCGACTCCCTGAGCGTCGGCGGCTTCGGCGAGGCGATGGCCGAGTCCCTCGTGGCCAAGTACGGCCGCGCCGGCGTGGCGCTGTACGCGTCGTGCGGCTCTTCACCCGAACACTGGCTGCGCGGCGAGCCCGACTACCAGACGCACTGCGGCTACCGCGAAGTCACCCCGCGCACCAACCTCCACAGCGAACACACCCCCTTCCTCACCCCGAAGATCGAGGACCTCATCGCCATCCTGCATCCGCGGATCGTCATCATCCAGCAGGGCACCAACTGGATGGACGGCTGGTCCGGCGAAGGCACGCGCGAAGGCGAAATCCTCTACCGCTTCATCAACGCGGTCCGCTCCGAGCCCGGCACGGTGCGCCAGATCATCTGGGTCAGCCCGCCGGACTCCTCGCACTACTCGCGCGGGGTTCAGCAAGCCGTGCTCAACCTGATCCTCGCTGGCGGGGTCCGGTACGGCTACAGCGTGGTCAATTCTCTCAAGTACACGCACTACACGGCACGCTCCGGCGGCGACGGCGTCCACTACGGCAGCGAGGAAGGCCGCGCCTGGGCCGCGGGCGTCTGGCGCGAGATCGGGCCGCTCCTGCGCTAGTGCCCCTGCCGCTTGACTCTCCCCGGCGCCCGCTTAGGCTCCCGGTTCCCTTTACCCCACCAACCACGCACACCATGCCAAAATTCGGAATCAACGGTTTCGGCCGCATCGGGCGCAACGTTCTGCGCGCCATGAGCCAGTCGCAGGTCGAGCAAGTCGCCGCCGTCAACGACCTGACCGACACCAAGACCATCGCCCAACTCTTGAAGTACGACAGCGTGCACGGCCGGTTCAACGGGGAGATCGGCCACGACGCGGAGAACCTCATCGTGCGCGGACACAAGATCAAGATTCTCAAGGAGCGCGACCCGGCCAACCTGCCCTGGGGCAGCCTCGGGGTCGAGGTCGTGCTGGAATCCACGGGCTTCTTCACCGACCGCGCCAAGGCCGAACTCCACATCACCAAGGGCGGCGCGAAGAAGGTCCTCATCTCCGCCCCGGCGAAGGGTCCCGACGCCACGGTCGTCCTCGGCGTCAACGACAACACGTACGATTCCGCCAAGCACACGATCATCTCCAACGCGTCCTGCACGACGAACTGCCTCGCCCCGCTGGCCAAGGTGCTCAACGACACCTTCGGCATCGAAGCCGGGTTCATGACGACGATCCATTCGTACACCAACGACCAGCGCATCCTCGACCTCCCGCACGAGGACCTGCGCCGGGCGCGCGCCGCGGCGATCAACATCGTGCCGAGTTCCACCGGCGCCGCCAAGGCCATCGGTGAGGTGATCCCCGACCTCAAGGGCAAGCTCACCGGCGGCTCGTTCCGCGTGCCGACGCCCGACGGCTCGCTGACGGAGTTCACCGCGACGCTGAAGAACCCCGCCAGCGTCGAAAGCATCAACGCCGCCTTCAAAAAAGCCGCCGGCGAGGCGGGCTTCCAGGGCATCCTCGAATACAGCGACGAGCCGCTCGTCTTGCAGGACATCGTGGGCAACCCGCATTCCTGCATCTTCGACAGCGCGCTGACGCTGACGCTCGGCGAAAAATTTGTGAAGGTCGTCGGCTGGTACGACAACGAGTGGGGTTACAGCAATCGCTGCGTCGCCCTGCTCGAACTGCTCGCCAAGTAAGTTCACCCACCTTCAAGGCTCTCACCAAGGGTTGGCGGCGCCACGTCACGCGTCGCCAGCCTCTTCTTTTTGTCCCGTGCTGTCCCCTTGCTCACTTTGATACCCTTGCGTTCCCGAAAACTCCGCCGCCGCTCCTCCCGCTCCGTTATGGCCAAGCTCTCCATCCGTGATCTCGACGTGAACAACCGCCGCGTGCTCGTGCGCGTGGACTTCAACGTGCCCACCGAAGAGAAGGATGGCCGCGTGCGCATCACCGACGACACCCGCATCCGCGAAACGGTGCCGACGATCCAATACCTTGTCCGCCGCGGGGCCAAGGTCGTGCTCATGGCCCACTTCGGCCGCCCGAAGGGCGAGCCCGTGCCCAAGTATTCACTCGAACCTGTCGCCGACCGGTTGACGGAACTCCTCGACGCCCCCGTGGCGTTCAGCTCCGACTGCATCGGCGGCGGCGTCGAACGCCGCGTGGACGCCCTCAGCCCCGGCGAGGTGCTCCTCCTGGAGAACGTGCGCTTCTACGCCGAGGAAGAGGGCAACGACCCCAAATTTTCACAAGCCCTCGCCCGGCTGGGCGACGTGTACGTCAACGACGCTTTCGGCGCGGCCCACCGCGCACACGCCTCGACGGCTGGCGTGGCCGCCTACCTGACCGAGTCCGCTACGGGCCTCCTCATGGAGAAGGAACTCAAGTACCTCCAGGGCGAACTCGCCGACCCGGCGCGGCCTTTCTTGGTGATCCTGGGCGGCTCGAAGGTCTCCGACAAGATCGGCGTCATCAAGGCACTGATGGAGAAGGCGAACACCTTCCTGATCGGCGGCGCGATGGCGTACACCTTCTACAAAGCTTTGGGCATTCCGACCGGCAACAGCCGCGTCGAGGCCGACAAGACGGCGCTCGCACAGGAACTTCTCGACCTGGCTAAGCAGAAGGGCGTCAAGTTCTTGCTACCGGTGGACAACATCGAGACCCAGGAGATCAAGGCCGGCACGACCACCGCGCGCAACACCGGCCGCCTCTCCCCCGGCCACGGCATCACCGACGGCTACGAGGCCGTGGACATCGGCAAGGAGACGGTCGAGCTTTATAAAAGGGAAATAGCTGGAGCCAAGACCGTCCTGTGGAACGGCCCGGTGGGCATCTTCGAGATCCCCGACTTCGCTAAAGGCACGTTCGCTCTCGCCCAGGCGCTGGCAGAGTCGGATGCGACGACGATCATCGGCGGGGGTGACAGCGTCACGGCCGTCAAGCAGGCGGGACTAGGTGACAAAATGACGTTCATCTCCACCGGCGGCGGTGCTTCGTTGGAACTCCTGGAAGGCAAGACCCTGCCCGGCGTCGCCGCGCTTTCCGAACAGGACGCCTGAGGCCTGAGGGCATCCGCCGAGTTCCACCGTTCGTTCCTACCCGTCGTCCCCGCCATGCGTAAAGCCATCGTTGCCGCCAACTGGAAGATGAACATGACCGTTGCCGAGACGGCCAGCTACATCCCGACGTTCCTGGCCGAGACGCGCGACGACACGGAGGTAGACGTGGTCATCATCCCGCCGTTCACGTCGCTGCCGAAGGCGTCGGCGCTCATCGGCGAGGCGTACTCGCTCAAGCTCGGCGCGCAGAACATGAGCGCGCAGAAGTCCGGGGCGTTCACGGGGGAAATCAGCGCGGCGATGCTGCGGGAACTCTTCGTGCGCTACGTGGTGATCGGCCACAGCGAGCGGCGGCAGCTTTTCGGCGAGACGGACCAAACGGTCAACGCCAAGGTCCATGCCGTGTTCGAGGCGACGCTCAAGCCGATCCTGTGCATCGGCGAGACCTTGGAGGAACGCGAGGGCGGCAAGGTGGAGGAAGTTCTCACCCGCCAACTCCGTGGCGGCCTGGCTGGCGTGGACCACAAGCACATTCAGGAAACCGTCGTGGCGTACGAACCCGTCTGGGCGATTGGCACGGGGCGCCACGCATCACCCGCGCAGGCACAGGAAGCGCATGCATTCATCCGCGCGGAGATCGGCAAGATCGCCGAGCCCGCCGTGGCCGAGCGGGTGCGCATCCAGTACGGT
>CAXTQD010000234.1:0-8722 GCA_964246175.1 uncultured Chthoniobacterales bacterium | reverse complement strand
CGCATGGGCGACGACTTCTGCCTCGACGAGGACAACGAGGTCATCTACCTGACGACGCACCGGCAAAACACGATCGACCGCGTGTCGATGGACCCGGGCAAGAACAGCGGCTTTACCCAGAGCGTGGCGGGCGATCCTTTCAACGCAGAGTTGATCGGACCCTCCAGCGGCGCGTGGGGGCGCGGCCCCGGCGAGGGGCCGGGAAGGACCGCCTACTTTCTGACCGACGGGGGCACGGCCTCGCCGCCCCCGGACGGGCCGCATCCCGCCACGCTGCTCCGGGTGGAGTTCCCGAGCGCGGCCAAATAGTGGACGCCGACGACGAGCATCCGGACGAAAACCGCGGTCTGCTCCGCATCGCGTGCCTGTTTGCGGTGGTGGGCGGTTACCTGGATGCTTATTCGTATCTCGCCCACGGCCATGTGTTCGCCAACGCGCAGACGGGCAACGTGGTGTTCCTGGCGATTGACGCCTCCGGCGGCCAATGGCAAGACGCGGCGCGCCACCTGCCGCCCATCGCCGCCTTCACCTGCGGAGTGGCCATCGCCAAGCGGCTGGGCGTGCGGACGCGCAAGCAAACGCTCCGGGCCACGCTGCTTTGCCAGGCATGCGAGGCCGTGACCCTGGCCGGATTGGCGGCGTCGGCCAGCCGTCTGCCCGACGCGTGGGTCGTGTCGATCATTTCCTTCGTCGCGGCGCTCCAGAACACCAGTTTCAGCACGGTCGGCTCCTGGTCGTTCAACACGGCCATGACGACGGGCAACCTGCGCACCGCCGTTTCGGGCTTGGTGCTCTGGCGGATGGGACGCGATCCGGCCGGAAACCGCCGCAAGGCGGCCGCGCTGGGATTGATCTGCCTGGCGTTTTTCCTGGGCGCGGTGGCCGGCGGCGGCGGCACGCGCTGGGACAACCGCCATGCGCTCTGGCCTTGCGTTGGGATCGTCGCCGTCGGGTTTGTCCTTACCTGGCGCGAGCGCGGGCGTCACGCCTCCTGAACGCGCGGACGCTGCTGCCGGTACGAGCGCCGACGACGGCAGCCTCGCTATCTTTCGGGCGGCACGTAGGTCGGGCCGTTTTCATCAGCGCGAGCGGGTTCGTCGATATACCGCCCGTAGGCGGCCACGGCGATGCGGTCGAAGTCCCGCGCCAGCAAATGCAGCGCGGCGCGCATCTCGGGACCGCGCAGGGGATGGCCATGGCCGGTCAGCACGAGTTCGGGTTCGAGCGCCGCCAGGGTCTCGACGGAGCGTTTCGCGCTGACCCAATCCGGTGTGATGTAGGGGCGCACGTAGAAAACGGATCATAAAGCACGTTAAACCCTCGATGACGGTCGTTTTGCCTGTGACTAGCCACTCGTGATCGGCTGTAACTTGCCTCCATCAGCATCTCTCAAGCGTTGATCGGTCTGCTTCTCATCGACTTGGTAGCCACTCCAGCAGCCAAATATGGCAAGACTGGATGACGTGCGCTCCTTGGCGTGCTTTAAAATCCGTTTTCTACACGGACCCCTACCTGCCCGACGAGCAGCCCGCGGAGTTTGCCGCCAAGGTCGTCGCGTTTCTCCGGGCCGAGCAGGTCGCACCGGCGGAAAAGCCGCCCGCTGCCGCCGGCATCCCGGGCGCACGCGGCGTGGACCACACCGGCCTCAACGTGCCGGATTCGGACGCCGCGATTACGTTCTTCACCGAAGTGCTCGGCGCGCAGTTGCTCTGGCGGATCGGCCCCCTGGGCGGCGAGTTGACGCCGACCCACTACGGCGTGGACCCGAGCCTGCGCGTGCGGTTGGCCACCCTGCGTTGCGGGCCAGATCTCAATATGGAACTGCTCCAGTACGTCACGCCCGAGGGCCGCTCCGCCAGCCTGGAGGAGCCGTCCAACAGCGACCTGAGCGTGGGGCACCTGGCCTTCCTGGTGGACGACATGGCGGCGGCGGCCGACTACCTCGCCGCGCGCGGCGTGCGCCTGTTCGCCGGTCCGAAACGCGACGAGGACGGCCCCAAGGCGGGCGAGGAACACCGGTACTTCCTGACACCCTGGGGTTCCAGCCTGGAATTGATCCGGCGTCCGGCCCACTTGCCCTACGAACAGACGACCTCCGCCCGCCTCTTCGTGCCGCCGCCAGCCACCACCACCGCCAGCGAACATTGAAAGCGTTTCTCCTGTCGGCGCTCGTCGGCCTTGCCGTCGGCCTCTTCTATGCCGCCGTGCGGGTCAAATCCCCGGCTCCTCCGCTCGTCGCCCTCGTCGGCCTGCTCGGCATGGTGCTGGGCGAACAGGCGTGGCCCCGGATGCGCGGCTTCTTCGCCAATCTCTTTCATTGAAATACATCACATCCTCATGAAAACAACCCCCGACGACCCACCGGCTAAGGGCATCGCCACCGTCCGGAACGTGGACCACTACGGCGTCAGCGTGCCGGACATGGACCAGGCCATCGCATTTTACACGCGGGCGCTGGGGGCCGACCTGCTGTGGCGGGTGGGACCGTTTCACGAGACGCCCACCGGGGCCGAGATCGACCAGGTCGAGATCGCCATGCTGCGGCTGGGGCCGAACCTCAACGTCGAACTGCTCGCCATCCGTGCCCCCGGCCAGAACCGCCAGTTGCCCGCCACCACCGACATCGGCGCGGCGCACCTGGCGTTCTTCGTGGACGACCTGGAAGCCGCCGGCGCGTCCGTCACGGCCCACGGCGGGACCATGCTTGGCCAGCCGGTGAACACCGCCGGCGAACCCAAGCGCGGCGAACGCATCTGGTACTTCAAGACGCCCTGGGGAGCCTTCATGGAACTGCTCTGGCGTCCGGCGCACCTGCCCTACGAGCAGGAAACGACGGCCCGGCTGTATGGACCCGCCCCTGCCTGGAAGGACTGAAGCAAACCCGAAAACAAAACGACGTCCGAATTTGAGGAACCAGAGGCAGAGGGGTTACACGAACGATCTTTGCCTTGTTTACGACATTCGTTTGTCAACCTGTAGTTAGCCCCGGAGAACGTATCGCCTTTGTTCCTATCTATTTGTTCGCGGAGAAAAATCTATGTCTTTAGCACGCAATGAACTCGTGGCCCATTTGATCAGGGCGGGTGAACTGGAAGTTTCGGGTGAAGATCAAGCCGAGACCGACTCGTACTTTGACGCGAATGCATTCCGCTTCCACGGCCCGGACGGCTTCGAAGCGGACTACATCGGTCTGACGGACTATTTCAAGTCCATCCGCGCGGCGTTTGACGACCGCTCAATCCGTCGCGGCATCATCGTCGTGGAAGGCAGTTATCTTGCCTGCCAGACTTGGATGGAGGGGCGATTTGTCCGCGAGTTCACGCACTCGCCAGTGGGTCCGCTACCGCCAAACGGACGGCGCGTAGTCTGGGATCTGGCAAACCTTTTCCGGTTCGACGATCAGGGTCGGCTCGTCGAGGAGTGGGTGCGGACCGATAACCGGAGTGTTCTCCGTCAACTTCAAGCCCCGAGTGGCTCAAACGAGGCCTAACAACACGATGAAAGCGTTCATTTTGCCAAAAGCTGGCGGGGTGGAGAACCTGCTATTTTAAGAGATCGAGCGACCAAGGGCGGCGCGGGGAGAAGTGCTGGTCAAAGTGCGCGCCATCAGCGTCAACCCTGCCGACGTGAAGATTCGCGGCAGCGAGGCGCTGTTGACCGCTTTCCTGGGCGAGCACAGGCCCGCCCTGCTGGGGTAGGATTTCTCGGGCGAAGTTGTCCAGACCGGTGAGCAGGCCGAAGGCTTTCGGGTGGGCGATGGCGTGTTCGGCGTCTTGCCGACCGACCGTGCGGGTGGCTACGCGGAGTATGTTGTGACTCCAGCCAACGCCACCATTGCCCACAAGTCTTCCAACGTCGGCTACGAAGCCGCTGCCGTCACCACGATGGCCGCCTTGACGGCCTGGAACCCCCTCGTCAACGAAGCGCGCGTCAACCGGGGAGACAAAGTGCTCATTCAAGCCGGGTCCGGCGGCGTCGGCCGTTTTGCCATCCAGATCGCCTAGCATTTCGGGGCCACGGTCATCGCCACCTCGTCGGCCCGCAACCGGGAGTTTGTCCTTTCCACGGGTGCGGACCAGCACATTGATTATGTGAACCAGGACTTGAAGGACGAGGTCAGCGCCGTGGATTTCGTCCTGGACACCATCGGAGGCGAGACGCTGGCACGTTCCCTCGACGTGTTGAGGGACAGCGGCGAGAACCGGGGCTGATCGGTCCGAGCAACCTTCTCGCCGTTCATCCGGTCGTGGACTGGCACCTGCGCAAGAACGTGGGGCTGATCACCACGGTGATTGGCTACTGGCGGCAGGACACGGGTGACGGGGTCTACAATTTCGGCGGCGAGCCCTCGCTGCTGGCTATGCCCGCGTCCGCGCCAGCCGCCGGCGGGACTTTCCCCGGCGGTTCCTCGCGTTTATGTGGGCGCGGAAGCCAACGCCTGGCTGGAGTGGGGCATCCACCGCCACCTGACCTTCGACCTGTCCTACTCGCATTTCTTTGCCGGGAGTTACGTCCGTGAGGTTGCTGCACAGACCGGCGCACCCGGCGGGCGCGGCGGCCAGAGCTTCGACTGCCTCGCCACTTGGCTGACTTTCACCTTCTGACCTCCGAACCCACCCCCTCATGATGCAAACTTCCTTCCTGGAGTCCTTGGTGCGCCTGTGGCGGCGCGGGTTGTCTCCGGCTTGTTTGGGCTACACCGTCCTGCGCTTGGCGCTCGGGATGAGCATGTTTATCCACGGAGCGGGGCGGCTGCCGAAGATCGGCGCGTTCACCGATGTTACGGTGAAGATGTTTGCCGGCTCGCCGCTGCCGCCTTTTGCCGTGGTGGCTTTTGCGCGGGTCACCCCGCCGGGATTGTGTTGTCCCACGGCGGCGGGTTTCTGCCTTACGCCGCCACCCGTTTTGCGGAACTGATGGCCTCGTTGTCACCGGCGCGCTCCGTCGATGCTCTCCTGGAAGAAATGAAGTCGTTCTACTTCGACACCGCCCTGACCGCTCCTTCCGGAATGCCGAGCCTGCTCGCTTTCGCCGCACCGGGGGCACACTCTTTTTGGGACAGATTATCCGTACGCCTCGGAAAAGGTTTCCAAGGCCTTCACGCGGAATCTGGATTCGTACGCTCAGCAATCGACCGGCGACTTGGCTGCCCATCAGCAACGGCGCGCGCCATCCCTTCCCGAGGTTAAAAAGCTGAGCAGCGCAGCACGACGGTGAATGCGACAGGACCGGCTTCGACGGTGTCGCCCCCCGGCTGAATTTACATTCCGAACCCCCGCCAACACACGACAGAACCGTTCAAATTCCACCTCCATGAAAATGAAAACCGCCGTTTACTGGACCACCACCGCGTTGACCGCCGGCAGCATGGCGCTGTCGGCGGAACTTTACATCACCCGTAACGCCAAGATGATGGCGCAGTTCAAGAAGCTGGGTTATCCCGACTATTTTCCAAATATCCTCGGCGCATTCAAGCTCTTGGGCGTGGCGGCGCTGCTCTCGCCCGGCCGCGAGCTGCTCAAGGAGTGGGCCTACGCGGGCTTCAGCTTCACCTTTCTGGGCGCAGCGGCCTCGCACCTGGCCAAGCGGCACGAGAAGGAGGCCGTGGCTCCATTGGTATCACTGGCCATCCTTGCAGCTTCGTACCTGACGCGCCCCCGGGATCGGGAGGTCACGGAAGGCCCGCGCGTTTAGATGATGATGACTTCCCGCCATCGCGGCTGCAAGCGGGTTCGACCTGAGCGACGATCGCGCCGGTTAACGATCAATCGGTGCACGGGGCCGCGCTGGGCAGGAGTGAGGTGAGCACCTGGCGAAAGTTGGTCTTGGCGAGATCAAGCATTTCATCACCTCGCCCGTAGAAGACGGCTTTTAGAGCGTAAAGGTTGAAGCCGACGGCCTGCTCCATCGACACGGTCGGGGGCATGGAGAGTTCCTGGCGGTTGACGACCACGTCGATCAACGCAGGACTGGGATGCTCGAACGCGGTTCGGAAGGCTTCCTTCAGGTCGTCAGACTTCTCGACGCGCACCCCTTTGATGCCGACCGCCTCTGCCAGTCGTGCGAAGTTCGGGTTGACCAGATCGGTGCCGCCGACAAGAATGCCAGCAGCTTTCGGTTCCAGCTCCACGAATTCCAGGGCGGAGTTGTTGAAGATCACGATTTTGGTAGTGATCAGTCGGCCGTTGCTTGCAGGGAGATCAAGGCCGATGTTTGGGGATGCTTTCCACGACCATCGTCCACGTTTGACGGCGTTGCGGCAGCGAGCAGATCCGCAAGAACGGCGACCAGCGGGCCAAGTGCCTGGCGTGCGGGCGCACGTTCGTCTTGCAGCCCAAGGGGTACCGCTACGACCAACCGTTCAAGGACCAGGTGGTGGCCTCCTACCAGGATCGCCTTGAGCATCCGGGGCATGACGCGCACCTTCGGAGTTTGTTATGAGACGGTGTTGCGCTGAGTGGGGGAAAAAAGCGGCAAGCCTCCCGGCGTTCGTGGACACCCTGCTGCCTTGCCGGCGGGGCGACGTGCTTGAACTCGACGAGCTTTGGGAGCTTTGTCAGCGCCAAGGCGCAGCCACTTTGGCGGTAGGTGGCCCTTTGTCGGCGTGTACCCGCCAGATCGTGGCTTGGACCTTGGGCGACCGCAGCCTGCAAAGCGCGTGCGACCTTGTGGGCAGACCTGCCAAGGGGCTACCGCCGGTGTGCGACCCGCAGCGACTTCTGGGATGCCTATGCCACGGCGTTTCCCAAACGCACCCACCGCTCATGCGGCAAAGAGGAAGGTGAAACCTGTCATGTCGAGCGTTGGTTTGGCACCTTGCGAGCGAGGACCAGCCGCCTGGTGCGCCGGGCGTACTCTTCTCCAAACATGCCGAGAACCACCTGGATGCCCTCCACCTCTTCGTCACCACCTACAACCTCGCCATCCAACAGGTTGCAACACTCAGCTAATCACTACTCCGATGTTTTTAGTTCTTTTGGAAAACAGCGTCCAGGGTCCGTTGAAAAAGTCGCGCGTTGCATGGTGCCCCGCGATTGCTCGAGCACGCGCATCCTGACACGGACCGCCTTGCATGGGCAGCCCAGCCGCTGGTGGCTGCACCTGCTTGGCCTAGCCGGGGCCAGCGCAGGTACACGCGCAAGGAACGGCTGGATCATGCGCGAAATTCAGTTGGCGAGTGGCCGATTATATACTTTTCCATGCTCGATTCTTCCGCGTTTGCCGTTCGCGATGACTGACCGACCAAGCGCGGCCGTAGTTTTTCGTTCAGTGCCTACGAAAAAAGATAGTTCTGGAAAACCCTCCCTGCCCGCAAGTCTTGCGTTCGTGGTCACGCGCACACGCGACGGCGACGCATCCACCCGGCGAGCCCGAGCGACGCCGCGACACCGAGCATTCCCAGAGTGCCCGGTTCAGGCACCGCGGTCACGACGCCGGTGGTTGCGAACATAGAGGTATCCAGCGTCACCCCCGGAGCGAACGCCGCGTTGGTGGTGTTGAAGGTAAACGTTCCCGCGGTGACGACGGCACCGGAAGCGTAGTTGACGAAGTGGAAGCTATCACCTGCCTGGATCGTGTAGCCGTTAGTCGTGGCCACGTAAACCGTGCCCGCGAGCGTGAACGCGCTGCTGATGTTGAGCTGATTGTTGTTGCCGCTCCCCGCAGCCTCCAGGTACAGGCTGCTGGTCGTGGCCGAGGAAAGGACCAGCGTGGTAAAGTTGACCGTCCCGATGGAGCCGATGCCAGCCGTGGCGGCCGTCAAGCCGGTGCCGTTGCCCGGCGAGAGTCGCCCGCCGAGGCTGACCGTACCCGAGGTGGTGAAGTTGCCCGCCAGGGTGCTGTACACCGTGGCGCTGGTCGCGCCGACGCTCACCGTGCCCGGACCGAAGGCCGAGCCGCTGGTGTTGTTGGCGTAGATCGCGCTGCTGGTGGTGGCGACGCCGGAGTTCAGGAAACCGCCCGTGAAGGTGTTGCCGGTCGGACTATTTAAGGCGATCTCCCCGACGCCGCCCTTGGTCAACGCCCCATTGGTCACGTTGCCCGTGATGGTGGTCGTCGTCGTGTTGCTGACGTTGATCGTGTGAGCGCCGTCGAGGTTGAACGTTCCCGTGAGATTCAGCGGTGCCGTGCCCCCGAAGGTCAGCGGCGCTGCCACCACGAAGTTGTTGGCGATGGTGCGGACGGCGGTCCCCGATCCCTGGATCGTGGTCGTGCTGTTCGCAATCGTGATCGTGCCCGTGCCGAACGCCGTGTCCGAGCCGGCGACATAGGTGTTCGCCGAGGTGATAACGCCGCCGGTGAACGTGTTGTTGCCGTTGAGGGTCGTGGTCAATCCGGCACCGATCAACGTGCCCGGTCCGCTGATGTTCCCGTTGACCACAAGGGGAACGTCGCTGCCGTACAGCTTCAGGTTGCCTTCGAGATCGATGTTGCCGTCATCGTCAATCCGACGCCGGTGAGATACGTGCCGAAGGCTGCGCTGGAGCCACCGCCGGTCGGGGCCACCAGCAGGTTCCGGTTGAACGTGGTGGTGGCGGTCGGAGCCAGCAGGACCGCGCCGGTGCCCCCGTTCAAGACAATCGCCGAGGTGTCCAGGCCGAAAGGACCGGCCGTCACGCCGTCGTTCGCCACCGCGCCGGTGAACTGGACGATGGCGCTGTTGCTTGGATTCGTGCCGCCGACGAGGGTCGTCGTCCCGGTGTAGGTGTTCGCACCCGCGATC
>CAXTQD010000233.1:7964-8764 GCA_964246175.1 uncultured Chthoniobacterales bacterium | reverse complement strand
GTGGAGGCTCTTTGTCGCCGTCAACGTCCAGTTCCTTCCGGTTTTGTCCAGTGTATCGGAGACCTTTTCCATGGAAGTCCTTGCTTGGTAGGAACGTCCCTGCACAAATTCTTTTCCTCCTTGTTTTTCACCTCCTTTCGACGCCCAGAGCCGGTGTCGTCAGACCAGCCGGCCACGTTTGTCGTAGGTGCCTGCATGGGTTACATTTCAGCCGAAGCCATGTCTATCCATCCGACCGCTTTTGTCTCCTACTCCTGGGACGACGAGGATCACCGGCAATGGGTGCAGGAATTGGTTACGCAGCTGCGCGCCGACGGCATCGACGCACGCTCCGACCACTGGCACACCGCCCCCGGCGATCAGCTCACGGAGTTTATGGAGCGGGAAATCCGGGAAAACAGCCACGTCGTCATCATCTGCACGCCCAACTACAAGAAAAAGTCCGACGGACGTTTGGGAGGCGTGGGGTATGAGGGCAACATCATGACGGCCGAGGTGTTCAACCAGGGAGACCACCGCAAGTTCATCCCCGTCCTGGCGCGTGGAAATTGGAAGACGAACGCTGCTCCGTCCTGGCTCGCTGGTAAGTTCTACATCGATCTGAGCACGCCGGAGAAGCGAACGCGGAACTACTCCGACCTGTTCGCCACCCTCGCCAGCACGCGGCCGGCGGCACCTCCGCTGGGTCCGCTGGCGCCCGCTCCCGCCGCTGCCAACGTTCCCACCTCACTGTCCGAAACCAGACCGGCAGCACTTCAGCCTGCCGCGGCCGCCGCTGGCCCGATCAAGATCATCGGCAT
>CAXTQD010000233.1:0-7954 GCA_964246175.1 uncultured Chthoniobacterales bacterium | reverse complement strand
GTGACGCAACCGAAGATGGATGGCACCAGGGGCAGCGCCCTCTACCAAATTCCTTTCCGGCTCTCACGCCGGCCCTCGCCAGAGTGGGCCGAGCTTTTTATCCAAACGTGGAACATGCCGCCGCGGTTCACTTCCATGCACCGACCTGGGATTGCTCGGGTCACGGGAGACAAAATCATCCTGGATGGCACCACGATGGAAGAGGTGCAGAAGTACCACAAAGAAACGCTTCAGCTCTGCGTGGCAGAGGCCAACCAGAAGGAAGCACAGTGGCAGACGCAGGTTGCCCGACAGCAACAGGCCAGCCAGCAACGTACCCAGTCTCACCGCGCCAGCATCGAGGAAGAGGCACGCAAGATTTCCTTCGATTGAATCGGCCTCTCCCGAACCTACGCACAACTCGGGATCAACTCGGGGCAGGCGGCTTCCTTTTTCTCTCGTGACGCTCTTTGGATCTCTTGGCGGCTTGCTCCACCGCTTTTTGCCGGTCCCGCGCAACTTCACACCGCGGGCACAACAAGCTCTGGCGCTTTCCAGGCGGCAGGCTGCTTACCTGGGGCATCCTGAGTGTCGGCATCCCCATTTGCTCCTCGCCATTTTACAAGTGGACGCTCTTTGCCAGCCCAAGATGCTTCCTGGCATGACGCTCTCCCTCCACGAAGCCACGGCTGCGGTCTGCACGGTTTTCGCACCGCTTCCCTCCACTTTCGCGGCCACCGACCGGCCCTACACGAGCGAATACCGGCGGCTCATCACGAAAGCAGGCCGGGCGGCGCGAAAATACCGCCACAATTGGATCGGCATTCAACACCTGTGGTTGGCGCTCCTCAATCCGCCCCAAGCAGCCACCGCCGCCGTGCTTGCCGCCGCTCGTATGGAGGCAAGCAAACTGCGGAAGGCAACCATCGCCATGTTGGAAGCAGGCTCTTCTCAACAGCCAGGTCCCGCAGAGGCGGTGCCGACTCCTGACACGAAGCCGAGTGCATAGCTTGGTTTATGACCCGGCTGCGCCGCCCATTGGTTTTCAGCGGTGGGGTGGTTTCTGCCGGCGGCAGGATACTCGCCCCGTTTTGAGACAATAAAGACGTTTGTCCGACGTTTGATCTCCTTACGTTTAAGCGGAGGAAAACTTGTTGCTTCTTAGCATGGTCACACTTATAGTCACAAACCATGGACGCTCAGGAAATCACCCTCCCTGCGGGGCAGTTCAAGGCCCGCTGCCTGCAACTCATGGATGAGGTCAGCGAGCAAGGCACGATCATCACGATCACCAAACACGGCCGCCCCGTGGCCCGGTTGGTGCCCACCGCGCCCCGGCCGCTTTCTCCCACCGAGCTTTACGGCACGATGGAAGGCATGGCCACGCTCACTGGCGACCTCGAAGCTCCCGTGGGCGAAGCCTGGGAAGCGGACCAATGACCCTGAGCCGGTAAGGGAACAGTGCTCCCTATCACTCATCTGCTCGACACGCACGCGTGGATCTGGTTCTTCAACCGGGACCCACGGGCGCAAAAGCTCGTGTCGCTCTTGCCTGCCGATGCCCGGCTTGGCGTGGCGGCCATCACGATTTGGGAAGCGGCGATGCTCGAAGCCAAAGGCCGCGTCCACTTCCATCCCGATCTGGACAGCCGCGTCCACGAGATGCTTGCCCGGCAGCTTTGCTCCATCTGGCCTTTGCAGCCAGAAATTGCCATCGCCAGTGCGCGGCTGGAAGACTTCCATGGTGACCCGGCGGATCGCCTCATCGTCGCCACCGCCCAGCGCGCTGCCGCTGTTCTGGTGACGGCGGACACCAAGATTCTGGCGTGGGCGGCAGCAAAGACGGGACGCTTGCAGGTGCTGGCCTTTTGATCTCTCTTGCCTTGGGTCGCTTATCATTCTCACCACAGCATGGTGCCACGGCCCAAGCAATTATCGCCTCAGCCTCCAAGTGGTCGAGGGTCTGCGCGCCTTCAGGGCGGTGGCGTCGCAAGCGGACACCTCGTCGTTCTCCTCGGTGAGTTCATCAACTTGCGGCGGACGGTCGGAAGACCCGCCGGTGTCAGCTTGAGAAGCTCGGTGAGGATGCCCGAGATGTGACGCATGACCGATCCAAGTAACCCACGTCAGGAAAAGGCCGCGTTTTCACACAACCTCAGAGGGTTGTGGAGAACGAAGAGCCCATTCACATTCCAAGTAATTTGTGTGAGGCTGGAACACGGCTCCCGAGAGAATGTTTCTCGTTTTCCTAAGTTGGGTGACGGATTGCTTTGTCTCGAAAACAAACGTTTTAGTTAGATGAAACTTGTCAATTGCTCTCGCCATTGCTTTGGCGGTTTGCTTCCGCGTTAGCTTGTTTGTGTAAACGCTCTGTATGGCTTTGTATCTCGGCCATGGATGTATATCCACGACTTCGCAGGTCTAGTAACGCAAGAATGGTATAAGCGGCATACATCGCCATTTTGTTAATGTTCTGATGTGTCAGTTGATCTAAGTTTCCTCTGTGTACGATTTTGGAGCGTAACGCGTACAAACTGGACACGTCCTTGTAGATTGTTTGCAAGTCCGAAAGCGGCGCAAACCTATAGCCACTAAATACTAACAGTGCTGATACACCCTCAGCCAGATTCTTTGTTATATCGCTGTGCGAGGTTGTAAATATCGACTCTAAAGAAGTCCAGAACTTCAGAAAAGATGACTCTGGATCATAGTCATGCTGAGCTTCTCCAATCCAGTGCGTTGCTACAATAATGGTAGATTCAACTTGTGTTTTCTGGTTGCTGAATGCAAAGGCACAAAAATCATTATAGAAGATGTTGCTACAAATTTCTTGAATTCTTTCTTCGCTGAGAGGGAAATCCTGTAAATTCCTCCTCCCTACTCCCGAACTCATGGTAATCAAATCTTTCTTTGAAGACTTAAAGAAAAGTTGTTCTCCGCCCAAATAAGTTTCGTCCTCGAAAGAAATTTTCAGCAAGTTTTCGTGAACCCTATCATGCAGTAGTATGCAACTCAAAAATCGAAGATAATTTACAGCCAGTCGAGCCTTTGTTCGAGCCTCATTCCTTGAACGATCCGAATCTCCATAACCGGAAGCAGTTACAACGATCTTGCCGAGAAAAGCCTTGCGAAGAAAGTCTTCAAGCATTCCAATAACTTCGGGGTCGTCAGTAGATTGCTTCTCGTAGTCCAAAGCTTTTTGTAGTAGCACTTCGTCAAATTCTGCTAATTCAACTTCACCCATGCAAAGTTCTTTGATGCTAACAAATTTGACGCCTCGCAATGCAAACGTGTATTCTCTTTTATCTAGAAGCCCATTTAATTCTTTTGAAATTTCTCTGAGAATGACCGGGGAAAAATCGCCTGTAATCTTATCGCCTACTGATTTTTCTAAAACGCTAAAAAATGCTTTGTAAACCGAATGGTATGTAAATAGATTTTTTAGTATTTTGGAGTTGGATATGATCTCAACAGATTGATGCAACAACTTGAGTAGTTCGTTATCTAGAAAAAGGCTGCGGCCAGCAATTGTTAGGTGAGGGTTTCGCTCCACTCCTTTTTCCTTTAATTCTTTAATCGATTGAGGTTGGATGTACCTCCGTTTATTGTTCAAAGGCTTCCAAATGAATCTCAGAGTATTGATCTCTTTCTTCTCAAGATTTTGTTCGAGTTCCATATTCACGTTTAGGATGAATGGGACCTTATGGTCCCTAGGAGCAGGAAGTTCTGGTAAGCAGAGGGCATGAGCATTGAAGCGGTCTTGCGCAAACCCAAGCTCGTGCGGCCTCCAAGCGGTCGAGGGTCTGCGCGTCCTCCAAGGCGGCGGCGTCGCAAGCGGACACCTCGTCGTTTTCCTCGGCGATTCCAAGCAGTTTGCGGCGGACGGTCCGCAGATCGGTCGGGGTCAGCTTGGGAAGTTCTGTGAGGATTTCCGTCACGCTCATGCGGACATCGTAACACCCCCAACGCTGGGCTGTCACTTCTGGGAGGCAAACCGTCAGGCTGTTCTCTCCTGTTTCGTTGGCGTTCGGTTCCGGTGCGTTTCATCAAGGTAGAAGTATACTCTTAGTGGCGCGAACAGGATTGAGACTGAACATGAACAGAACAGCGTTCGGTTGTTGTCACGTTGTGCCGATGCTTTAAGCCTGGATTAAACGTATTGTGTCTCTACTCATAATTTCTTTGCTCCTTGCCAGCTTTCGATGGTAGGCTTCCAAGCCATGGTTCTCTGGCCTTTCTACCTGCTCCGCCGCGCCTGGTACTTTCTCCTCGGCAAGCGGCAATTCAAGGTCCGGGTCAACACGCATCCCTGGGCCTGGTCGTTTCCTCTGGATGAACCAATCGAGCTACCCGGCAGTGATTTGGAAGTCACCGAAACCTTTGGCATGACCGAAGCCGGGGCGATGAAGTTTGTCGCCGGGCTGCGCGACCTGTTTCCTGAAGCGGCCTTCACGGCGGCAAGCTGGCAGGGAGAAGAACCCTGGGACACGCGCACCTTTGAGATAGCAAATGCGACGGGTACGGCTGAAACTGCCTTCCTGACCCGGCTCGAACAAACCCAGCAAGACCTTCTGCTCACGGCTCAGAACGCCTACCTCGCTCACCATTCCAGAGGTTAGGAAGCGTTGTCACCGGTGGACTCAAAGATTAGATTTTGCCGTGAAAGCTCCGGAACCTGCTCCTAAAAAACGTGTGGCCAAGATCTGCGCAAAACGCCGTCCGGCTGCCAAGGTGCCGCCGCGCCGCCAGATGACCGCGGCTCTGGCCGAAGCACGGTCGGTCGGTCCGGTTGATGGCCCGAAGATCGACATGGTCGCTTTCCTGCGCACCCTGCGTTAGCCCGGCCTGCGGCGACCTCTTTTCACCCGCGAGGCCATCTTTGTCCTTTGTCCGGCCACTGACCTTCCCCATCACCAGAGCGTGGTCAGTGCAGGATACTGGTGGATCAGCGGATCGGGCGTCAACAAGGTCAGGCGGTGGGCCTGAGCCACGGCGATCAGGAGGCGGTCAAACGGATCGGCGTGCAAGGCTGGCAACGCCCCGGCCGCGATGGCGCTATCCATCTCCAAAGCCAAGCTCTTGAGTCCGTGCAACTGCAACGCCAGCTCCATCCACTCGGCGGGCGGTCGCGAGAGCACCAGCTTGCCCTTGGCCACCTTCTGCGCGATCTCGAAGCCCGTGATGGCCGAAACGTAGAGCTGGCCCCGGTGGGCGGCGATAGCCTGCCGGGCGGCGGAGGAGAGTTTGGCCTGGTCGCTGGTCAGCCAGAGCAGCGTGCACGTGTCCAGAAGCAGCATGGAACGACTACCTTCGGCAAAACTAGCGGAACTCGCCCGGCCACTCGTCCTCGGACGCCGGCTCGGTCGGATCATAGAGGATCGTGGCCGCCAGTTCCGGATGGAGCTGCAACGGGTCGGGACCGACCGTGCGGGTGTTGGCGGCACGCAGCTCGGCCACCGGCCTGCCGTGGCGGCAAATCACGACCACCTCGCCCTGGTCTTCCACCGCGGCTAGCAGGGCGGAAAGCTGGCTCTTTGCCTCGTGGGTGTTGACGGTAATCATGCTCTTTCCAAGATGCCGCTTGAATCTGGTCTAGTCTAGTTTGATTTTGTCGGGACCTGGCTTGGGTACGGTTGGTCCTTTCAGAAGCCCCATACGCTGAAACTCCGCTTTCAGCTCCTCGTAGCTCATCTCGGGATGGGTCCGCAACGCGGAGAGCCGCGCCGGCTCGTCGCTGGCGTAGAACTCCTCGGCAATCTCCATCGCTTCCGCCTCGGTCAGGCTCGTGCCGGTGATGACCATGCTCGCGTAGGTCGCCCGTGCATCGGCCAACTGGCGGGGTGTGAGCATCCTAGTAATACAAAGCAGAAATCGAAGGCCCGCAAAATCGGAAAACGTGCTTGTCTCCTCGTTTTGCTGGCCTGATGATTGCCGCAACAAACCCGCCACGCCTCTCGGTGACTTTCTCGCCGATGCGCACCAGGGCGGGTATTTCTTTTCCAGGATGCTTGGTCTGCGTGCAGCGCGCTGCCTCCAGGCTTGCGGCAGACCCGTCAAAAGACCAACCTCTTTTTTCATGCTGCTCGCCCACGACGATCTGGCTTTGCGTCCAGCGACGGTCGCCACCGCCATCGAGCGCATCGTCGCGGCCTGTCAGCCACAAGCCATCATTGCTTTCGGCAGCCGCGTGCGGGGAGAAGCGCGTCCAGATAGCGACCTCGATTTGTTCGTGCTCCTGCACGCTCCCGCCGCTGACGCCGGCGTTCTACGCCGTCGCCTGCGTGCGTTGCTTGCCGATCTACCGCTTTCCAAAGACATCCTGGTGAGTGAACCCGGAAACCTACGCCCGTGCTCGCACACGGCTCAACAGCGTGTACCGGAACATCGCCGAGCAAGGTTTGCCGTTGTGGCACGACGGCCATCTGGCCCCTGCCGCCGTCGAAGCGGTTTGCCGCGCGACCTTAGATCCTCTCCGGACTATGGCTTGGGATGAGCTTGCAACCACCCGGAAACCAGGTTGGTGTACTCGATGAACCCGACCTCGGCGGCGGTGAGCTTGAGCGCCCGACGCAGCTTCGGCAGTTCGGAGCGAAACCGCAGATAGCGTTGGTGGACCTCCGTGGCACCGGGAATGATCTTGCTGCGCAGCGTCCCGGCCAACAGATTACGCACAGCGGCGATGATGAGGCTTTCTTTTCCTCCGTGCGCCGCGATGTCCTGGCCGGCGATGTCCGAACAATACTTCTGGTAGTCGTACTTTTTGCGCTCCAGGATCAGGCAGATTTTGCGCTGCTGCACCGCGTCGCCGTACTGCTTGGCTCCGAGGAACATGCCCAGTTCCAGCGGCATGTTGAAGCGCGGCAGCTTGGAAGCGCTGTCCACCTCGGTGCGCGAGATGTCGTGGATGCCGATGCGGCACTCCGAGATGATGTCGAAAATCTTGGCGATGCGAACTTGGCTCGCGTCGTTGATCTCCTGGGCGCAACGGGCGATGAAGCCGCAGTCGTGCACCGCGAAGATCACCGCCCGAAAGAGTTCCAGGTACTTCTGGTCAAACGGGCAGTTGATGAAGACATTCAGGTCGTAGTTGGCGGGTACAGCCGACGCAGGCATCTTCGGCTTGCCTGCTAACCTTTCTTGGTTGTGACCACTGCGTGGCTGCGCCCTTTGCGTTGCGCCAGATCGCTGCCCGCCACGGCCTTGATCCGCACGCTATTCTGGCTTTCGGATAGGCTCCGCACCGCCGTGGCCACCGCTTCACGAGTGACTTTGCCTTCGTACCTGGAAGGCTGGATCGTTCGGTAGGCTTTTCCCATGGGGTTCGTTCGTTCAGATGTACAAACTTTGCGTACGGTCACATTAAGCCCGCAGGCTTAAGTTGAAAACAGGATTTTTGACGGCGGCCGGCCGTTCGTCCGACTGGTAAACCGGCGTGTTTTCCCGCATGATGATCCCGTGTTCACGATGGCAAAAATCCGGGATGGTTCGACCTACCTGGGCAACCATCTTTGCGCGAATGATTACTACTCGGAGGACGAGAAAGTCTCCGGCGTCTGGCAGGGTGAACTGGCGAGGGCTTGGGGCATCGAGGGCCAAGGCATTGATGCCGGCGACACCCGCTTTGAGAACCTGCGCGTGGGGTTGACGCCAGACGGGGAAGAAAAGCTCACGCAGCGTGGCGGTGGCGAGGTGCGCTTCTACGACTTCCAGTGCGCCGCCTCCAAGAGTGTGTCCGTCCAGTCTATGTTCGACGCGCGCCTGGCCGAGGCCCACGAGCGCGCCGCCAAGATGGCGTTCTCGGAACTGGAACGCTTCGCCGCCCGGCAGGTGCAGGGCAAGCAGGCGGTCACCCTGCGCCAACGGGAAGAGACGGGGCAAGTCTGCGCGGCGGTGTTTCGCCACGACGCCAGCCGGGAGCTTGATCCCCAGCTCCACAGCCACCACGTGGTCGCCAACGTCACGCTGGGCAAAGACG
>CAXTQD010000232.1:0-8805 GCA_964246175.1 uncultured Chthoniobacterales bacterium | reverse complement strand
CGTCTCGGCCAAGGACGGCGTGCTCATCGTCGTGTCCACGATGGAAGATACCCCCGCGGCCAAGGCAGGGTTCGTCAGCGGCGACCAGATTCTGAAGATCAACGGTGCCACCACCGAGAAGATGCAGCTTTCCGACGCGATGGCCGCGCTCAAGGGCCGGCCAGGCGACCCGATCACCCTGCAAATCCTGCGGCCAGCAAGCAAGGAAGTGCGCGACATCCAACTCGTGCGCACGGAGATCAAGGTCGAGAGCGTCAAGGACACGCACCTGCTCGACCCCGCGCTGACCGGCGGCTTCAAGGTCGGATACGTGCGCATCATCCAGTTCAACGAACCGACCGCCGACGAACTCAGCCACCGCCTGGACGACCTCCAGAAGGGTGGCATGGAGGCGCTCGTGCTGGATTTGCGTAACAACCCGGGCGGCCTGCTCAACAGCGCCGTGGACGTGTGCGGGCAGTTCCTACCGCCCAAGACGATGGTGGTCTACACCGAGGGGCGTGCCGCCTCGACGCGCCGCGAATACCCGACGAGCGCCAACGCCAAGCCGCGCGGCGACTTCCCGGTGGCCGTGCTCATCAACGGCGGCAGCGCCAGCGGCGCGGAGATCGTCGCGGGGGCGTTGAAGGACCTCAACCGCGCGATTCTGGTGGGGGAAACGACCTTCGGCAAGGGCAGCGTACAAAGCGTGATCTCGCTGCCGGACGGCTCGGCGGTACGGCTGACGACGGCGAAGTACTACACGCCGAGCAAGCAGGTCATCCATCAACACGGCGTCACCCCGACCATCCACGTGGCGCTGACTCCTGATCAGGAGCGCGCCCTCAACGCCCGGCGCAACAACGTCGATCAACAGTCCGGCGACGACGGCAAGAAGGATTACGGCGACGCTGCCGACCCGCAGCTCGAACGCGCCCTCGACGCCCTCAAGGGCGCGATGATCTACCGCCAGCAGCTCGCCGCGCGCAAGGACGGCGAGAAGAAGTCCTAGAACTGCCGGGCCGACGATGGACCTCTTCCGGGTGCTCGATAAGCTGGTCGACCACTGGTGCGAGCGACGCGCGCTCCGGCCGTTGCAGCGCCTTTTGCAGGTGTACCCGGGAGGGTTCGCGCACACGGACCAGAAGTTCGCCCTGCTCGATGCGCTCAAGGACATCCGGCAGTTTCACCGCCGCGATCTGACGGCCGAGGAACTCGTCTGGGTGGGCAAGTTGTGCGACGGGGTGGAGGAAGCCTTGCATGGTGCAGTGCGTTGACCCAGAAGCAGGCGGAGCTTAAGCTTCTGCGTATGCATTGGGCGGAGCGCACTTCCGTTGATCCAAACGTCTGCCACGGCCAGGCATGCATCCAGGGTACGCGGGTGATGGTGGCGGTTGCCCTCGACAACCTGGCTGCTGGCCGCACGCCAGCCGAAATCATCCAGAGCTATCCTGCGGTACGTCCCGAGGATGTGGCGGCGGCAGTGGCGTATGCGGCTGACCTCGCCCGCGAGAGGGTCGTCGCGACGCCTCTTTGCACGACGGCATGAGGTTCAAGCGCGACGAGAACATGCCCACCGAAGCAGCCGGTTTGCTTCGGAACAGCGGACACGACGCACATTCAGTTTATGATGAGGAACTCGGCGGCGCGGACGATCAGTCGATTGCGCAAGCGATCCCGCGAGAGCGGCGTGTCCTGATCACGCTCGACCTCGACTTTGCAGACATTCGTCGTTACCCATCCTCGGTCTATCACGGCATCATCGTGCTTCGCCTCACACGGCAGGATCGCGACAGTATCCTGACGATGATCCCGCGGCTGCTCGAACTGCTTCGCACCGAATCTATCGCGCAACGGTTGAGGATCGTGGGCGAGAGCCGGACCCGCATCCGGGAGGCGTAACAAAACGTTCGCTGGTCTGCCATGCTTTTGCCCGCTCATTCGCTCGTCCTCGCCATCGAAACGTCCTGCGACGAGACGGCTGTGGCGCTCCTGCGTGGGCACGATGAACTCCTCGCCAGCGAGGTCGCCTCGCAGATTGATCTTCACCGTGCCTACGGCGGCGTCGTACCCGAAGCTGCATCGCGCCAACACCTCGTTGAGTTGCCGCTTTTACTCCCGCACGCGCTGGCCCAGGCCGGGGTGGCGCTTGGGGAAGTGGATGCCTTCGCCGCGACGGCGGGGCCGGGACTAGCGAGTTCGTTGATGATCGGTGCGGCGGCGGCCAAGGGGCTCGCGCTCGGAGCGGGGAAGCCGTACGTCGGCGTCAACCACCTGGAGGGACACCTGCTTTCCCCGTTCTTCGGCGGGGCGGACGGGGTGCGGCCAGCGGTGGGGCTCGTCGTCAGCGGTGGGCACACGCTGCTCGTGGACATCGCAGGATTCCGCCAGTACCGGCGGCTGGGCGGCACGCTCGACGACGCCGCGGGCGAGGCGTTCGACAAGGTCGCCAAGCTTCTCGGCCTGCCCTACCCGGGTGGTCCGCAAATCGACCGGCTCGCGCGCACCGGCGACCCCGCGCGCTTCGCCCTGCCACGCTCCATGCTCGGCAGCGGAGATTTTGCGTTCAGCTTCAGCGGGTTGAAAACGGCCGTACGCTACCTCCTGCCGCGGATTGGCCTCACCCCAGGGAGGGCAGGGGAGGACGGCCCGCTACTCGCGGACGTGTGCGCATCCTTCCAACAGGCCGTCGTGGACGTGCTCGTGCGCAAGACTTTGCGAGCGGCGCGAGAGGCCGGCCGCGAACAGGTAGCGGTCAGCGGCGGGGTCAGCCTCAACACGGGACTGCGCGCGGAGTTTGCCCGGACTTGCGCACGGGAGGGTATCGAACTCCTTCTGGCCCCGCCCGCGCTCTGCACCGACAACGCCGCCATGATCGCCGCCGTCGCCGCGCAAGCGCTCGCCGCCGGCCTCGTCACGCCGGTCAGCGAAGATATCAACCCCAACTTGGCGCTGGCCTTCGCCGAAAACTCAATTTGACAAACAAAGTTAGTCTGGACTAACTTTGTTTTGTCTATGAATGCCGTCCCGGCTGCTTCCACGCGCAAACCCTCGCTGTCCGAGGCGTTCGCTACCGTGCAGGTCCCAGGCCGGGGTGCGTCGTGGTGGCGGCGGTTTCTGGCATTCGCCGGGCCGGGGGCGCTGGTGGCTGTCGGTTACATGGACCCCGGCAACTGGGCGACGGATCTTGCCGGCGGTTCGCAGTTCGGCTACCTGCTGCTCTCGGTCGTCGTGGGGTCGAACCTACTAGCGATGCTCTTGCAGCACCTCGCCTTGAAGCTGGGCATCGTCACTGGACAGGACCTCGCGCAGGCGTGCCGCGAACGCTACCCGCGCGCCGTGAGCGTCCTCCTGTGGCTGTTCTGCGAGGTCGCCATCGTGGCGTGCGACCTGGCGGAGGTGATCGGCTCGGCCATTGCGCTGAACCTTCTTTTTGGCTTGCCGCTTGTTCTAGGCGTGTGCCTGACGGCGGCGGACGTGCTGGTGATCCTGCTCTTGCAACACCGCGGGTTCCGCTACCTGGAAGCGTTCGTGGGAGGGCTCATCGCGCTGATCGGCGTGTGCTTCTTGTACGAGATCGTGGCGTCGCGGCCGGACTGGCTCGGGGTGCTCGGCGGGATCGTGCCGCGGCCGAAGGTTGTCACGGACCCCCAGGCGCTCTACCTCGCACTGGGCATCCTGGGGGCGACCGTCATGCCGCACAACCTCTACCTGCACTCCTCCATCGTGCAGACGCGTGCCTACGAACGCGACGACGCGGGCCGGGCGGAGGCGATCCATTTTGCAACTTGGGACTCGAATCTTGCGCTGGGGTTTGCCGTGTTCATCAACGCGGCCATTTTGATCCTGAGCGCGGCGGCGTTCCACCGGCGTGGGATGCACGCGGTCGCCGAAATCCAGGACGCCTATCACCTGCTGACGCCCACCCTCGGCGCGTCGCTGGCGAGCGGGTTGTTCGCGGTGGCGCTTCTGGCCAGCGGGCAAAACTCCACCCTGACCGGCACGCTCGCCGGGCAAATCGTGATGGAAGGCTTCCTCCACCTGCGGCTGCGTCCGTGGTTGCGACGGTTGGTGACCCGGGGGCTGGCCGTGGTGCCGGCGGCGGTGGCGGCGGCGTGGGGCGGGGAGAGTGCCACGGGCAAGCTGATCATCTTCAGTCAGGTGGTGCTCAGCGTGCAGTTGAGCTTCGCGGTGGTGCCGCTGGTAATGTTCACGAACGACCGCCGGCTGATGGGCCGCTTCGTCAACGCCGGCTGGATGCGGGTGGCGGCATGGACAGTGGCTGTCCTCATCGCCGCGCTCAACGTCTACGGCCTGTGGCAGCAGGCGCGCGGGGAGGGGTGAAGCCGCTCAGAAAACGTCGGCGACGGCGATTTGTAGGTCGGGGAACGCCGCAGGCGAAACCGTGTCGCCCTTCTTGTGGCGAGTCGTTTGGCTGTATTCGCCGATGGGCAGTGGCCCTCGGAGCACCTCCACCGACTTTGCCTTCAGGTTGACGATCCAGTATTCCGTGATGCCGGCCAGCGCATAGGCCATGAGCTTCTCCTTGCGGTCGAACGGCAGTGAACTCTGGGCCACCTCCACCAGCAGGAACACCTCCGCTGGCCGTGGACGCTTCTTCGCGTAGTAGTCCGCGCGTGGCTTGACCAAAGCCAGATCGGGCACAGGCTCGGAACCACTGTTCAAATGAACCGGGTACTGGACGCGCACCCGCCATCGACCCGCCGCGACACCAGAAAAGATGGATTGGAGCCGTGTTCCGACCCCGCAGTGGAAAGGACCAACGGGAAGCGTGTCGTGGATTTGTCCGTCCAACAATTCAACCCGCGCATCCGGCGCCAGGATGCCGACCTCGCCCATACGGTAATATTCATCGACCGTGAAACGATGATACCGAGGCGGTTCAACCTTCATTGGTAGGTAGCTTGCGCCGCCCGCCAGGGAAAGCAAGCCTATCCGCAAGCGCATGTTGGCAAGGGCGGAGCGTTTCTTCAACCCCTAGCGTTTTCCGTTGCCGCCGACCGCTAGAAATGGTATTTTCTATCTCCGTGCGGGAAAGCTTCCCGCGACGTTCTTGCCATGCCCAATCCGAACGAGAAAATCGAGCCCATCGACGTGGCCGAGGAGATGTCCAAGTCCTTCCTCGACTACTCGATGTCCGTCATCATCTCCCGCGCGTTGCCTGACGTGCGCGACGGCCTCAAGCCCTCGCAGCGGCGCATCCTCTACGCGATGCACGACCTCTCGCTTTTTCCCGGCCGGCAGCACCGGAAGTGCGCCAAAATCTGCGGCGACACCTCGGGCAATTACCATCCCCACGGCGAGGCGGTGATCTATCCCACGCTCGTCCACATGGCCCAGCCTTGGGCGATGCGCGAGCGATTGGTGGACGGCCAGGGCAACTTCGGCTCGGTCGAGGGTGACCCGCCGGCGGCCATGCGTTACACCGAGGCGCGCTTGACGCACCTCGGCGCGGCGCTGATGGACGACATGGACAAGGACACGGTCAACTTCGCCGCCAACTACGACGAGACGACCACGGAACCGACCGTGTTCCCGGCGGCGTTCCCGAACCTGCTCATCAACGGCGGCACCGGCATCGCCGTCGGCATGGCCACCAACATCCCCACGCACAACCTCGGCGAGGTGATCGACGCCGTGTGCGCGCAGGTGGACAACCCCGACATCACCACCGAGCAAATCCTCACCCACATCAAGGGACCCGATTTTCCGACCGGCTGCAACCTGCTCGGCCTCGCCGGCATTCGTTCCTACGCGGCGACGGGGCGCGGTTCGCTCAAGGTCCGGGGCACGACCACCATCGAGGAAACTCGCGGCGGCAAGGAGCAGATCGTCATCACGGCCATCCCCTACGCGGTCAACCGCGCCGTGCTCGTCGAGCGGATCGCGGAGTTGGTGAACACGAAGATCATCACCGACATCACCGCCGTGCGCGACGAGTCGGACGAGAACACCCGCGTCGTCATCGAACTCAAACGCGAGGCCATCCCTCAGATCGTCGTCAACAACCTCTACCAGCACACCGCCCTGGAGACGACGTTCTCGGTCAACATGCTCGCCATCGACCACGGCCGGCCCAAGCTGCTCTCGCTCAAGGACGCGCTGGGGGCCTTCATCGAGCACCGCCGCGAGGTCATCCTGCGCCGTACGCGCTACCTGCTGCGCGCCGCCGAGGACCGCGCCGAGGTGCTGGACGGTTTCCTGGTCGCCCTGGCGAACATGGATGATTTCATCCGCATCATCCGCGAATCGGCCAACCGTGACGAGGCGCGCGTCAAGCTGCTCGCCCTGGAGTGGAGCGAACGCCAGATCGCCGGCTTCGGCATCGAGGTGCGCGACCCCCGCCGCTTCAACGAGGGCCGCTACGAACTCACCGAACGCCAAGCCAGTGCCATCCTCGACCTGCGCCTGTACCAGCTCACCGGCTTGGAACGCGACAAGATCACGTCCGAATACGCCGAATTGCTCGCCACCATCCGCGACCTGTTGGACATCCTCGACCGCGAGGCGCGCGTTTTGCAGCTCATCAAGGACGAGGTTCAGGAGGTCAAGAGGAAATACGCCACCCCGCGTCTGACCCAGATCGTGCCCGACGAGGGCGAGATCAACATGGAGGACCTCCTCGCCAACGAGGGCGAGATCATCACGATCACCCACGGCGGGTTCATCAAGCGCACGCCGGCCAGCGAGTACCGCGCACAGAAACGCGGCGGCAAGGGCGTCATCGGCATGGGCACGCGCGAGGGCGCGGGCGGCGAGGACGACGCGGGCGACTTCGTCGAGCACCTCTTCACGGCGAGTACGCACGACTTCCTGATGTTCTTCACGAAGACCGGGCGCTGCTACGTCACCAAGGTTTACGAACTGCCTGAGGGCAGCCGCGCGTCCAAGGGCCGGTCCATCGTCAACTTCCTCGAACTGCGCCCGGACGAAAAGATCGCCGCGACCATCCGCGTGCAGCGCCGCATCGTCCCGCTCCCCGAGGGAGGCTCCGACGACATGACGTGGACCGACCCGACCCTGCACGTCATCTTCGCCACGCGCGCGGGCATCGTGAAGAAGTCCGAGTTGAGCGACTACGCCAACGTGCGCCGCGGCGGCATCATCGCCATCAACATCGAGGACGGCGACGAACTTATCGAGGCCGAACTGACCAACGGCAACGACAGCCTGGTCCTCATCACCTACGACGGCATGAGCCTGCGCTTTCAGGAAGAGGACGTGCGCCCGATGGGCCGCACGGCCACGGGGGTGTGGGGCATCCGGCCGGAAGACGGCGATTACCTCGTGGCGATGGTCGTCGTCCACCCCGAGGCGACGCTCCTGGTCGCCGGGGCCAACGGGGTCGGCAAGCGCACGAGCTTTGACGAATACCGTACCCAATCCCGCGGCGGCAAAGGCATTATCACGATGAAGACCGGTGATAAGACCGGCGGCGTCGTCGGGGCCTTGACCGTCATGGATACCGACGAACTCGTGCTGACGACCAACCGCGGCAAGACCGTACGCACCCGGGTCAGCGAGATCCGCGAGACTAGCCGCAACACGATGGGTGTCCGGCTCATCAATCTCGATCCCCGCGAAAAGCTCCAGGACATCGCCCGCGTCGTCAGCCAGACCGGTGACGAGGAAACGGCTGCCCCTACGCCGCCGGCGGCCGAAGGCAACGCCGCGCCCGATGCGCCGGACATGCCCGAGGACGAAAGCCCGGCTGCGTCTGAGTAGAATATTCTTGTACGCAGGGCTTGACGCCCACGCCGGCCCTCGGTTATAAGCGCCCCGTCAGCGAGCCTGCTGTTCCTCCCCCCGGCCGGCGCGGTGCGGCGGCCGGATTTTTTGTTGATTGTCAAGGCACGCACGGTCCGGTAGCTTTTGCGGGGAAGGGCTGGGCGCGCCCCTCTCACTCTGAAAATTCCTATGGGCAAAGCCTTCCAGCACCCGGTCCTCCCACCCCCCCGTTTCTCGTTGGGTCCGTGGCGGGGTGGTGGCTTGGCGGCCTGCCTCTGGCTGTGCGCGTCCAGTTTGTCGGCGGTTCCGGCGGCGACCCCCGAGGCTTCCCCGCTGCCCGCCAGCGCCTACTGGCAGGCGATGGACCGCTTCAACCGCGCGGACTACGCCCACGCTCTCGACCTGCTCGAACACGCTCCCGAAGCGGGCAAGCCCGGCGAACAGGCTGACGTGTGGAACCTGCGCGGCGCGATCTATCTCCACCTGCACAAGTACGACCAGGCGCGCTGGTCCTTCTCCAAGGCCGTCGAAAAGGACCCCAACCTGTGGGCGGCGCGCTTCAACCTGGCAGAGGTCAGCTTCCGCCAAGGTCGGTACGCGGACAGCCGCCAGCAGTTCGAGGGGCTGCTCGGGCGTACCAACCGCTTCACGCACTCGGACGAGCGCGGCTTTCTTCAGTACAAGCTGATGCTCACCCAGGCGCTCGCAGGCGACGAGAAGCCCGCGCAGACCTACCTGGACGAGCACCGCAAAGACCGCAGCCCGTCGTTGACGTACTACTACCTCCACGCCACGCTCGAACACCGCCACGGCCACGAGAAGCAGGCTGAGGAGTGGCTCGCGCAGTCCGACGCGCACTACTCGCCCGCCAACGAACAGGTCTTCGCCGAGTCTTTCCGCTCGTTGGGCTGGAACACGCAGCATTCCGAAAGGCTGATCGCCGCCGCCGGGCGCCGCGACCCGTCCGCCGTCGCTTCGCCGGCCGCATTGGCTGTCGTGGAACTCCTCCCGGGTCAGACGCCCGCCGCCAAGACCAACAACGCCGCGCCGGCGTCTGCCGCCGCTCCGGCGGACAAC